>CASEBB010000027.1 GCA_949286015.1 uncultured Succinivibrionaceae bacterium | reverse complement strand
AGGATGTGTGTACGCTGTGCTTGGCTAAAGCCCCAATACTAAATGTCGGCTAACCCCACTCTTACGAGTGGGGCATGCGCCGACAACTCTAGGTCAAACCATCTTTATGTGACTGCCACTTGCTCGCGCCTTTCACTGCCTACAAAAGCAAAACGGCATTACCACCACCACAGAAGCAGGGCTTACCCCTTCCCCTATGATCGCAGTAATGCCGTCTGTCGCTTACGCCCTTGGCCTAGACTGCTGTGCTCTGTGCCTGTTGCGACACTAAGCGCAGCTTCTTGGTCTTTGTCTTTGGCTTAGACTTAGGCCATTGGATCATCGAGCATAATGGTCTGATCGCGCTCTGGGCCCGTGGAAATGATCACCACTGGCACACCCGCGAGCTCTTCTAAGCGACGGATGTACTTCTGCGCATTTAATGGCAGCTTCGTAAAGTCAGTAATGCCAATGGTCGACTCGCTCCAGCCAGGCATGCTCTCGTAGACTGGGGTGACCTGCGCATACTCGTAAGCGGCTAATGGTGGCAGCTCGCTTACCGTGCCGTCAGCTAACTTGTACTTGGTGCAAATCTGCAGCTCGTCCATGCCGTCTAAGACGTCAATCTTCATCAAAGCTAAGCCCGATAAAGAGTTGATATCCACAGCACGACGCATGGCCACGGCATCGTACCAGCCCACACGACGTGGACGTCCCGTCACCGCACCAAACTCTGCGCCGCGCTTTCTGATACCCTCACCGATCTCGTTCTCCAGCTCGGTTGGGAATGGGCCACCACCCACACGCGTGGTGTAAGCCTTACAAATACCCAACACATAGTCGATGTGACGTGGGCCAGCACCCGAGCCAGTGCAGCAGCCACCAGCAACGGTGTTGGAGGAGGTCACATAAGGGTAGGTACCGTAGTCGATGTCAAGGAAGGTACCCTGAGCGCCCTCAAATAAGACCTTCTTACCGGCCTTACGGGCATCGCTTAAGATGGCGGAGATATCAGCAACCATCGCTAAGAGGCGGTCACGCACCTGCTCGACACCAGCAACGATCTCGTCGAAGCTGACCTCAGGGGCGTTGTAGTAGTTCTTTAAGCAGAAGTTGCGGTAATCAAGCAGAGCCTTGAGCTTCTCCTTAAAGACAGCCAGGTCGTATAAGTCACCGACGCGTAAGCCGCGACGCGCGATCTTATCCTCATAGCAAGGGCCGATACCACGACCGGTGGTGCCGATAGCGTTAGCACCGCGCTTAGCCTCAGAGGCCTTATCGATGGCCACGTGGATTGGCAGCAGCAAGGAAGAAGCGGCAGAAACCTTGATGCGAGCCTCGGCATCGGTAATACCGGAGGCATTAAGCTCTGCAATCTCCGAGAATAAAGCCTCTGGAGAGACCACCACGCCTGAACCAATTAAGCACTGGCAGCTGGAGTGCAAAATGCCAGATGGTACGAGACGTACCACCACCTTCTTGTCTCCGACAACTAAGGTATGACCGGCATTATTGCCACCTTGGCTTCTCACCACAATATCGGCCTTGGAGGTAAGCAGGTCGGCGACCTTACCCTTACCTTCATCACCCCACTGCGTACCCAGCACAACAACATTGTTAGGCATGTTTATTCTCTCGTAGACACAGCTTGACCTTGCCTTTATCTGGGCCCCACGAGGCGGAAGTAAATCCCCGTAGAGACCAGCTGCCAAACCAAAAGCAAGGAGCAAAAACAGCAAAAACAACAGGAACGGCGACACTGTGTGCCTTGACCTGACCTCCTGTCCCACCCCATGTGTCCGAGGTAGGAAACCGTGCTGACAAAAGTCTGCACAAAGTTCCGATTCTATCCTAAAAATACGTATTTGTCAGGGATTTAGTGCAAATGCACTGTACGCAACCACTACCACTAATGCGCAAAACCACACCACCTAAGAGCAACTCTCCACAGCACTTGCTCGCCACAAAGCCCTCGACCAAGTACTACTCAAAGTGCTAACCCTCTTTCAGTCCACTCTCTACTCTCACTGCCTTCTTAGGGATAACGATAGCGCGAAGCGCTTTAGCTCTCTGCAAGCGTGGCGGCAAGTTACCCCTCATGAGAGGGGGTTACACTTTTGGTAAAGATCACGCCCTATCACTTTAAGTGTAAGGGCCGCGCACCACACCTCAGCACCACCATCAGCGCACCAACAAAAAAGGCACCCTCAGCAGGTGCCCTTTTCCCGCAGCGCTATGCTCTGCGCTGCCTTATCAGCCCTTGTGCGTAGCTGCAGGAGCTACTACCCCTGCAACCACGCTCAAGCGCCCTTAGTTAAAGTCAAATCTAAAGCTGTCCTTGCCGCCCTTTGGATCGCTAAAGTAGCGGAAGAACTCGCTATCAGGCTTTAATACCAGCACGTCATTGCCCGCAGACATAGCCTCGCGGTACGCATCCATGCTGCGTAAAAAGTCAAACAGCTCTGGGCTTTGCGAGTAAACATTCGCGTAAATGCGCGTGGCCTCGGCATCGCCCTCACCCATGATCCGACGCGCCTCACGCTCCGCAGTAGCAATCATCACCGCCACCTCGCGATCAGCTTGAGCCTTAATCGTCTCTGCCTCTCTGCGACCTTGCGAACGGTGTAACTTCGCTACCGCATCACGCTCCGCACGCATACGCTGGTAAATGGAGTTCGACACCTCAGGCGGCAGATTGATCTGCTTAATGCGCACGTCCACAATCTCAATACCCAGCTCGTCCGAGCTGCTTCCTAAGTCGCGTAACGCATTCTGCATCACCTGCTCACGCTTGGAGTTGGAGATCATGTTCTCCACCGCATCACCAGTCTGACCATCACTGTTCACACTGGCCGTGTCAGAATCACCATTGACGTCCGTAGTGGCGATCGTAGCAGTATCAGCATTAGCGTCAGCGGTAGTATTAGCTTCAGCGTTAGTATTAGCAGCCGTCTGTGGGTTGGCCGTGACACTGTCAAACGTGCTCTCTAAGGTCACGTTGTCTAATACCGAGTAACCCGAACGTGGTGCCTGCTCCTGGCCGGAGACAATCTCATGAATGGTCAGACGACCAATCTGGCTACGCAGCGAGTTGTTGATACGACGACGTAACAGCTCCTCAGCTTGCATGATGTTGCCACCAGCAGTCGTGAGGTAGAAGGTCGAAGGATCGCTAATACGCCATTTGACGTAAGAGTCGATGATCAGATCCTTCTTCTCCGCCGTCACGAAGCGATCAGCACGAGAGCTTAAGGTCTGAATACGGGCATCCAGCACCCGCACCTTATCGATAAAAGGAATCTTAAAGTGCAAGCCTGGCTCGCTTACCGCCAACTCCGCATCGGAGTTACGCAGCACCTTACCAAAGCGCGTGACGATACCCACATTGCCCTCGCTGATAACAAACAGCGAGTTAAAGCCTAAGAACAACACCACCAACAGCGTGGCTAACACTAAGTTCAAAGTAGAGCTACGCATGGTGTCTATCTCCCTGACTGGCCATAACCGTAAACAGGGCGCGTGTTACTGCTGCGCGTGGAGCTACTGTTAGCAGCAGTACTGGTGGTGCTGCTGTTAGTGCTCGCCCCATAGTATGGGGCAGATGGCACGCTGCTCGAGCTGGTGGTATAGCCACTACGTGGCGTAGTGCTCACACTATTGCTCTTGCCCTTGTTGGTATCGCCCGTGTTGGTAGGCATTGGCAAATACAGTACTGGGCTCGAACCCTCTGGGGTATCGAGAATAATCTTAGAAGAGCTGCCTAAGACCTCTTGCATCGTCTCTAAGTACAGACGCATACGAGTGATTTCTGGCGCCGCATTGTACTCAGGTAAGACCTGTTCAAAGCGCGCTACCTCACCTTGGGCGTCTAACACCACTTGCGAGCGATAGGCCTCAGCCTCTTGACGGATACGCTGCACCTGACCTTCAGCGCGTGGTAAGACCTCATTGGCGTAGGCCTCGGCCTCACGCTTAAAGCGCTGCTCGTCCTCTTGTGCGGCAATAGCGTCGTCAAAGGCTTCTTTCACCTCATCTGGCGCACGAGCCGGTAAGAAGTTCACGTCCACAATGGACAGACCCATCTTGTATGGCTCAATGATGGAGATCAAAAGCTCACGTGTGCCTTGACGCACCATCTCACGGCCAGAGGTTAAGATGTCATCCATCATGGTGTGGCCCACCACATAGCGTAAGGCGCTATCGGTAGCTTCCATTAAGGAGTTATCAGGATTGGTAACCGAGAACAGGTACTGGAATGGATCGGAGATGCGATACTGCACGTCCATTTCCACGATGACCACGTTCTCATCTTCGGTCAGCATGGCACCTGAGGACTGAATGGAGCGCACCTGCTCAATATCGACGGTATAAGCCTGATCGATACCTGGAATCTTCCATTGCAGACCTGGCTCTACCACCTCGTAGAACTTACCAAAGCGTAAGACTACAGCGCGCTCAGCTTCACGCACGGTGTAGAAGCCGGTAAAGATGAAGACACCTAATAAGACCACCACGAGGCCGATCAGTAACGTCTTAAAGCTGCCCTTGCGCTTAAAGGTGTTACCGCCCATGCCCCCCATGTTGCCTTTCTTATTCCACAGGTCTTCTGCTTTCTTAAAAAAGGAGTTCACGCCATTACCGTTGCCGTCGTCATTGCCATTGGCGCTATTGCGCTGCCGTTGGCGCTGCCACGGGTCGTCATTGTCGTTGTCACCGCTATTGCGTGGCTCACGATCAGAGCTATTTGGCCGGTTATCCTGCGGGCCTTGCGGGCCTTGCGAGGGTGGATTCCAGCCCATAGTGGAAGTATTTTCTTCGTTCATGCCGTATGTCAATCCAGCCGACAAGCTAATCCTGTCAGACAATACCAAACAGCGACCGCAGCGCCTCTAAGGCACCAGAATCCCATTCGAGCCTAAAGAAGCAAAGGCTCGTCATGTACAAAAGTGCAACCTGTGTCCCCTATCTTGAGCTTGAGACCGGAGCAAGAGTGCAGATTCAATCGCTAAATTAGCTATTTTAGCAACAAAGCGTTAGTTTTGGCAGCACGACCAAATTAGCCCGCCTGCGATTCAACACAGGCTCTTTGAGGACGTCATACCGGCGCGTTTCCCCAAGGACACACGTGCCTGCGGGGAGGTAAGGCGCTACAAACACTGCGCTGCTAGAAATGCTCTTTGTAGCACACAAACGCTTAGCGCACGCTTAGAGCACGGCTTTGCAAGCGCGTACAGGCTCTTCTTGCTCATAAATCTCAGGTAGTAGCGCTGAGATAGCTGCTTTTTGCGGTGATGTTGCTCTTGCCTCTCTTTCTCTCTATCTCGGCGGCGATGAGATGGTGGCTACTGCTAATGAGCGCTTAACCGTGCCACCATCCTAAAATTGCCACCCTCCTAAAAGTGGCACCAGAGTAGCCCGAAAGAACCACGCCCACTTAAAGTGAGCGACGCTCTAGAGTAGGTTGTAAGCCCTACTCCACATCCTCAAAGCCAAAATCTTCCTCTTGCTCCCATGGCAGGCCCTTACCAGTAAAGCCCTCCACACAAGCCCCCAGCCTCCCCGCAGTAAGCTTATTTAAGCGCGCCGCATCGCTAGGCTTAAGCTTGATTTGCAAGTGCTCATGGCCCTGCTCATCATAGCTGCTGCCCACAATGGCCTTGGTCTCATACAAGAGCGAGCGCAGCTTGCCATCCTGTGGCTGCAAGCACACCGTAAACTCACACTGGTCTAAGGTCAGAAGCTCCGCCACGGCTTGTAACAGGTCGTCTAAGCCCGCGCCCGTCTTAGCAGAGACATTGACGCGCAGTGGCTTGCCACTCTCATCGCGCACGATGCCAGCTGCCACCTCTGCTTTGAGGTCGGACTTATTAAAGACCAAGAGGCTTGGCACCTGATCGGCCTTAATCTGCGCGAGCACCGCCTGCACCGCTTCCATGTTTTCTTCGATGCGCGGATCAGCGATGTCGATGATATGCAGCAGCAAATCAGACTGCACCGTCTCCTCTAAGGTAGCACGGAAGGCAGCGACCAGTTCGTGTGGCAAGTGGCGAATAAAGCCCACGGTATCGGCAAAGACCACCTTGCCAATCGTTGGCAGCACCATGTTGCGTAAGGTTGGGTCTAAGGTAGCAAAGAGCTGGTCTGCGGCATAGACCTCACTTCTGGTGAGGCGATTAAAGAGCGTGGACTTACCGGCGTTGGTATAGCCAACAAAGGACACCACCGGAATCGCGTTCTTCTTACGCTGCGCGCGGTTTTGCTCACGGCGGCGCGCCACCACCTCTAAGTCTTCTTTAATGGCTGCAATGCGCTCGCGTAAGGCACGACGGTCGAGCTCAATCTGCGTCTCGCCAGGGCCACCACGTAAACCAAAGCCACCCTTTTGTCGTTCAAGGTGAGTCCAGCCACGCACTAAGCGCGCTTGCTCGTAGTGCAGCTGTGCCAGCTCAACTTGCAACTTACCCTCATAAGTGCGCGCACGCATCGCAAAGATCACGAGGATCAGTGCGATACGATCCATAACACGCACGCCGATCTCTTTTTCGAGATTACGCTCTTGTGCTGGCGTCAGTGGGCTATTAAACACCACCACTTCGGCCTCATGCGCCTGCACAGCGGCAGCGACCTCTTGCACCTTACCTGAGCCGATATAGGTACGCGGATCAATGCCGTCACGGCGACAGACAATGGCATCACGGATTTCCGCGCCTGCGGACTCGGCTAAACGATGCAGTTCCTCGAGATCTTCTTGATTCTTGGCTTGTGGTAACTCCACATGCACCAAGATGGTTGGGCCCAAAGCAGTAAATTCTTTTTCCGCCATAAAATCCTTGAGTGAGCCTCTAAGACAGGCTCTGTGTACTGCATGGTGCATCGCATTAAAGTAGCGCCTCACACCATAGCAGTGCTACTAACAAACTTGATGTTTTGCATGGTGGCAAGGTAAGTCTTAGCCCCAAGGCGACTGAACGCCGGATAAAGGCTGCTTTAAACAAAACAAAGCCCTATAGCAAGGCACCTACGCTTAGGTGTCTGCTAGTTCTTGTCTTACCTAAGGTGCAATAGCGTTTGCACCACAACCACCATCCCCTGCATTCGTGATCAACTATAAGATCAGCATCGCAGCACCCCCAAACAACCATTGCTCTGTCTTCTTATCGCCTAGCAGGCTGGCAGGCGTACAGCTAAGCTAAAGCGTAGCTAAGCTAAGCTTCACTGAAAAGAGGCCTATGCCTGTGCCTGTGCCAGAAGCGGCGCGCCAGCAGCAGTCACCTCTGCGCATATGCCACGCCTTACACCCAGATAAAATAAGACAGTCTCACCACATTACAAGATAGCTCTTTCCCTGCAGCTATCTCCAGTCACAACACCATGGAGCATTTTGTAGCGCTCCTTTAGCTGATCCTGAATGACGCAAGAGTCCATTACTACATGGCTATATGGGGTTAAGCAACCTCTGCAGCTTCTACAAGCTCGCTGGCTCTAGACAGAGACACTGTCTGCCCCACCATCCGGCATCACCTTCAGGTATCGCCTTACTCATTCTTGTCCAACGGATAACCCTACCACTAACGAACCGAGGCACGCTCTGCCTCCAAAATCGAGTATATAACGCATACTCTGTGCCTACAATCTGCTTGAGCTCTCTGAACAACCAGTGCTTTTCTTTTACAGAGTCGCTGCCTGCGCATACGCCCACAGCTGTGAGTGGCTCTTCATAATGGTAAGCGCCCGCTCCAGCTTATCCGGCTCCTCAAACCATAAATAATGCCGCTCCGTGGCATCAGCCGTCACCGTGGTTGTGGTGGTATCGTGTGGAAGCCGCGTCTCAGCAGCGTCAGCCTTACCACTACTCTCTTCACCTTTTAAGCCGCCACGCAGCCATGTCATCTGGTGCTTAGCCAAGCGCGCCGTAGCAATTACGCCGAGCTCAATCATTTGCTCATAGCTGACCTCACCTTGTAAGTACATTGCAGCTTGTCTGTAGCCCACAGCGCGCATCGCTGGAGCATTAGGGTCAATGCCACGATCTAAGAGAGCTTGCGTTTCTTCAAGTAAGCCATGCTCCTGCTCTAGCATCTGCACAAAACGCTGGCGAATCACCTCACGCAAGTGAGTGCGGTCGTTGTTCTTTGGCAGCAAGACCAGCTCTAAGCGCGTAAAAGGGCAAGCCTCTTTAGGCTGCTGTAAAAAGCTGCTCATCGCGCGCCCCGTTAAAAAGTACACCTCCAGAGCCCGCGCCACCCGCTGCTTATCATTAGGAGCCAGCTTCGCATACAGAGGAGGGTCATACTGCGCTAAGAGCTGATGCAGCGCAGGCCAGCCTTGCTCATCGGCAAGGGCTTGCACCTTTGCTCTAACCTCAGGGGTGGAAGTAGGCACAGGGGAGAGGCCATCGACCAGAGCTTTGTAGTACATCATGGTGCCACCACAAATAATAGGCAGCGCACCGCGCGCACGGATTTCCCCGACAAGGGCAATGCAGTCTGACCGAAATTGTGCCGCACTGTAGCTGTCAGCAGGATCGCAGATATCAATGAGATGGTGCGGGCAGATACTAAGCTCGTCTGCTGTAGGCTTAGCCGTACCCACGTCCATGCCCTTATACACCAGCGCCGAGTCCAGCGAAATGATCTCCGCGCGCAGGTGCTGAGCTAACTGTAACGCCAGTGCACTCTTGCCAGATGCGGTTGGGCCTAAGATGACCAGCGCTTCACACATCTCTTCTTCCTCTTCCTTCCTGCTTGCCTGTCTGCCTACCAACCTAACCTGCTGCGTCTTAGCCACCTGACTCCTTAAAAGAGGGGACCCCCTTGAGGTTAAGCATTAGCGACCAGAGAGGGATCGGCCTCTGGCCTTTGTACGCGCTCTAATCTTCGCGCGCTCCTCTTCAGCCTTGAGGCGCGCCTTTTCATCCTCGGCATCCAGCTGAGCCAGCGACTCAGGGCTAAACCAGTCACGATAGCGGCGCATCACGCTCTTGTGGCTCTCATTAATGGTGCTTAAGTGCGCCTCAAGGAGAGTCAGGCATAGTGGGTAATTCTCCGCCTTCAGCCCCTCAAAGATCTGCCAATGCTCGTTGGTCAGCACCTCAGTTGGCGTGATCTGATGAAAGGTAAAGAAGCGGATACGATCCATCTGCCCCTTGATCAGCTGCACTGTGTCCCACGCCATGGGCGCGCCGGACATGGAGCACAGCCGCTCATGAAAAGCGTCATCTAAGCGCAAGTAGGTGGCACGCCACTCCTTTTCCCGCGCCTCTTGCTCTTCCTGACGTTCCTGCTCGGAGTTAAGAGCCGCAGCCTTGTCTAAGCTCAGCTCCTTATCGGAGGTAGCTGCTGTAACCTCACCAAAGCGCTTCTCGGCGACAAGATGCTCATCGTCAATCACCTCATCGCTGCTCTCAATAGCAGCAGGAGCCAGCGTCACGGGCATCGAGGCCGTTGGGCTCTTGCGCCGCTTGCTGGTGCGCACGGTGTGCTGAGGAATGTGGTTAAGCGCTAAGCGCTTGGCATCCACGGCAGCTTGCGCTTGACTTAAGGGCCTGATATTGGCTGCAGTTCTCGCAGCGGTAACGATCTTGTCGGCCAAAGACTCCTCTGCAAGGTCGAGTTTGAGCGTGGAGTACTTCATATCGCACTCATTCTGCTGCGCAATGACCTTTTCAATTTGCTGCAATAAGCGCGTGCGGGTGTGCTTGTCGAGCTTAATGAAGTTGAGCAAGCACTCCTTTTCAATAGCGGTACGAATAAAGACCGCCTGCTGCAGCGCACTGACAGAGATACGCTCCACTACCGAGCCACGCTGTGGCAGCACGGACAAGAGTCCCTCATAGCTTAGGCCCATTAAGGCCTCGCGCACGGGCTGTCTGGAGACATGAAAGTGCTCGGACAGGGCATTTTCAGACAGGAGCGTGCCAGGCTTAATGGTGGTCTCAATGATGAGCTTACGTAAGAAATCGTAAATTTGGGCGCTGATCACCCTCTTGGAGGACAATCGCAAGCGAGGGAGGACGATAGTACTTGCAGCAGACATGCAAAACCCACTTTGAGCGAAAATTAGAGTCGCTGGCAGCACTGACTCCTCACCGACCCAGCCAGCGTGCCATTTACCACCTACAGCGACGCCAAAGAGAGGTTTGTTTCCTCTCTGCGTTTCGTGGGCAGTAGCAAGGGGATAGCACCTGTAGCTAGTCTTGGGAAGCAACAGTTTACGGCAAAACAAAATCCCAGCTTGCACCTATCTATATTAGCAGTCTTAAGGCGTGTGCGAAAAGTTGAGAGCAGAGCAAACGTGATTTTTGTGGGCAGGGCCTCAATCTAGTCGACTAGCAGACAAGAATGGCGCTAATTGTAGTTGCGGCAAAATTGGGCTTAGTGTGGGGGTTGTGGCTGCAAGGATAATGGTGAGCTTTTTAGCGGGCTTAAGTGTATCAAGCTTAGCAGCGCCCGCCCCTAACTCAAGCAACGCTCTACTCCAGAGTAATCGGCCAACACTCCACGTAAGGCACTGCCTCATACCCACCATCGAGATATGTTGTGGCCCAGCTAAGCTCCCCCAGCCACTAATTGTCAGCTGACACTCCAAGTTGTTGTTGTTGTGGTGGTGGTGGTGGCGGTGGCACTGTCTACCTTTAGAGTAAGGTGCATCATGCGCCGTTTTGCTGCTGAACCTTACTTTTAGATGGTGGCGTTCACCCTGTCTGCCACACCTCGTAGTAGCCTACGCCTTGTAGCTCACCATCTGCTGCGCCAGCTGCGCTAAATTCAGCTCTTGCAGCAAGCCCCTATCAAGGAGCGGTCGCAACTGCTCTAGCCTAAACAACTGCGCCAGCAAGGTGCGCGCATCCATCTCCGTGTTAATCTCACACTCCCGCATCCCCGCTAACAGCAGAGCCAGCTGCTGTGGACAGTGGCTGCCATTGATACCAATCGCCCCACCACCCTGCTCTGGCGTCACATAAGACGCCACTAAGGTAAAAGTAGGAGTAACCTGCGTCGCCGCTACATTACCCTGAGCCTGCGCTTCTGCTCGCTGCTTATCATCAGCTTCCACTAAGGAATCAAGCGACGCAAAGCCTGAGGCCAGTCCCGCCTGCCCATTAATGCTATTGGTACCAGCCGCTACTAAGTGCAGCGCCCGAGGCAACACCTGCGCAAGGTTAACCCCCTGCAAGAGCAGTGGAGCCCGCATAATGGCAATCATGCCCCGTGCAGGTTGCGCCTGTAAGGCAAAACCGCAGCGCCGTGCCGCTGTGCGCACTTCCTCTTTCTTAAAAGCCGCCAGCAGCTCCTTTGCTGCCGCAAAGCTAAAAGGAATGCCCAGATCGTAGCTTAGCACCTCATCCTCATGCACCTGCTCTTGATAGTCAGAGGCTAAGCAACCTGTGAGGATATCTGAGCCCTTGGCTAAAAAGTACCGATGCCGCAGCGCAAACAGCAGCACATTAGGAGCTACCAGCGATAAAAACTGCGCACTCTCCTCCTGTACCAGCCCCAGCTTATACTGCTGCCGCTCAAAAGGTGATAAGCGGGCTAAGCGCGCCTTCTTCAAGAGCTTAATGTTCTGGGCCAGCAGGTTGGCTTTATCCACCACCTGCCGTCCAAATTCCCGCTGCTCTTCAGACTCATCATCGTCGTCCTCACTAGCAGCCGCCGCAGCGTAGGCAGCGTCAGCACCTTGCTCTGCCCCGATGCTCTTGTGGGTAAAATCCCCCTCAGGGTTAGAGTTAGGATTAGGGTTAGAGCCCAAATCTGGCGACTCCTCACCCCAGTCCCTAGTATCCGCGCTTTCGCCCTGAGCGCTTTGCTGAGAAGACAAGCTCTGTCCCGCAGTAGAGACAAAGCCTCTCTGACCATAAGTAGCAGCTTGAGCCGTGTCAGCAGCCTCTGCTGCTACTGCTCCCTGTACAGCGCCCGCCCCTTGTTGCCAGTGCTCTGCACTGCGTTGTTGCTCTTGCTGGCTTAAGCGCGCGCTGAGCCTTGAGGCCCAAGCGGAGTTAGACGCAGACTGCGCCATTTCCCTGTGCTGGCTCTGCCCCTGCCTACCTTGCAGTCCTTGCAGCTCAAGCTCACTAGGCTGGTTTTGCAGCACAGTTGCGCCCAATTGCACTGATGCGCCAAACGGCGCTGGCGTCTCAAACTGAGTTTGCGCGCTTTGCGCTGCATTTGCGTTCAGCTGCTCTTGTCTTTGCTCAGCTGTTTGCGCAGCAAAGCCTGCACTGTCAGAAGTCGTGGCAGGAGCTGGTGCAGACTGAGCTGGCGTCACTGCCTGCGTATTGATGAGCTCATCACGCACAGCTTGCTGGGCCTGTCTCTGCACCTCCATCTCGGCCCAGCCCGCCTTGAGCTGCGTAAAATCCGTCAGCGCCCCGCGCATAGTTGGCTGTGCCCACGTTTTGGCACTTGAAAACACCCCATGCTGCGTCTTTTGCAGGTACTGCTCAACTGTTTGCCGTAAGCGCTCGACACGCTGCTCCCCCCGCGTAAAGCTCGCCGCAGCCAGCGCCTGAGGATAGGCCGTACCCTGCCCCGCGCCCTGTAACGAAAGAGCGCTATCAGCAGCCCATGCCCGCTTAGCACCGTCATTATCTTCGCTAATAGTGCCCATACCGCGAGAGGCGCCTCTACCACTGAGAGCTTCGCCCCTAGCTCTGGTCATGTCCCGACCATTGGTAGTCCCCATAGCGGTGGTTGTTGGGGTAGCGGTGGTGGTGGTGGTGGCGTTAGTCAGAGTCGCACAGCTCTCCCCATCAGGGAACATGCGTGCCGTTGCAGCAGAAGCTGTGACCGGCGCTGCTTCCCCTAAAGCATTGTTGCCACCTGTTGGCGAGTCGCGAAACAGTGGCTGCGCCTCACCCTGCTCGTCTCCTTGCATTGTCTCATCAGCATCAAACTCAAGCTGGAGGCTACCTTGCCCTAAGCTCTGTGCCGTCACCCCCTGTAAGAGGAGGGCGGTCTTAATGGTGGTGGAAATACAGTCAAAGATGACATTGCTGTTATGAAAGCGCACCTCATCCTTACGCGGATGGACGTTAACATCCACAATGTGCGGATCGCAGTCCATAAAGAGCACACCGCGCACACTTGGCTTTAAGTTGTGCTTGGCATTAAGAGCCTGTAAAAAGCCCTCACGAATTGCACGCAGCACCAGCTTATCGCCCATACACCGGCCGTTTAAGAAAAAGACCACCTTATCAGGCACCGCACGGCGCGCAACCTGTGGCCGGAGCAAGATGCCATGAATACCCAGTACCGGCTGGTGTGGTGGCTCCAGCAAATTAGAAGTGCTGCTAGCATCCACGGGGTGGGCTCTAAAGTCCACACTCATGCCAAAGGCATCGGCCTCATACACCCGCTGCATGGCCAGCTGAAAGACAGGATCGTGATTATCGACGTTAATGATGTCCTGCCGAAAGTCGTTACCTAAGAGGCGCACAATGCGCTGAGCAATACCGGCCTTATCCGTAGCTGGGGCATGGATGACGAGCTTACCCTCATTAAAAAGCTTAAACTCGATACCGTAGTTGACTAAGGCAATGCGCACAAAGATGTCGCGTACCTTATTAAACTCGTAGCGATCGCTTTTTAAGAAGCGGCGGCGTGCAGGGGTGTTAAAAAAGAGCTCCCGCACCACGACCGAAGTACCAATAGGATGGGCAGCTGGGGCAATGAGAGGGTGCTGATCAGCTCCTGCAACCTCGACCTGAAAGCCATTGCTCTGCCCTGCGGTATTGGAGGTCAGCGTCAGCTTAGAGACAGCAGCAATGGAGGCAAGCGCTTCACCACGGAAGCCTAAGGTCATAATGGCGGCGAGGTCGTCGACGGTGGAGATCTTGGAGGTGGCGTGTGGAGCTAAGGCTAGAGGCAGTTCGTCACGGGGGATGCCTTGGCCGTTATCGCTAACTTTGATGTAGTTTTTACCGGCGGCATGCAGCTCTAAGGTAATGGAGGTGGCGTGGGCGTCAACAGCGTTTTCGAGCAGTTCTTTGACGACAGAGGCAGGGTTTTCGACGACTTCGCCTGCGGCGATTTGATTGGCTAATTGTCGCGAGAGCTGTTTGATCGCCATGAGTGTTCTCCGCTGTGGTTGCGACTCCTCTCAACACGGGGCCTGCTTCAATGGCGGCCTGATCTCAAGGTGGTAGCAGCTGTAAGCAGCATGGCAACGCAATAATGCCTGCCCCTAAATGCCCTTAAAGATGCGCTCTGCCGTATCACAAAGGTCAGCTAGCACCTACTCCACTTAAACCGTGACTCTGACCAACCTTAAAATGTGGCTCTGCGCTGTGATCTCAAAGGTAAAAGGGCACCTGCTACACGTAGCTGCTTTACTGCCCTCTACCTGACAAAGACCAAGCCCTAAGCTTTAGCGCACCTCAGGAATCAGCAGTTTCTGGCCAATGCGAATACTGTCGCTCTTTAAGCTGTTATGTGCCTTGATCAGAGCCACCGTCGAGTTATAGCGCTGCGCCAGCACCGACAGAGAGTCTCCCTTTTGTACTGTATGCGTCACCACCTTTGCCGCACCAGTACGCATTGCACTCTCCACACGGGTCTTAATGCGCTGCACCGCGTACTTCTCGTAGTAAGACTCAATACCTTGGTAAATGCAGTAGGCAATCTGCTTTTGGTAGTTAGGCTGGTTTAACTGAATCTCCTCATAGCGATTGGAGAGGAAGCCGGTCTCAATCAGCAGCGAGGGAATGTCAGGTGACTTTAATACAGCCAGCGAAGCATGGATAGGTTGCTTCTTGTGCACCTTAGTAAACTTTCCCAGCTTATCGAGGATCTCCTGTCCTAGGGTATAGCCCTCCGAGCGCGTATTGTCCGAGGACATCGACAGAATCGTCGCCGCTAAATATGGATTTTGCTGATCAGTCGAGGACAGCACCTCACTGACACCACTTAAGAGCTGACTGGAGCCTTCGCCCTGCAGTACCTTGCTATTCTCTCTTTGGGCACGATTGTTCGACAGCACCCACACTGAGGCACCACGCGCCGACGAGCCAGAGGCCACCGAGTCTGCATGAATGGAGATCAGCAAGTCCGCCTTGTACTCACGGGCAATCTCTGAGCGCTTATCGAGATCCACAAAAACGTCAGTTGAGCGAATCAAGCGTCCACGGAAGCGCGAGTTGGAGTTTACGTACTTGGCAAGCTGCGTCGCAATAGCCAGCGTGACGTTCTTTTCCTTCACGCCACGCTTACCAATGGCACCTGGATCCTTACCACCGTGACCGGCATCAATGGCAATAATGTATGGATTAGGCGCTGGCAGCGTGACAGGTAATGGCGTTGGCGGGGCTGGGGTGTCTTGCACCTCTTCTTCACGCTGTGCTTGCGCTTGTGCCTGCGCATTGCTTTGCTGCTGTTGTTGCGCTAAGCGCTGGGCAGCAGCCTGCTGCGCCCGAATCTGCTCCATGCGCTGCTGATAGGCCTGAGCCTGTGCAGGGGTCATGGTTCGGATACCGTCAGCGCCCACAGTCGACAGCGAGCTTAAGAGGGCATCTTCGGCAGCATCAGCATCATCAATGGTAATGACCTTTATCGGCGGGATGCCTGCACCTTGGCCGGTACCTACGAGCTTAGAGGCTGTCTGCTGATCTAAGACCTTAACCTCTTCTTGAGGCTGTGGCCTGCGCTCCAATGCGGTGTGGGGAAAGTCCAGCACCAAGCGGTAGTTTTGCCCATTCATCGGCTTGAGCACAAAGACATTAGGGGTGCCCGCACCTTCTAAGGTAAAGATGTAGCGCACGTCATCGCCGCTTAAGTTCTTCTCAAACTTCTTGATGACAGAGCGTTGCTCTAACTCCAGCTTGTTCTGAGCGCTTTTGTAGTTATCGACGTCGTTAACGCGGATGATAAAAGTAGAGCCATCAAGGGCGGTGGAGTACTTCGGATTAAAGTCGAGATCTAAGACCACACGCGTCTTGTCGGCATTAGAAAAGGCACGCACGCGCATGATGTTATCAGCATAGGCGTAAGTACTGAGAACAAAGCCCAGTAGCAAACACATAAAGACAGGTACGATACGCCGCAATGCTGACATAACTAAAAACTCAAAACAGGCATGACTATGCCTAACAGGCATGACTATGCCAAACTGGCGCGGCAGCGCTTTTAGAGCGTGACGGCGCGTAGCTGGGCTGGCGCGATGAGCCTCACTGACAAGACTGACCAAGCTAGCATCAGGAGCTGGTGCGTGCAACGCTTGCACGCTAGCAAGACAACACTACGTGTACTTGCACTTAGCATGCTCTGTGACGTAGCGCCTTGGCCTTCCTATGGGCTTAAACCACACAACAGGCGTGAAACCCAATGGGGCTTTAGACCAAATTAGCGGTTAAAAGTGCCAATTCTGCAGGAGAAAAAAGCACTGAACTTACCGTAAGCGTCCGTCCTGTGCTCTGGTGCTCAAGCTTTATGACAAGGTCGCTCTCCGGTAAAAAGCCCTCCCCCTTATCCGGCCACTCGATAAGGCAGACACATGGGGCGTGCGCAAAGTAATCACGAATCCCCATAAGCTCCAACTCCTCGGGATCGGCTAAGCGATAGAGGTCAAAGTGGTAAACCTGAAGCTGAGGCACCGTCTCGTGCACCTCAGCGGCTTGCCCACAGATTTGCGCTTCAATGTTGGCCGCTTCGAGGTCGGCACTATCAGCACTAAAGTCAGGCAGTGTCGCCACTGGTTTTGCCATCTCTTGGGTAAAAGCGTAGCTTTCGACGAGGGTATAGGTTGGTGACTTGACTGTACCGACGTAGTTAAGCGCACGCAAAAAGCCGCGAGTGAGGGTGGTCTTACCCGCACCTAAATCGCCCTCTAAGTAAATGCACAGCGCCCGCCCCTGATTATGGCTAAGCAAGGATGGCAGCGCTCTGGCAAGGTTAACTCCCAGCTGTAAGGTTGCTTTTTCCTCAGGAAGGGCAGCGTAAAGAGCGTTTGGTGTTGGCATGGCATCTCCAGTACAGGGCATCTCCGGTAAAGGATGTGGCGTTCCCCGCTGGGAAACAAGAACATCTTACAAGATAAGCTCTTTGGGCAAAAGGGCTAAAAAGGCTAAGCTTGCCTATTGCAGCCGTTATTGTGCGTAACCGTCAAGCCTCTTGGGGGCAGGATATGGCGGTAGCAACACCCTGTTCCCTTATCTTGAATCTCAGCACAGAGCATGCGCTTAGTGCTGCCCAGCGGCGTCTGTGTACTGCCCTGCCGCGCCGTTACCTGCCGCCACTGCTCTCCACCAGCACCCAGTCTGCTTTACTCTTGTAATGGCTTGCGCTGTGGAGCAGGAACAAAAAGGGATACCTACGTTTCACCGCAGATACCCCTCTTGAGCTTACTTAGCCGTCTTGGCCAGTCAGTCAGCTGATATGGCCGCTAATTGCTAAACGCCGCAAAGTTCTCAAGCAGCGCCGCATGATGATGTTGCTGCTGAATATGATTGAGCTGCTCCACAAGCCCTGGACGCTTGTTTACCAGAATGCGAACAAATGGCAGCAGGTCTAAAGCCACCGTACCAATCACACCGGCAAATTCACCAGAGAGGTAGCCTGCACGCCCATGAATACAGGCACCGGCTAAAGTCGCCGAGGTCTGCGACAGTCCCTGTGCCTTTAAGGCCGCAATGATGCCCGTTAAGAGGTCGCCCATGCCGCCAGAGGCCATTGCAGGCGAGCCCTCTTGAATCACCACAATGCTCTTGCCGTCGCAAATTAAGGTGCCCGCCCCCTTCAGCAAGACCACACCACCGCACTTTTGCTGCAGCTCGTACACTGCATGGTAGCGGTCATTGTTAATGCGATCAATGGTCGTACCCAAGAGGCGTGCCGCCTCGCCAGGATGGGGAGTTAAGATCGCTCTCTTGCAAAAGCTCAAGCCCACTCGCGCCATAATGTTGAGCGCATCCGCATCGATAACCGTTGGCTTCTCTGCACTGAGCACGTCCTCGATAATGATCTCATTCTCCGGATCGAGGCCCATGCCTGGGCCTAAGGCAATCACATCCGCCCACGCAATCGCCTGCGCTAAAGCATGGCTATCGCGCATATCCACAGTCATCAGCTCAGGGCGTAAGGCATTAAGCGCTTCGACATTGCTCTTGTCAGTTGCGACCTTAACTAAGCCCGCACCCGCGCGCAGGGCTCCTTGACCACAAATGGAAATGGCGCCACCAAAGCCCTTATTGCCACCGATTAATAAGACCTTACCTGCGTCCCCCTTATGGGCCGATGGCATGCGCACTGGCAGGTCAGCAATGATCTCTTCGTAGTTGGAGAGGTAGATTGGCAGGTAAGAAGCCCCGTCCACCACGTCCGCGTCGATCTTGCCGTGATAGGAGCTCACATCAAGCCCCAGCTCACAGACCACGATCTCACCGACATAGTCGACGGCATCACCGGTCAGCAGACCTGGCTTTAAGCCCAGCATACACACGGTCTTATTGGCCATAACGCTATCGGAGTACACCGTACCGGTGTCAGCATTAACGCCCGAAGGGATATCCACCGAGATCACGTAGGCCTTGGTGCTGTTGATAAAGTCGATCCACTTGCCAAAAGGATCGCGCGGCGCGCTCTCTAAGCCAGTACCTAAGAGGGCATCAATCACGATGTCTGGGCTATTGCCGTTTTGCGCTTCCTCTTGCAGGTCAGGCAGCTCGTACTCAATCTGGCCACCTAACTGCGTAAAGTAGGAGAAAGCTGTATAGGCCTCGGCATCCACATGAGGCACACCGACAGCAAAGAGGCGGAAGGGAATGCGGTGCTTTAACAGCGCTGCTGCGGTAATGTAGCCGTCGCCACCATTGTTACCCTTACCCACTAACACGTACACCATGTTAGGGTTAGAGTTCACCTGGCGCATCGCCTCAAAGACCGCCCGCCCCGCTTTTTCCATGAGGTCGTAGCAGTGGCCGTTGTTGGTGGCCGCGTGCTCTTGTTCGATAAAGCGAATCTCTTGGGTCGTAAAGACTTGGTGTGGTAGGGACATGACAGCAACCTCATTGTGACAGCCTGCTCCTGCCAAAGGGAAGTCTTTCCCCGTGGTGAGTACTGTCGCCTTAGGCTCTTTACCTTGCGGCGTTCCTTTCACGGCAAACGCGCAGCGCCAAGCGTGTCTTACAGCATTGACTTTACGCTGGCAGCATGTGCCCGCACGCATGTGCCCGCCCGAACGCACAGCCTCAAGGCTGCATGCTAAAGCTGATGCTGATGCTGCCTTGACCCCCATGCAATGAAAGGAAAGTAAAAGAAACACTCTGGAGGCAAAGAGACAAAACAAAGTGAGACAATTGTAGCGCAGCCCTGCCCTACTTCTAGCAAAAAAGCGTGATGCTACCGACATTGCCAGAGTTTTTCTTGGGCGCGCACCAGCGCTTTTCCCTGTGACAGTGATGCTCTTATCATGTTGCTGCCTCTGTGCCACTTCCTAAAGATTGCACTTTACCCTCTTGCAGGCGCTACTGCGGCCTCAAGGCTGCGCGTGCTGCTACTTTTCGCACAAAGTATTGTGACCAAGAACACGAATGCTACTCATGGGCACGTTTGCCTGTGGATTTCTTTCTTATAATGGCTAAGCCCCCACATTTGTGCGGTCGCTGTGTTTTCTGTTCGCAATAAGAAAGGAGAGGCGCATCTGCCTAAAACCGCTGCAACAACCGCGCTGCGGGGATGTTGTGGTTGAGGTTGCCGCGCCTTAAGAAGATGGAACTATTAGGCATAGACATCGGTGGTAGCGGCATCAAAGGAGCCATTGTTGATACCAATAAGGGCACGCTCATTACAGAGCGTCTGCGCTTAAAGACGCCACAACCATCCACGCCACAAGCTGTGGCCGAGACCATTAAGGAGCTGGTCAAGACCATTGGCTACAAGGGCCCTATCGCTTGCGGCTTCCCTGCTCGTGTAATTAATGGTGTGGTCTTAACGGCGGCCAATGTCGACAAGAGCTGGATGCGTGTACCAATTGAGTCCTTACTCTCTGACACCTTAGGCACAGACGTCTTTGTGGCTAACGATGCTGACGTGGCTGGTTTAGCGGAGATGTGCTTTGGTGCTGGTCGCAACGAGCGCGGTAAGGTACTGATTGTGACCATTGGCACGGGCTTAGGCACGGCCATGTTCTTCAATGGTGAGTTACTGCCAAACTTTGAGTTAGGCCACATCCTGCTGCATGGTGACGATGCTGAGCGCTACTGCTCGGATTCGGCTCGTGAGAGGCTGGACTTAAAGTGGAAGGAGTTTGGCAAGCGCTTTAACGAGTACCTGTGCCGCATTGAGTTCTTGGTGCAGCCTGACCTCTTCATTTTAGGCGGTGGTGCTTCCAAGAAGTTTGAGAAGTTCTCGGAGCAGATTAACTTAGAGCAAGCGCGCGTGATTCCAGCGGAGACCTTAAACTTAGCTGGCATTATTGGCGCGGCGATGTACTGCGAGCGTCGTCTGCAAGCGCAAGCTACGAACTAAGCTTTCCAGTTGATTCTTCGTTCTTCCTGCTAATACTCTCAAAGCCCGCACTCGTGCGGGCTTTCGTTTTTCTCTCAGGCAAAACACCACCATCACGGAGGCTGCACTTTATGGCGCACCTCGGCGTCACTCCCAGTGAACCAACTTGAGGTAAGGACAGTCGCGCCGCAAGATGCTCACACCAACCACTTAGGGTAGGTTAGGCGCCGTGCGGCGGCTTGTTACTTGTTACTGGTTACTGGTTACTGGTTACTGGTTACTGGTTACTGGTTACTGGTGAGTATCCCAACAAATCTCAAAGGAGGTAACTTCCTACAATCAGGTGTTTTACCTTGAGAGTAGGAGTTTGCTAAGGCGTTACTCTCGAGATAAGGCGCCGATAGGCGCTTTTAGGTTACCTACTTACTGGTTACCCAGAGTGTTTGCAGCATTCCTGTGCGTAAGGAGCAGCCGCGCCTAAATCGGCTCAAGGGCATCTACCACCAGCTGCAGGTGCTCGTTATTGTTATAGCGATCGATCGCCAGCTTGTAGATCACCCGCACATTGGTATCAGGCAAAATAGCCTTCTCCTGCACCGACGCCCAAAACTTAATAGCCTCCACCACGTGCTGTCCCGCCGTGCGCAGCTTCAGCCGCAAATGGCGGTTACCGACAATATTGCAGCTATCCACGTGGAAATCGCCGTCAAAAGTAGGCTCCTCAAAATCCTTACCCCACGGCCCCAACAGCTCTAAATCCCGCGCAAAAGCTAAGCACAGGTGCGTATCCGGAAGCGCGCCATCCGTCATCGCCCCCACCACCTGCTCTTCGTGATTGCATTGCGCACAGCCCTCATTAAACAGCTGCGTAAACTGTGGTAAGTCCTTAAGCTTAATCGTGGCACCCGCAGCAACCGCATGGCCGCCACCCGCCACAAGGATATCAGGCGCCTTGCTCTTGATGTAGGCAAACACATCCATAAGATCGATGCCCTCTAATGAACGCCCCGAGCCCACAATATGCGTCTCCGGATCGAGGCGCTTCAGCTGCGCCCGTAACGCCTCTGAAAAGGTGTTGTACTCGTGCACCGGCTCCGGCCCCATCCCATGGTTTTGCTGCTTCAGAGCCTCCAGCTCCTGTGTGCTTTTTACCCCCAGCATCACCTGCAAACCGCCATCAATGCCCACACCCATGTCACCACTAAAGATAAAACATGGCTTGTGCAAGCGCTCCTTTAAGCGATTGGCCACTAAGCCCACAAGGCCACTCATAAAGCACGGATCAAAGAGCACTACACCTGCAAGCTGCGGGGTCTTATCACTGGTTACCTGCTCTTGCTCTTGCGCCTGCCCCTGCCCCATAAGGTCAGCAGGCACCAGCTCCGCAAGGTCCTCTTGCTCCAGAGAGTCTGCCACCATCGCCCCTGCCTCTGCGCTTGAGGCGGAACTACTGTCACTTGTGCCTAACAACCCAGCCACGGCAGCGGGAATAGCGGCGGTAGCAATTGGCGCTTCAGCAGCGGCAGCGACGGTGGCAGCATAGCGGGCTGCTAAGTCGTCATAGAGCTCGTTAGCTCGCGCCAGCATCACTTGCTCGTGATCTAAGCGACGGCGATTGCACAAATCAAGCTGCGTGGCCAATTGCATCGCCTGATTTAAGTCATCGCAAAGCAGTAAATCAATCGCCGGATTGGTAGCGATCTTAATGCGTGTTGCCGCATTAAAACGCGGGCAGATCTTAAAGCCCAAATCAATGGTATTGACCTTATTGCTATCGATCTTGGTGTGCATCATGAGCGCTACCAAGCCCACGCAGCAGCGGCCTTGCCGCATGAGGTTGAGACCGGCTTTGACAATGCGGCGATTGTTGTTATCTAAGGCCATGACATCGCCGATAGTACCGACGGCAACTAAGTCTAGGAACTGGCCCATGCTAGGCGCATGGCTAAAGTCTGGATAATAGCCACGCTCCACAAGGGTCGAGCGCACTTTACTCATGACATAAAAGAGCACGCCCACACCACACAGGTTTTTTGAGGCAAAGTCATCGTCGGGGCGCTTCGGATCGACCACGGCATCGGCGGCAGGAATGGTATTTTGCACCTCGTGGTGATCCGTGATAACGACCTGCATCCCAACTTCATGCGCGGCCGCTACAGCCTCATGGGCGGTGATACCGTTATCGACGGTGATAACCAGCGTGACTTGCTCTTGGTGGAACTTCTTGATGACGTCTGTATTGAGGCCATAGCCGTGCTCATAGCGTGATGGCACATAGAAGTGAACACGGTCTGGGTCATGACCAAAGGCCTTTAAGCAGCGCAGACCTAAGGCGGTACCGGTCATACCGTCCACGTCATAATCACCGGCAATCAGGATATGCTGCTGCTCCATAATGGCAGTGGCAATGATATCTGCGGCTTTATCGATGTCTTTGAGAGTTGGACGCAGAAGGCCTTGCAGCTCGGTGTCGAGGTCGTTTGGAGTTTGTACACCACGATCGGCGAGGATTTGGCGCAAGAGGGGGTCACCAATGAATGGGACTAAGGCGGAGTCATCCACATGTGTGCGGCGCGTTACGATCATGGCATCTTTACAGCGAGGCTTTGCAGCGCTGCTGTCTCCTAATAAGGTGGTGTTGTTAAGCTTTGGGAAAATAACCTCAAACAAGCGGAGAGGCTAAGGTTTTTATCAAGAGCAACCTACAATGGTTAAGGACTGCCCGCTCTGCGGGATTCTCTGCGGGAGTATCTGTTAGCCACCGTACTCCCCTCAAGATCATGCGGTGCACAGCACCGCTAAGACGGCAGCGTGGCTGGCTGGCTGCAACGCAGCCCACACCAAAAGGTTGCATCACTTCGAGGTAAGTCGCTTGGTTTGCAGCCTCCCCTCAAGATCGTGCGGTGCACAGCACCGTCGGCTGTAAGCGCTGCGCACCGCTGGCGATGGTGGTAGTGGCGGTGATGGTGATGGTGGCAGCAACACAGGAGTTGAATACAGTCCGCACGACAACTACAGCTCGCGCATCAGCCTCTGGAAAAACTCCAGAGCGCCAGGGATATTGAGGTGGGTATGCGCGTAGGTGATGTACTTGAGCTCCTGCGGCAAGTAGCAGTTAAACTTCTCCCAGTCGAGGTTCTTCACCTTGGTCAAAAGCTCGGTGGGCTCAACCTCCCCCTTAAACAAGATGCTAGTCACTGCTGACTTTAAGTTCGCCATGCTCGCATACTCCAACTCAATATGAGAGTTGGTGCGATTAGCCGCAATCGACGCCTTGTTGAGCATCAGCACCACCGTATCCAAAATACGATCTCCCTTCCATGGGAACAGCGCAATGCCCATCGGCCCCTCAACCAGCACCTTGTGCTCAAGACCGAGGTTAAAGAAGCACTCCCGCCCCTCCTCAAAGTTGCGCAAAGCCTTTTGGTCAAGGCAAGGTGGCACCTCACCCGTGAGGTAAATGCGCAGCATCTCCTCACGAATCGCATCGTGTACCAAGCCGCCCATACCCGACAGCGGTAAGCCTGTCGCTTTGCTCTGGCTCGGCTTCACGCCAATCACGCGCTTCTGCTCATTAAAGTACGTGACGCGCCATGCCTTACCGGCAAATAAAAAGGTGTCATCCTCCTTGAGGGCTACCAGCAACGGAATGCGGCCAATCGTGCGCCCATCATGGTCAATGCGGTAGTCACGGTTGTTATTAAAGGCCGCAAAAAACTCATAATTGGAAACGAGGTGCTCTCCCTCTACCCCCAGAGTCAAGGTGCCATCTTGCAGCTGCACAATGAGATCAAACGAGCCCAGCGAGCGCAATAGCTGTGCATACATCTGTGGTGTGGTCAGCGCAAATGGCCCCGTCTTACATAAGAGCTCGTAGAGGTTAGCTGCACTCACGCTGCCATAGGAGGCAATCACCGACAGCGTCTGCTGAATCAGCGTCGAAAACGCATACTCCTGCTGCAGCGGCGGCTCATACCAACGCTGTAAGAGCAGATTAATCGACGCCGCGCTGATCACCGTATCCTCACACAGCATGGTCGCTAAGCGATGAATTGAGGCATCGTACTCAGGGATAAAGAGGCGCAGCACCGCACAGCCATCACGACGGCCCGAGCGGCCTAAGCGCTGGCGTAGCGACGCTACTGAGCTCGGCGGCGCAAACTGCGCAATCGACTGCACATCTGAGATATCGATACCCAGCTCCAGCGTCGAGGTGCAAATAGCCGTAGTTGGTAAGCGCCCATCTTGCAGTCTATGCTCTAAGGTCTCACGCAGCTCTTTAGACAGCGAGCCATGGTGCGGGAAAAACTCATTAGGCACCCGCCCCTCATGACAGAGCTTACTTAAGCTATTCGCAAGCTTCTCGGTGTCTGCACGTGAGTTGGTAAAGACGAGGTTGTTCTTACCACGCAGCAAGCGATAAATATCGTGCGCTACCGCCTCAATGGCCACATCGTGCATCATTGGTAGCAGCAGGCGTGGCTCAGCCACCTCAAGCTTTGCAATCTGGTAACCGAGGATCTTGACTGCCAGTGCAGCCGTGGTGTGCTGGTTAGATGTCACCAGCTGACAATTAATCGTGCTGTTATTGGCGCGCAGGTAGGACGCCACCGAGCCAATGTCATTAGAAAAGGTTGCCGAAATGGCGATACGCACTGGCACCTTTTGAATCAGGTTCTCAATGCGATGTAATTGCGATTGCAGCTGATAGCCACGCTCCGCGCCCATCAGAGCATGAAACTCATCAATCACGATATAAGACAGATCCTTAAAGGCCTTCTTAAAAATCGTGCTTTGATTGATGAGCAACGACTCGAGCGACTCAGGGGTAATGAGCACAATGCCCGCTGGGTTCTTGAGGAGATTGGCTTTCTTATTGACCGCGACATCACCATGCCACGGCGTGATCTTAATCCCGAGGCTCTCGGCCATATCGGCTAAGCGGCGCGCCTGATCGTTAATCAGGGCCTTAAGCGGGCTGATATACAGCACCTGCACCCCACTTAAGTGCTCTTGATTGCGCCGAACGTAGGTCAGCACTGGTAAAAAGGCCGCTTCCGTCTTACCAGCGGCCGTTGAGGCCGAGATAATGACGTCATCCTTGTGTTCAAGGATCGGCCCAATCGCCAGCTTCTGAATCGGGTGCAGGTCGTGCCAGCCTTGACGGCCAATCCAGCGACAGACTAGCGGATCGAGCTGTTGTAAGTAATACTGCGAGTCGTGGAGGTTGACCTCACTCACAGCGGCGGCGACCACCTGAGAACCACTACCCACAGGAGGCACAGCCTGATTAGCAGACGTGGTTGACGCAGCTGATGTGGTGGCGCTGGATGGCCTCTCCTTAGAGGCAGCTACTGGTGCTGTGCTTGTGGACTGCTCTTTGTCCTGCCACAGCTTTTTAAAGCGTGCGACTGCTGCTTGTTGCTCACTTTGCGCCACGCCTAAGCGCGCGGCAAAGCCCGCTACCTCATAAGTGTCACTCTTAGCGCTTGTCGCCGCATCATCCTCTGGTTGCGGCCCAGACAGACGCCCTTTAGCCTTAGCCTTACCCTCACATTGAATGGAGTCCGATTGGGATGCCGCAGTCTTTGGGGTAGGGGCACTACCGCCGGTGGCTACATGGAGCAGCTCTAAAAAGCTCGCCGTGCCCTGCGCCTCAGCATCAGTATCGGCACTAGCGGCAGCGTTATCATCCTCACGCTGCTTTCCCGAGGCCCGCGCCGCTTGCAGTAAGGCACTAAAGCTACTGTTTGCTTGTAGCTTACCGTCGTCACTGTCAGTGTCAGCTGCGTCAGCAGATGTAGCAGCAGTGGTGTCAGCAGGAGCAGTCTTCTTTTGCTGCTCAAACGCACGGAGCAGGTCTAAAGCGCCACAGGAAGCTTGCTCCGTTGCCTGCGACGCCGAAGTCGCTGGCGCGCCTGCTGGTAACTGCTGTGCCTGCTTTGACGGCTGTTCACTATCAGCATTCGACATGAGCCCCTTCCTCCAAAAAACTGTGCTGCGCTTAGGCTCCCGCCCCTGCCGTAGTGCTTACACCACAGGCCACATCACCTCTGCTGGCAATCACCATGGGCCTCCCTACTACAGACTAAAGGTGGAGAGCTCATCGTCATCGTCCTTGCTCTCCGCGCTGTTGCTCTGAGGCATCGTCACTAAGGACGGATCGGTCTCCTTGGCCACTTGCACGCTGTCAATCAGCGACTGCCACTTAATCTCTGGGTTTTGCTCCAGCACCGAGAGCAGGTCGACAAAGGCCTTAATGGTGTTGCGTGGCGTTCTAAAGTACGCCTCACCAATGTTCTGTGAACAGTGACGTAAGAACGCTGCTAAGGCCTCATCTGGCAGCAGGTACTTGTCCTTGTCGCCATTGGCAAAGACATTACGGATGTTGCACAGCAACACAAAGAGCTCCTCAGGCGAGAGGTTCTCCAGTTGCAGCACCGGCCCGTGGTAATCAACCACATTGGCAATCTGCGCAAAGGTGTTCTCCGACAGGCGCGAGTGCAGCGCCTCATAGGAGTACAGGCCCTTACGGGTGTCACGCAAGAAGTCGTTGGTGCCACCAAACATAAAGCCAATGTGCTCTGCACTGCCTTGCAGGCAGTCATTGAGGATACGCAGGATTTGCTCGTAATTGGCGGCGCGAGCCCGTGGGCTGGAGAGCTTATAGAGGTTGACGACCTCATCTAAGTTCACCAAGAGGCCGTTATAGCCCGCTTGGCACACAAAGCGCGCCATGAGCTTTAAGTGGTCATAGACCGAGCTATCGGTGACAATGCTACGCACCCCTAAGTCCTTACGGGCTTCGGTCTTGGTGTGGTACTCACCACGCAGGTAGCGTACAGCCGCTTGCTTGAGCTCGTCGTTACCCTCTTCGTAACCTTGGTAGTACTTGGCAATGACCTCAGCAAAGTCATAGCCATCCACCAGCTCTGAGAGCGATTGCAGCTTCTTTTTAATAACCGCGCTGACCGAGGCCCCAGTAACTTCAGCCTCATTAATCTGGGTGGTAATAAATTTCTCCACCACAGGGATCATGGCATTGCCCTCAGGGTGGGCACGGGTTGCCATGTTGCGCATCAGCTCTTGGTAGAGGGAGAGGGCCTGGCCACCACCAGAGGACTGTAAGCGGCGATCAGGGCCTAAATCGGCATTGACCACCACTAAGCCTTTCTCAAGCGCTAGGTAGCGGACTAGCTGTAAGAAGAAGCTTTTACCAGCACCGAAATCACCGACGACGATCTTAAAGCAGCTACCGCCTTGGCAGACTCGTTCCAGCTCTTCGATCATCGCCTTCACTTCGTTGACGCGTCCGACCTGAATATGTTCAAGGCCGACACGCGGGGTTACACCTGCACGCAGTGACTGGATGATTGCAGCTCGTTCACGAGGTCTAATTTTAGCCATTGCCAGCTCCTACAGCTTGTCAAGACGGCCGGAAACACCTTGATTACAAGGTGGGTGTTAAAACGATGCGAGGGAAAAATCATTATAGCCAATAGTTGCTCTGCTGCGCAGCAGAGAATGCGCGGTGCGCTCACATTTATGGCTTTTCTTGCTTAAACTTGCACAGGGAAAGGATGAAGAGGCAGCGTTAGCGTAGGTGCAGCGCGCTGGCGGTGCCGAAAATCGCTCTTTAAGGCCAGAGATTCAGCTGCTACTACTGTAGTGGAGAGAAAGCCCCAAGTCGGCTATCAGCAGACTGGGTACAAGCCACGCCCTGCATGAGCCGAGGTTATGGCTTTTGCCGTTAACCACCTCAAAGGGGTGCAAGAAAGCAGGAGCACCATTGCAATGGCCTTTGTGATGGGCATCCTTGAGGTGTGTTAGGTATGTTGGTGCTACACGCTCTCCCCTCTAAGCACTAAGGAGCCTGCAACAGCGTGCTTTCGTGTTGTATTAGCCAAAAATACGATGCTACCCACCACCTGATGCAGATACCTCCTGCCTGCCTGCCTGCCTGCCTCGTTTTATGGATCTATCTTGTATATCTATGAGTTGTATCTTGTCTTGGTGTGTTAACAGGTGACAATAGAGATGGAATATTGTTACGTATCCCTTAATCATATAGGGTTTGCTTCCCCTTACATCTTCAGTACTAGCTGTCTTAAATAGATAAGCAGATGAATAGATAAATGGCTGGCGCGTTTTACCACATACTAATTTGGCTAAAAGGTCAGTAACTTGTAGCTGCTAGCAAGCCTGATTCTTAAGCCAAAGTGTCTTGGCTGCCTTTGTGCCCAAAAGTAGCTTCGTTTTCCACCAAGTAAGGAGATTGCGTGGCCTAGCCAGATGCTTGCCGAGGATTGCTTTGCGCCTTGCAATATGGCTTTAGCTGCGCTCTATTGCTGCTATGAAAAAGTCCTTTCTCACCGCCTTATGTGTTGGCATCGTTATGATGTTCAGTGTAGCTGCTTGCAGTACAAGTACATCAATGCTCAAATACAGTGGCTCGATTCCTAGTGGCGTTACCACCGCTGAGGTGAAGCAGGCCATCAAAGACGCCGGTGCTATGCGTAACTGGATCCTCAAGGACATCGGCAACAACACCTACGAGGCTACTTACATTGCCCGTGGTCACTCCGTCAAGGTCAATATCACCTACGACCGCGACAGCTACGACATTTCCTACGTCTCCTCAACCGCTATGGATTACAACCCAGGCACGGGCACCATCCACCGCAACTACAACCGCTGGGTTAATAACCTCAAGCACGACATCGATATCGGTCTGCTGCAAGCTGCCGCAGCACGCTAGCTGCCCCCTAAGCTACGCCATGATCAACAGGCTATACGCACTTAAGCTATAGCCTGTTTCATCGCCTTTGAGCCCCTACCACCCACCACTTGCCTTTCACACTATTCTGCTCCACAAGAATGGCTCAGCTCCCTTTCAGCTCCCGCGATAGGGCCTTGCTTGTAGCGCGGACTCTTTTCTTACTTGGTCGGAGTAGTTGCCCCCATGTTCGGTTACGACAAAGATAACGCCACAGCTCTGGAGGCTATCTCGTGGGCTCAGACCATCTGCTTTGCCCCTATGCTCTTCAAAAGCGCGGTGCTACTCAAGCGCTTGGGAGTATTTGCCGCTCTCAAAGCAGCACATCACACCTCAGGCTTGACTATAGCTGAGATTGCCCAGCACACAGGTCTCTCTGCCTATGCTGTGGGGGTGCTGCTTGATATGGGACTGTCTGGACGCATGGTCATTGAGGATGACCACGGGCGCTTTACTCTGACCAAAACCGGCCACCTCTTGCTTGATGATCGCATGTGCGCCATTAACCTCGATTTCACCGAGGACGTGTGCTATCAAGCCTTAGATCAGCTCGAGGTCTCCTTAAAGTCAGGACGCGCGGAGGGCCTAAAGGTCTTTGGCTTTACCGATGGCATCATCTATCCCCACTTGTCGAGCTTACCTGAACCTGCACGCAGCAGCTGGTTTACCTACGATCACTTTTACTCCGACGCCGCTTTTGCCCCAGCACTAAACCTCCTCTCTGCGCTCAACCCACGCCATATCTTCGATGTGGGTGGCAATACCGGACGCTTTGCACAAGCCGCTCTGCACGCCTTTCCTGAGGTGCAAGTCACCATTGTCGACCTCAAGGAGCAAATTGAGCTGGCGCAAAGGGAACTCAGGGATCAATCTTTTGCCTCACGCCTCTCCTTTGCTGCGGTCAATGTCTTAGAAGACAAGCCTTTTCCTCGCGGCGCTGACCTCTGGTGGATGAGCCAATTTCTCGATTGCTTTGCCCCTGAAGAAATTGTGGCCATCTTAAAGCGCGTGCATGCCGCTCTCCCCGATACTGGCACCTTGTGCATCCTCGAGCTCTTTCCTGATGCCCAGCGCTTTGCAGCTGCCGCTTTGGCGCTTAACGCCACTTCGCTGTACTTTACCGCTCTTGCCAACGGCAATAGCCGTTTCTACCGCTCCACAGACTTTATCGCCTTAGTGGAAAAAGCGGGCTTTAAGCTCAACGCCCGCCACGACAACCTCGGCTTAGGCCACACCTTGCTTTTGTGCCGTAAGTCCTAGGAGACGCCACCATGAGCTATCACTTTTCCTGTGAACTGGTGGCCGCCACCGCGCAAACCCTCGGCTTTGCCGCAGGCTGCGCTGACTTTCTCTCTACTGGGCACGTTAACCCCCTGTTACCCGCTCCTAAGAGCAACCGTATTCCCATGATGATGGCGCGACGCCTCACCACCGGTGAACGTATGGCTTTAGATTGCGCCTTGCAGCTGTTAGGAGATAAAACTCAGGCCTTGGTTTACTCCAGCCACCACTCTGAGCTTGAGCGTAATCACCGCATCCTTACCGCCTTAGCGCAGCAGCGTGACGTTTCTCCTACTGACTTTACCCTGTCAGTAAACAACAGTGCTCCTGGCAATCTCACTATCATGACCAAACGCCCGCTCACCGTGAGCGCCGTCTCGGCCTCGCATGAGTCTTTTAGCGCCGCTTTGACCGAAGCCTATCTCATGTTGCAAGATCAATATGAAGAAGTGCTGGTAGTGGACTGCGATGGCGCTGTCCCTGAGTTTTATCACCCCCACCTTGCAGCAAACGAGTTCACCCTGCCCTTTGCCAGCGCCTATCTCTTGCGGCGCGGCAGCGGCTTTGAGGTCAGCATCGGCCCCGCCAATCCTGATATGGAGCCTGATCTTAACCTCCCTGCTTCCCTGGCCGCATGGCGGGCCCTGCGCAATGGCGCCCGTGAGTTTACCCTCAATCTGCCACGGCAACACTTACACCTTAAGCTGACAACAGCGGTTAATTGGGCCTGACTATGTACACCATCTATCGGGCTATCTTAACGCCTTTGTGCTTTATCTTATTCAATCTGGGCGCCTTAGCGCTCTCTTTGGTGTGGTTTCACCTGCTCAATGTGGTAGTGCATAACCCCAAAAAGCGCCAGATCTACGCCCGCACCAGCATCAGCTACACCTTTCGGGGCTTTATCTTTCTGCTCTGTGCGCTGCACCTTATCAAGGTGCGCTTTGAGCACTTTGAGCGCCTTGATAACAGCACTGGTCTGATCCTCGTAGCCAACCATCCCAGTCTCATCGACTATGTGTTAATCGCCTCGCGCCTCAAGCACCTCAACTGCGTGGTCAAAGAAGAGCTCAAGCACAACTTCTTCTTGCGCGGCATCATCAAGGCAGCAGGCTATCTTGCCAACGACGATCCTGAGGGCTTCTTGCAACAAGGCAGCGCCTCCCTTGCTCAAGGCGAGAACTTACTCATCTTCCCTGAGGGCACACGTACCTCACGACAGTGTGAGCTGCGCTTACGCCGTGGTGCCGCTGCCCTTGCAGTGCACTCGGGGCACCCCTTACAAGTGATCACCATCAGCTTAAGCACCGAATTTCTCTCCAAGGAAAAGCGCTGGTACCACGTACCAAAATCCTGTCCTCAATATGTGTTGCGTGTAGGCGAGCGTCTTTATGACGCTACCGCCACTGCCTCTGCCAGTGCAGCACTATCCCCGCTCCATCAAGAAGCGCCAGCTGCGGCGCAGGCAGCGGTGCCAGAGGCAGCGCCGGAGGCAATGTCGGAGACGGCGCCAGAGGCTGGGCCAAAGGCTGGGCCAGCTGTGGTGCCAGAAGCAGCGCCGGAGGTAACGCCGGAGGCAGAGCCGCTATCGACTGCACGGCGCACGCGCCTGCTCAATCACCGGTTAACTGCAATCATGAAAACAGCAAGTAAGGGAAACTTCACCTATGGAACTTGAGGAGCAAATCAAACAGCTGATCATTGACACCTTGAACCTTGAGGGCATGACCACCGCCGATATCCCTACCGATGCCGGCTTGTTTAGCCCTGATGGTGTGGGCCTTGATTCGATCGATGCTTTAGAGCTCGGCCTTGCCGTCAAGAACACTTTCGGCGTCACGCTCTCAGCGGAAAACGAACAGCTGCGCGCCCACTTCTACTCAGTACAGACCTTAGCTGACTTCATTCGCTCTCTGCAATGATGCCATCATTGCCTCCAACCCTTAGCTCCACCTGTCATCAGTCCGAGATTTGTATGGAAAAGGATGAGATTTTTGCCGAAATCAAGACCATGCTGGTCAATCAGTTCGAGCTTGAGCCCGAGCAAGTTACCCTAGAGGCCAACCTCTTTACCGATCTTGATTTAGACAGCATCGACGCCATCGATATGGTGGTCTATCTGCAAAAGAAGACCGGCAAAAAGTTCTCGCCCGAGCAGTTTAAGACCGTGCGTACCATCAATGATGTGGTCGAAGTGGTCTTTAAGATCACCCACGACTAAGTCCTAAGTCAATGGGCCGTACCCTCAAGGTCATCTCTGCGCTGGTCACCACGCTCGTGACCGCGCTGTGGCCGCTTATCATCTTTGTCTCTTACACCGCCGATCTCTTAGGCTATGTGCTGCCGCTCATCGCTCTGATCATGGGTGGACGCGTCGTGTTGATCTGGCGTGCTCACAGGCGTCTGCCCTCTCAAGGAGAGCGTCAGCGACCTCCCTCTCTCGTGCGGGCCGGTCTTGCTATCGCCGCCTTAGCCGTGGTGCTTAGCCTCTTATCCATAGGCTTTAGCACCATCGGCTTTATGCTCTATTACCCTGTGGCCGTCAACCTCACCCTGCTGGTGGTCTTTGCCGCGTCACTTAAAAGTGAGCACAGTCTGGTCGAGCGCCTCGCGCGGCTCCAAGATCCCCACTTAAGTGCGCGAGCTGTCCTCTATACCCGCAGGGTTACCCAAGCGTGGTGCCTCTTTTTTATCGGCAATGGCACTATCGCGATGCTCACGGCACTTTTAGGCGATCTCCAAATATGGACGTGGTGGAACGGCCTTCTTTCATATGGAGCCATGGGGCTGATGTTTGGTGTTGAATACCTACTGCGCCGCCGTCTGCAAGCCAAAGAGCGCGGCCAAGCAGCTCAGAACCAGCAGCAAAGCGCCCTTGCCACATGGCTTAAGGAGCAGCGCGTCATTGCCTACAATCACGAGCGCACCTTCACCACTCACGATGCCTTATCCAGCATCGCTTACCTGAGACAGGTGCTCGCGGCACAGCAAGCTCAGCGCGTGGCTTTAGTGATTGACTGTCCTTATCTCTTTGCGCTGGCCTTTATCGCGGTTTTAAGCCTCAAGTGCCGCCCCGTGATCCTAGGACATCACAATGAAAGCTTGCTATTGCAGCAACAAGAGCTCTTTGATCTTGTGCTCACCGACTTGCCTGCACTCACTACCTCTCAGCTTAAGTGCTGCGCTCTCACCACCTTAGAGCTTGCCTCTCAGGCCGCAGCGCTGCAAAAGGAGCCAGAGCGGCAAAAGGAGCAAGAGGTGTCAGAGGCGCTGGGGCTACAAGCAGCGCCAGAGGCACAAGCGGAGCAAGTGGTGCCTGCGCTACAGGACATTGCCCCCGAGGACACCTTTGAGCTCTATACCTCAGGCAGTACGGGTACCCCCAAGTGTGTACTCAAAACAGTAGGTGAAATGGAAGCTGAGGCGCAAGTGCTAGCGGAGTTTTTTGGCAAGAAGCTCCACGGCGCCACGCTTATCTCCACCGTCTTTCCCTACCATATGTACGGCCTAACCTTTAGCGTGTTTTTACCATGGAGCACCCAAACGCCGCTGTATTTGCCTCAAATTCACTATAGCGAGGAGTTAGCAGCGCTGCCACCGCACGCCTATGTCTTGCTCTCCTCACCTGCTTTTCTCAAGCGCCTTGACTTTAAGCTGCCAAGCCCCAAGCTCAACGCCATTATCTTAGCTGGTGGCCCACTCTCTAGTAAGTACCGCATGCGTCTTAGCTCATGGTGTGGCGTCACCCCCACTGAGATTTATGGCAGTACCGAAGCGGGCGTCATGGCATGGCGCCAAGCCTTAAGTGATGACTTGCCCTTTACCCTCTTCCCTGATGTCTCCATGGAAGTTACCTCGGAGCAAGTCACGGTGCACTCCGCGCATGTGGCTACAACCTTAAGTCTTGATGATCGCGTCGAGCTTGGCCCTGCTAAGACCCTCAAGCTCTTAGGGCGCCGCGACCGTATCGTCAAAATCGCAGAAAAACGCATCTCTCTTACGGCCATCGAAGCAGCCCTAATGACGCTCCCTGAAGTTAAGGCCGCAGCGGCTACGGTGGTGACACGTCACGAGCGTGAGTTTGTCGCCGCAGCGGTGGTGGTAACTGATGGCTCCCAAGGACTCATCACGGGCGCGCCATACTTGTGCTTTCGCCGTGAGCTGGCTCAAGTGCTCGAGCCCCATGCACTACCGCGCATCCTGCTTAAGGTCGCAGCTATCCCTGAAAATGCCATGGGCAAACGCGATCTGCGCGCTCTCAATGAGCTCTTTGCTCACACGCCATGAGATCTTTGCGCACACGTAATGAGCTTATGGCACGCACCTCATAAAAGGCTTACGCACAACCACAGTGAAGGCACTATGGAGCTACTGACTTAATAAGCGATGACATTTTGGGCAAGCACGCCCCTATCTCCAGATAGGCTCCAGATAGGCTTGGGCTCATCTGACCTTTTATCTTGATGTTGGTGCTGCCCCTGCGCGCTCTACATCCGCGCTCCTGCAAACTCCACCCATTATGGGATCACTCATTCCTATGCACCACACAGTTGCTTTTACCGTCGAGCGCACCCATTGGCAAGATGCGGGGCAAGCGACATTTCACTTTAGCTTAGATCCCAACCTGCTCTACTTTCAGGGCCACTTCCCTAAGCTCCCTATCCTCCCCGCAGTCGCGCAGCTGAAGCTCTTAATGGACTGCGTCCATGAGCTGGAGCCACAGCTGCAATTTGTTGGCGCTCCGGCCATGAAGTTTACAAATGTGCTCCGCCCCCACGATCAGGTGCGCTTAGAGCTCAAGCGCGTCGGCACCAAGCTTAGTTTCACCTACTACGTGCTGCACGCTCACACTGAAATCATTGCCTCAAGTGGCCATATCACCTTAGAGCAGGCCTGAGGTCAGGATGGCTCATGAACACTCTATCTTACGGCTTTATCATCCCCTGCTATCGCCACGGCACCGTGCTCGATACGGTACTGGCGCAACTTGCTCCCTTTGGCTTTCCTCTCATCGTGGTCGATGATGGCAATGATGCAGCCGAGCAAGATTTGATTGCGCAGGCTATTGCACCTTATCCCCAAGTGACGCTCCTGCGCCATGAGACCAATCGCGGCAAGGGCGTCGCCATGGTTACGGGTATGACTAAAGCCCAAGAGCTTGGTTTGAGCCACGTCATTCAAATTGATGCAGACGGCCAGCATGATATTACCGCTCTGCCGCAGATGCTCAAGCTCTCTGCCCAAGAACCACAAGCCCTGATCTCCGGCCTCCCGCAATACGATGACTCTATCCCTACAGGGCGCTTGCTGGGCCGCTATATCACCCACTTTTGGGTCTGGGTGGAGACCATGTCCTTTGACATCAAGGACAGTATGTGTGGCATGCGCATCTACCCCCTGCCAGATAGCCTCACGCAGTCACGCCTGAGCGGGCATTATATGGACTATGACACCGAGGTCATGGTGCGCCTTTATTGGCAGGGCCATCCAGTACGCTTTGTCCCAGTGAAAGTTATCTACCCCCAAGATGGTCACTCCAACTTTCGCCTATTTCAGGACAACGTCAAGATCTCCTTGATGCACACTCGGCTTGTGGCCACGGGGCTGTGGCGCCTGCTCACCTCGCCCTTTAAGCGCACCGCGCAGGGCGCAGCTGCCGCGCAGCAGCTGCCGAGCGTAGCGACTGCTGCGCAGCAGCAGGGGGCAGCTGGCGCCCACTGGGCACAAGAGCCTGAGCGCCTCGGCCTTTGGGGTATGCGCATCATGATCTGGGTTTACAAGCTCCTCGGCATGTGGGCCTTTACTCTCTTGCTCTATCCCGTGATTGCCGTCTTTTACTGTACCGCCAAGTCCCAGCGCGCGGCCTCAGCTCAATTCTTAAGCTTAGTGCGTAAGCGCCGCCGCGCCTTAGGCATGACCGACTTTCGTGATCCTTCGGTCTTTAAGCATTTTTACAACTTTGGCCTCACCCTGCTTGATAAGGTCGCCTCATGGCAAGGCGATATCAAGCTCGGCCACGAAGCGGTCTTTGCCCCCAGAACTGAGCAGGTGCTGTCCTTTCCTCAAGATCAAGGGCGCTTGCTCCTCGTCTCGCATTTAGGCGACATCGAGCTGTGCCGCGCCTTGGTAGCCACAGGCAAGATTCGCCCTGTGACCGCCTTGGTCTTCCATGAAAACGCCCAGCGCTTTACGGCCATCATGCAGGCCTTTGCTCCCAACAGTACGCTCAACTTGATTGCGCTCAAGGACTTTGGGCCGGAGCTGATGATCGACCTCAAGGAGCGCTTAGAGCGTGGCGAACTCATCGCTATAGCCGCCGACCGCTTGGCCGTGCCTCAAGCAAACTCCGCTACCCACCGCGTCCTTGAGGTCGATTTTCTGGGACAAAAGGCCCCCTTGGCCCAAGGGCCCTTTATCCTTGCCACCTTGCTCAAATGTCCCGTCATGGCCATGTTTGCCTTGCGTGAGGGCAAACAGCGCGTGATCTACGCTCACGAACTGCGCTCTGAGGTCAAGGTAGCCCGTGCTGAGCGTCAAGTCTTTATCCAAGCCCTCGCTCAAGACTTTGCGCACCTGCTCGAGCAGCACGCCCTTACCCATCCTTACGATTGGTTTAACTTCTTTGACTTTTGGCAGCAAGGGAACACCACCAATGGCTAAGACCAAGCTTCTTCTCACCTGCGTGGACTATACGATCCCCTTCCACGATAACGACATGGCCGGTATCGTCTGGCATGGCAACTACTTTAAGTACTTCGAGTTTGCGCGCGATCAGCTGTTAGCACGCCTTGACCTTAGCATTGTCTCGCTCGCGCACGAGCACCATGTAGGCCTGCCTGTGATCAAAAGCTTTTGCCGCTATCGCAAGATGCTGACCTTTCAAGAGCCCATCAAGATCTACGCTGCCATCAGCGAGTACGAGAACTACCTGCGCTTTGACTTTGAGATCAAAGATCGCAACGGCTCCACCATGACCACGGGCTACACCCAGCATGCCGCCATCGACCTAAACACCAACGAATTGCTCTTTACTCTCCCCGACTTCCTCAAAGAGCGCATCGCGCAGCATCTTGCCCCGCAGGTAAACCACTAATGCATTACCTCCTACTCCTCCTTGCTGTGCCGTTTTCCTTGCTGCGTTCCGCGCTGTGCGCCTTGCTTGTGAGCCTCTGCCTTGTAAGTAGTGCCAGCGCTGAGGCTGCGCTCAATTTAACCCAGCTCACCGCCCATCTCTCCACGCCCCAAGAGTTGCGTGCGCACTTTGCGCAAGAGCGCACGATGACTGGCTTTAGCCGTACCTTAAAGGCCTCGGGCACTCTGCTTATCAGTCGTGATCATGGCATTTTGTGGCGCCAAAACACGCCCTTTGTCCAGAACGTGGTGATCGATGAGCGCGGCATCCTCGTGGACGACGGTTCAGGATTAAAAGCCTTAAGCTCCAGTAATAATCCGCAGCTGGCGTCCTTTGCCCACATGCTCAAGTCCCTCTTTGCCGGTGACCTCAGCGCCTTAGAGCAATACTTTACCTTAGAGTTGAGCGGCACTGCGCAGTCATGGCAACTGACTTTAACGCCCAACCACGAGCCTATCAACCTGATCTTTCACAACATTGAGCTCCAAGGCAGCTCTTACGTGGAGCAGGTGACCTTACATGACAAGGCTGGGGATAGTACCCACATTGTCTTCTCGGCGTTTGATCCTACGATCAAGCCTTTAAGTGCGTCGGAGGCGCAGCTCTTTGCTCACTGATAAGACCGCCCGCCTGAGTCTTTACTTCTTAGTGCTGGCCATCGCTACAGCTCTGCTCTTGTGGCGCTGGCCCAGCGCCCGTTTTGACGCCTCGGTGCTCTCGATGCTGCCGCACCACAGCGTTAAAGCTTTACCGCAAGCCTTAGAAGAAGGGCTCTTAGAGCGCCTCGAGCGCCAAGTCATTGTGGTCTTAGGAGGCCCTCAAGTTAGCGTAGCTGAGGCCCGTGCCTTAAGCCATGAGCTTGAGACCAGCTCTTATTTTGCGCAGGTACAAGGAGAGTTAAGCGCAGATTTGCTGCGCTCCTATGGCCAAACTCTATACCAGTACCGCCATGCCTTTGTCACCACCGACCTCTTAACCGCCCTGCAGCAAGGTACGCGCAACAGCTATGTGCTCGCTCAGCTCTTTTCGCCTTTTGCTGGCGTCAGTGCCGCCGAAATCATCAACGATCCTTTCTTGGTCGTGCGCAGCTTTCAGCTTGCTCAGCTCAATAACAACCACAGCAAGTTACAGCTTAAAGACAGCTTCCTGCAAGCGCAAGATGAGCATGGCAACAGCTATTACTTTATCCGCGCTGAGCTTAAGCATGCCGCCTTTTCCTTAGATGCTAATGCCCAAATTGCCAACTTTTTCCAGCATCTGACCCAAGAATATCAAGAGCGCGGCTTGACCTTACTGACACGGGGCACTGTCTTCTATAGCCATGCAGCAGCACAGCAAGCCCAGCATGATGTCACGCTCTTAGGCTCAATTACGGTGTGCCTCGTATTAGCCTTGATCATGGCGGTCTTTCGCTCCCCCCTGCCGGTAGCATTAGTGCTCATTTCCTCAGCAACAGGCGCCGTAACGGCTCTTGCCGCTACTATCACCATCTTTGGCGGGATTCACCTCATCACCTTGACCTTGGCGGTGAGCATTGTGGGCGTATCGGTCGACTATTCGCTGTACTATTTGACCGCGCGCTTGGCCGCGTCGCCAAGCAAGTCTCCTCTTGATACCCTGCAGCAGGTACAGCCCGCCATTCTCTGGGCTTTAGGTGCGACCTTAATTTCTTATGCCGCCTTAGCCGTGGCGCCTTTTCCTGGCATCAGGCAAATGGCGGTCTTTGCCGTCTTTGGCCTCAGTGGCGCTTGTCTTACAGTCTTATGCCTCCACCCAATCTTAGCCACCTATTTACAGCCACGGCCCTTACTGGGGCGCCAGTTGCTGCAACGCAGCATTAACTTCTACACGCAGCGCCGTCTGCGCCGCCGTGCCTTGCCCCTCATTCTGCTGGCACTCGGAGCCATAGGACTAACCCGTTTTCAGGCGCAAGATGATGTCTCCGCCTTTCAGCAATTACCAGAGCAGCTTTTAGCAGCCGATCAGCGTATCACTGCTCTTACGGGCCAATCGCCTGAGCAAAAATGGCTCTGTGTCTTTGCCCCAAGCTCCGCACAAGTCCTCAGCGGCCTTGAGCAAGTACGCCCAGTTTTAAACAAGGCACAGCAAGATGGTCTTATTAGCTCCTACCAGACGCTGCCTCTTACCAGCGCCCAAACCCAGCTTGAGCAGAGTGCTGCTCTTAATGCGGCTTTGCCGCAACTTGCCACCGAGCTGCACGCAGCAGGGTTAGAGCAAGAGCTAACGGCCTATCCTGATAGCGTACTTAGCCTTGAGGAGTATCTTCACTCCCCGCTAGCGTTGGGATTTGAGCTCTTGTGTTTAGAGCAGGATGGCATGTGGGGCATCTTGATCGCCTTGCACGACCTCACCGACGGTGCCGCCTTGGAGCAGCAAGTCAATGCCGCCTTGCAGGCTCCAACCAGCACAACCAACGCTAACGCTAGCGACACCGTCGCCATCGCTAGCGCTACTGACAATGCTACCGCTAGTGACTCCGCTAACGCCAGCACCACAGCCCAGATTGCCTTGATTGATCGCAAAGCAGCCTTTGACGAGCTCTTTGCCTTCTATCGCGAGGTCATATCTTGGGCTTTGTTTGGGGCGGTAGTGGTCATCACTGTGGGCTTTGTCGTGACTAAAGGTCTCAAGCAAGGCTTGTTTGAGCTGATGCCTGCCCTCATTTCCTTAGTCTTTGCGGTTGGTGCCTCAGCTCTTTTGGGCTTTGCGTTTACCTTTTTCTCGCTGCTCTCATTGGTCTTAGTCCTAGGTATTGGGCTTAACTATGCCCTCTTTTTTACCAAGACCGCTGCCGCAGCGGACACCACCATGCTGGCGGTAACGCTGGCCATGCTGACCACCTTGCTCACTTTAGGCGTCCTCGTTTTTTCCCACACCGCCGTCATTCGCTCCTTTGGTGTGACCTTGGTCTGTGGCTTAAGCTGCGCCTTTATCTTAGCGCCACTCTTAATCAAAACCGGAGCTCACCATGAATCTTAAACTTGCTCTTTGCGCGGCGCTCCTCATTCTCACGGGCTGTGCGAGCACCAATCCCGCTCCTACCAGCACTAGCGTCCACCTCACCCCAGAGCAGAGCATTGCCTTGCCGCGCATGGAGCTGAGCACTCCTATAAGCCAAGAGCAGCTTTTAACCATCCATTACCAAGGACGGCAAGAAAAAGTCTTAGTCATCTTAGAAGGCCAAGGCACCAGCTTACAGCTTGCGGTGTTAAGCCCAATCGGCATTCGCCTCGTGGATGCCAGTTATCAGAATGGAACAGTCGCGGTCACCACTCATGTTCCCATCGCCCAACTGCCACCTGCCGCGCAAGTACTCTTTGATATCTTCTTAGGCCTCTTGCCACAAGAAGATATTGCGGCGGTGCTGCCGCAAGGCTTTAGCCTTGTGGATAATGGCACCTTACGTACTATCAAAGATCCATCTGGCCAAGTGATAGAGCAAGTGCACTTTACCCCCACCACGGGTAATGCCACGCGTTACGCCTCGCGCGTCGAACATAAGATCTTTGGCTATGTCATTGAAATTACCACTCTCTAAGCCCGAGGAGTTTTGTCTTGCAGCCCATTGCTTTTAAGTCCTATGCCTGCCACTGTGCTCTAGGGCGTACCCGCGCGCAAATTGCGCAGAATCTACAAGCGCGCCACGCTCCCTATATGTATGAACGTGCAGGCTTTCTGGCGACAGGCAAGCTCATGTTAGGTGGCGTCGATGGCCCGTTACCTTCCATTTTGCCAGAACTTGCTGCCCACAATAGCCGCAACAATCAGCTCTTACTCTCTTGCCTGCAAGAAATCGCAGCAGACATCACCTCTACCATAGAGCAAGTGGGTAAGGGTCGCTTTGGTATTGTCATGGGCACCTCGACCTCTGGTCTTGATGAGGCCGATCACAAGGTATCTGACCCCAGCTTTACGCGTTGGCGCTACCCCATGCAGGAGCTAGGTGACCCCTCACGCTTTTTACAGCTCTATCTGCAGACTACAGGGCCTGCTTACACGGTATCAACCGCTTGTTCGTCCAGCTCGCGCGCAGTGATCTCTGGTATGAGAATGCTGCAAAGTGGCTTATGCGATGCGGTGCTCTGCGGCGGGGCCGATACCCTGTGCCGCATGCCGATCAATGGCTTTAAGGCCTTAGAGCTGGTCTCAGATGAGCTCTGTGCTCCCTTTGCCGCTGAGCGCAAGGGCATCACCATTGGCGAAGGTGCCGGTCTCATACTACTCACTCGTGAGCGCACGCAGGGCTTAAGTCTAGTCGGCTCGGGCGAATCCAGCGATGCCTACCATGTCTCCGCCCCAGAGCCTGAGGGTAAGGGCGCTGAGGCGGCTATGCGCATGGCTTTAGCGCAAGCAGGACTGCGCCCTTGCGACATCGCCTATGTCAATTTACATGGCACTGCTTCGGTCATGAATGACAAGGCCGAAGCCACGGTGATGCAGCGTGTCTTTGGCACTAAGACGCCGTGCTCTTCCACCAAGTACTTAACCGGCCATACTCTCGGGGCCTCAGGCATTGTCGAGCTGTGCTTATGCGCCCTGACCTTAGAGGAAAATCTGCCCTTGGTACCGCAGGACTTTAGCGTCAACCACTTAGATCCCGCGCTGCCAGAGTTTGGCCTGCTCACCACCACAGACCAGCACCTGCACAGCGAATTCATCATGACCAATGCCTTTGCTTTTGGCGGCAATAACACCTCGCTGATTTTGCGCTTAGGAGGGGCCTATGAGCTATCTTAGCCCGCAAGAGTATCTCTTCCACCGTAGCCCCATGCTGCTCATCGAGCAGGTAAATGAGATTACTGCTGAAAGCGTAAGCTGCAGCGTGGCGCTTGACTCGTCACTGCTCCAGCCCTTTTTGACGCCCCAAGGCTTGCCCTCTTACATTGGCATTGAACTCATGGCCCAAACAGTGGGCATTTGGTCAGGCTACCACGATAAGTGCGCAGGGCGTGCTGCCGCTCACGGCGGCCTGATTTTATCAGTACGCGCTTATGTTGCCAGCGCCGCATTCTTTCACTTAGACAACCCAGCGCCCCTTGCCATCACCCTGAGCATGCTGATGCAGGAGCGCAATTACGCCTCCTTTGAAGGCAGTATCACCCAAGGTTCCAACACCTTAGCCACAGGTCGGCTCAGCCTGTGCCAGTTTGATGCTGACCTTGAGCGTAAATTAGGACTCAATTAAGTAAGGAACGACTGACTTTATAGATGACGGTCTTTAGGGTAATCCTAGTGCCCCTCTCTAAGATAGGATGAGGATCACTTGCACCATTCATCTCGAGGTGGGTGACGTTGCCATCCCTAAGCCCCATCTCCGTCATTTATTAGATCACTCTTTCCTAAAGGACAGAGCGAAAACCAATGGCAGAAGCTAATACCATGCGCCGTGTTCTTGTCACCGGCGCCAGTCGTGGCATAGGCAAGGGCGTAGCCCTGCGCTTAGCTCGCGATGGCTTTTTTGTAGTGGTGCACTATGGCCATGATGCCCAAGGCGCCAACGACACCTTAGAGCAAATCACCGCGCAAGGCGGATCTGGCTCCATCATCTGCTTTGATGTTGCAAACACCCAGCAGTGTCAGGCTCAGCTTGAAGCTGAAGTTAATGCCCATGGTGCCTTTTATGGGGTGGTGAGTAACGCCGGCATCACGCGTGATGATGCCTTTCCCAGCATGAGTGCCGAGAACTGGCATGAGGTGATAAACACCAACCTCAACTCCTTTTACAACGTGATCAATCCCTTGATCATGCCCATGATCCGTCTGCGCGCTGGAGGGCGCATTATTGTGATGTCCTCGGTCTCAGGCATCGCCGGTAATCGTGGCCAGACCAATTATGCCGCCTCCAAAGCAGGACTTATTGCTGCCGCCAAATCGTTGGCCTTGGAGCTGGGTAAACGCCAGATTACGGTCAATGCGGTAGCCCCTGGACTCATTGAGACTGATATGACCGCACTTGATGACACGGTTAGAAGTGAGGCCATGAAGCTCATTGCGCTGCGGCGCATGGGCAAGGTCGAGGAAGTGGCTGGTTTAGTGTCTTACCTGATGTCAGATGAGGCTGCCTATGTCACACGGCAGGTAATTGCGATTAACGGAGGATTGCTGTGAAACGCGTTGTCGTAACAGGAATAGGTGCGGTGACTGCCTTTGGGCAAAGCTGGGAGAGTCTCAAGCAAGGTTTGCTCTCCTATCACAATGCCGTGGTCTACATGCATGATTGGGATGTATACAATGGCCTTGGCACAAAGTTAGGCGCGCCCGTGCCTGACTTTGCGGCACCGGCTTACTACCCACGCAAAAAGACCCGCTCCATGGGACGTGTCGCCTTGATGGCTACCCGCGCCAGCGAGCTGGCCTTACAAGATGCAGCCCTCTTAGACGATAAAGGCGAGCCTCTTCCTTGCGTGAGCGATGGCAGTACGGGCATTGCCTATGGCTCATGCACTGGCAGCACCAAGCCAACCCGTGACTTTGGCTCGATGTTCATCAAGCATGACACCGGTGATATCACCAGCACCACCTATCTACAAATGATGCCGCACACCACTGCCGTCAATGCGGGACTATTCTTTGGGGTCAAAGGGCGCCTCATCCCTACCTCAAGCGCCTGCACCTCCGGCTCCCAAGCCATTGGCTACGCCTATGAGAGCATCAAATACGGTCTGCAAAAGGTAATGATTGCCGGTGGCGGCGAAGAGCTCTGTCCATCTGAGGCTGCAGTCTTTGATACGCTCTTTGCCACTACCCAGAAAAACAGCACGCCTGAGCTAACCCCATCGCCTTTTGATCGCGACCGCGACGGCATTGTCATTGGCGAGGGTGCAGGCACCCTGATTTTAGAAGAGTATGAGCACGCCATGGAGCGTGGCGCCAAGATTTACGCTGAGATCTTAGGCTTTGCGACCAATTGCGATGCGTCGCACATTACCCAGCCTAAGAGTGACACCATTGAGCAGTGCGTGCGTATGGCCTTAGAGCAAGCTCAAGTCGCTCCCCAAGACATTGGCTACATTAGCGCTCACGGCACTGGCACCACTCGTGGCGATATCGCCGAGAGCACCGCTACCGCGCGCATCTTTGGCAACAAGACGCCGATTTCATCACTCAAAAGCTACTTTGGCCACACCTTAGGTGCCTGTGGCGCGGTTGAGGCGCTCACTGCCATCAAGATGATGCATGAAGGTTGGTTCCACCCGACCTTAAATCTCAAGAATGTCGATCCCGAGTGTGGCGACCTCGACTACATCGTAGGTGAAAAGCGCCTGATCGATACCGATCTCATCGTCACCAACAACTTTGCTTTTGGTGGTATCAACACCTCCATCGTGCTTAAGCGTATCTAACGCGCCTTAGCCGCGTAACTTAGCGCGTGGAGTGTAGTGCAAAGGCCAGATATGCTCACCTGCTGAGGACTGCGGCTCCTTGTGTCAGCGTATCAGCTGATGTCAGGCGTAAGCAGAAACCGCCACTATGACCAGTAGCGCCCCGCAAGCACAGGACAAACTCTATTAAGCGCGGCGCAGCAATCGCTCTCTGCGGCCAATACTTGATCGAGAGTGTTTCCCCTTGTTCCTTAGAGTATTTTCCGAACTGTGCGATCGCGTACCACCTTGGAGTACCCACTACACTAAGCAGCCTCTTGACGTAGCAACCGCCATTACGCGCAAGATCTCTGGGGTAGTTTCGCCTTACCAGCGGCGTCAACAGGGCAGAAAGCGCGTTGACAGCGGTGGTAGTGAGAGAGCGTTTTCCCCATTGCTCCTTTAGAGTATTTACTCCTATGTGATTGGCTTAAAATCGGCCTTTGAGGTGGGGTTAAGACCATTGACGCAGAAACCTGATTGGGCGCAGCAAGCGTCGCTACCGCGACGTACCTCTAAGGTACGGTTAATGGCAAGTAGCTGTGCACACAGGGAGAAAACGCTCTCACTTGCTCCTTGCAGGCAGCCCACTTGTACACACTGGGTGAAGAAGACACACGACACTCCACACACAGAAGACTGCGACCATATTATGGCCACAGCGGGCTCGCTCAGCAGAGCCCCTCGCAGAGGTGGTGATGGAGCTGGTGGTGGCAAGCACCACGTAAAGACAGCAGCCGCTTGTTACTCCCAATCACTCTGTGGTGGTAGTAGTAGTAGTAGTAGTAGTAGTAGTAGTAGTAGTCACGCGCAAAATGCTAGCTCGCATCGCATTCGTGCGGCTTTCCTCACGATCAAATAAGGCCGTGTAGCCAAACTTATCGGCCTCCGAGCTTAAGGTGTAAGCCCGCACTAAGAGCTCTGGTAAAAACAGCTTAAGTGGCTTAGGCTGCGGCTGCCCCGCACCTTGAGCTTGATTCTGCGCGTTGTAAATCTGCGCCACTGTTTGATAGTAGTACTCCCGATACTCCCCCACCGTGCTCTCTGCGCTCACTGGCGCTTTCACCATCGCGGCCCTCTTAGCCGTATCAGGTAAGTTTGCCAATTTTGTCTCGACGGAGTACGGAAACAATGGCGTAATGAGCTTGTCTGTAAACTCCACATCCTCTAAGCGGTAGTTGGCGTTAAACAGGCAAATGAGACCATTTGGCTGCAACCAGTTCATCAGTTCTGCCATCTGCACGACAAACAGACTATAGGCATAGACATCTCTGGACGTTGCCAAGGCCAAGGTCTGCGGATGGTGGCAAAACACGGTCATAGCCGTAATCACCCCAAAAGAATGCGGCGCAAAGCTCTGCTCTAATTCTGTCCAAGTATAGGCCTGCACTCGTGCCGGATCCAATAATGGCCGCGACTTACGCAATTGCTCCCATAAATCCAGCGCCTGCGCATTGATGTCAACACCCACCACTGGCTGTAGCGGGAAATAATGCGCCAGATCAGCAAGCTCATCACCACGGGAGCAGCCCACACTCAACACCGCATCACCACTGATGTGATGCATAGCCTCTTCTACCTTTGTCGCACCTTCAAACGTATACTCCAGCATGCACTGATACATGTAAGCCGTTAGCTGCTGCATGGTAAACTCTGCGGGCAGATGCTCAAGCAGGTTAAAAAAGCGTAAAAACAGCCATTGCAGCTCATAGCGCCCGCTAAAGGAGTAGTTTGAGTATTGCGCCACCTGCTGCAAAGCCCCTGCTCCTAGCGTTGCCAGCGTCTTGGTCATGGCATCCAAGCCGTGCGCTTCACTACTTACGCCTTCGCTCCACTGATTCACATAGGCTGTGAGCCTCTCCAGCGGCACATTAGACAGCTCTGCTGGCAGCGCAGCTATTTGTGCAGCCACCTTGCGCCAATCATGGTAGCGTGTAAGTTCAAGCTTAGGATCAGCAAAGTCTGGAGCGTCCTTTTCAGGATCACTGAGGTGCTGATAAATAAAGCGCTCTACGGCATACACCTCCTCATAAAACGCAGTCAGCTGCGCTTTAATGCTTTGGGTATCAACCTGACTTCCTTGATCCTTTAAAAGCGCGAGCAAATCACCCTTGTGCAACAGCTCTGACATCTTGATGCAAGGAAACAGTACCGCTGGCGCTGGCGAGGTTTGTTTTGGTAGCTGCAGCGTGAGGCTCGCTGTCGGCATCGCCGTATAGAGCTTGGCAATTTGCTCTAGAAGCGGCTTTGGCACTGGGTCATCAGCGTACAGCTCGTAGTACTCCTTAATAAGGAAGTAGTCTGCACACACTGGCTGTTGCACGCTCAGGTCAGGCTCCAAACGCAATACAGGTAGGCCTTTACCGATGGCGTATAACCACGCATAATCGCGATCCGTGATCAAAAGATCAACATCATCAGGCAGATAATGCTCATACTCAAAACCGACGTAACACGCGGCGATGAGTTTATCCTCTTCCTGAAAATCAGGTGAGCCCACCTTGTGACGACGCACCTCAGCAAAGCCCGCAAGGAGATGATTGAGCTCTGTTGGCTTTTTGCTATCTAGCCAGCCACACTTTAGAGCCTGCGCCTTGGTGACATCAAACTGCCGCGCGCCCTTTAAGCCCAACTGATCCTCGATAGAGACGCCCCTGCGTACCAGCCAATCTTGCAGCACCATATGCAGGTGCAGAAGGTTGCTGCATTCTTGGCGCAGTTTGGCACTTAAGGTCAGTCGCTCACTGCTATGCACCGCCTCGTCTGCCGCGAGGCTCATCTGCGAACACATTAAGGCGGCGCTATCCTGAGCAATGATCTGGTCATCAAAGACCAGACTATCGCTAAAGGAGTACAAAGCATCATCGAGGCACAGCACCAAGCGCGCTTGAGGAAAGGCCCGTAGCACAATCGCAATAATGGCCGCTCCTAGAGGCGACATCTCCCATGCGGGACTACGCGCGATATAGCTTGAGGAGATAGCGATAGTAAGCGGCTTTGCCGTAAGCTCTTGGGCAGTAGCGGCCAGCGCCTTTTGATCGCTGCCTAGGTCAAACTCATAGGCCCAAGTGGCAGCATCACGTAACGCTTCCTGCGGCTGGGCACATACCTTTAACAGCTGCTCAGCACGCGCACGGGCAAGCCCCCAGTTAAAGCACCGTTCCTGTTTTAGTTTTGGTACTTCATAAGTCAGCAACTGATTCAGCGCGGCTTGCTTAAGATTAGGGTCAGCACTGACAAAAGCTGAATTTTCTACGATCGGCAGGGCATCACGCAGCGCCAGCTGCGCCACCGTAGTACCCGTCACCGCGTTGTCTTTGCCCCAAGAGGCGGCTAACCGCTCTTGGGTTAAAAACTCCTTATAGGCGAGCAGACTCAGCAAGCGCTGGGTTTTAAAAAAGCTTAAGACACTAAAGGAGCGGCGAAACGGAGCCACCGCCTGTGGCACCAGCGCAATAGTCGGTTCTTGCTCTTCATGGAAGTAGTTAGCGAAGACCTGTGCCCCTTCCGTGAAAAGAGTAGCGGTAAAGGCATCAGCGGCCACAATCCGCGCATGGCTTATCTCTAAGGCTGTGCACAAGCGATTAAACTCACGCCACGTCTCCCTCCACAACGGCACCTGCTCATTGTGGGTCTCAGGAGCAAATTCATAAGAAGCACTAAACGCGTCCCAAGTTTCTTTCTCCACGCGCACGTTAAAAGCCAGCACTGGACATTGTGGTGCCAGTTCTCCAGTAAAGAGCTCGGCTGGTACCCGCGTGTCACGACTTAAAGGCTTGGTAAAGAAGAACAAGGCCCCTTGAAAGCATTGCAACAGCTCTGGGGTCAGTGGAGCATTCTCTTTGAGGGTATAAAACTCAAGCTGCTGCCACCACGCTACCTCGCCTCGATCACTCTCATCGACACTAGGATAGAGACTGGCAAATGCTTGTTCATGGTCATGAGGTGCGGTCTCTACGCTATAGAAGACCTGACAGAGATCGTCCATGGTCAGGTGCACATGCTCTTGCACAAAGGACGAAAGCGAGAGCAAGCGATTAAAGCGCCGTGAGGCCAGAAACTCACCTTTGGTGGAGATCCGCTCCTGCTTTTGCGTCCACGCATCCAGCTGTGCATCAAAAGTGTTGAGATTAGAGCAGAATTCGTCTGTAAGCACCAAGATTTTGCGCAGCATAAGCACCTACCAAAAAGCCTATTTACCTTAGCGCCTACCAGTCCCCTCTAGCCACGGCCTAAGGAGCAAGCTGAGCTTCCTTAAGAGCTCAGCCCCTTTATGTACACGTCTACTACAGCGTAGCGACCTGTTTTCTATTTACGGGTAGCCGTGATCAGCACCCAGCCCTCCTTGGTCTTCGTACCGTCAATCACAAAGTCCTGCTGATAGGCCGCAATCACCTCATCAGCTTGGGTCTCTAAGATACCGGATAAAGCCAACTTGCCACCGCTTTGGCACAGCGCCGCAATATGTGGCTCTAATTGCGCCAGCGGGCCTGCAAGGATATTGGCTACCACTACAGGGCAAGCAGGTAAGCTCGAGGCATTACTGCCATCGACCAGCTTTAAGTGGTCAGCAACCTGATTACGCTCAGCGTTATCACGGCTAGCAATCAAGGCTTGAGGATCGATATCCACACCATAAGCCTCAGGTGCCCCCAGTTTGAGCGCAGCAATGGCTAAGATGCCCGAGCCACAACCGTAGTCGAGCACATTGGATTGATGCAGGTCAGGCAGGCTATCTAAAAAGCCTAAGCAGAGGAAGGTAGTTGGGTGGGTGCCCGTTCCAAAGGCAAGGCCAGGATCGAGCATGACGTTTACAGCCTGAGGGTCGGGAACCTCACACCATGATGGGCAGATCCAGAGCTTAGAGCCGCACTTGATTGGCTTAAAGTTGTCCATCCATGCGCGCACCCAATCCTTATCCTCAAGGTCGTGCTCCGCAATTGGGTACTGATCGCCATAGAGGTGTTGCAGATAGGAGATCACAGGCACAGTATCAAAGCCCTGCGTAAAGAGGCCGGTGACGATGGTGGTAGGCCACATCTTTTGCTCGCCAGGCAGCGGCTCGAGGATAGGATCGTCCTTAGCATCCTCATAAGTTACGGCCACCGAGCCTAGGTAAAAGAGGATATCGGAGACCTCTTCGGCTTTAGCGCCGTCAACCACCAAGGAAACTTGCTTCCACACTTGATTGTCTTCAGACATGAGCAAACCTGTAACAGAGAAGAAAAACTAAGGAGATTAAGAGCGACGCCCAGTAAAGGACACCCTTTAAGATAAGGCTTAAGGGCCGCGCTTTAATAGCGGCAAAGAGGCAAAAGACTCAAGATCGACAAGCTAACAAGAGCTGCTGCCATGCGTTGCGGCCCCTTGCTAACACTAACTCATAGCATGAGCCTGTTGCTGGCGCTTAAACAAAGCCAACTCCGTCGGGTTATCTTTATCGTACCCCATAGGGTGAATCTCAAAAGGCGTACTAAGTTGCACCTCGTACTCTGATTCACCAAAGGGGTTAGCTATCAGCTTGCTAAGACGCTGGTGCATGAAGTGACTCTCATCACCAATCTCACATAAGTACAGCTTGTTAATACGGTCAATCAATGGCTTCTCTGGCAGTAAGCTATTAAGTGAGGTTACAGATACCTCATCATGAGAGGCCACTTGCACATACAGCCAATTGCCATCTTCAGCCACATCCACGATATTGCTGATACCGCCTAAAGCGCGCAACAGGGCTAAAAGACGCAGCTCTAACGAGCTGGATGCATTTACAGTATAGCCTGTGTTGATAGAGCGCCACTTCCGGCGCCGATCGAGAGTGCGCTCACGTCTAATCCACATAGAAAGCAGCACCAAGATCACAGGGATAAAGATCGCAAAACACTCAAGCACGGTGATGACGCTATTGCTATAGCTAAAGGTAACCTCAGAAAGCCTGATATCAGGGCGATAGAGGTTACTGACAACGGTCATGGGCTGCACTTGGAGAAAATACGAGAGCGTATAGCAGATCATGCTCGAAAGCAGCAGTAACGCAAAGGAGCCTGGGTAGAAGATTAAAAGCAAGAGCAGGCTTAAGGACAGGCACGATCCTATAGAGTTAGTCAGGATGGAGATGGCCATAAGCATGGTCAAGAACAAGCGCACATAGCCTTTAGTAAAAAGCGAGCGCGTGAACAAGGTTGCAGGCAATGCAAAGAGGTTAATGACCACGATACTATTGACGAAGGCCGTGACTACATGGTTTTGGTAGCGGAGAGTGAGCAAGTCTCCCACAAGCTCGTGAAAGCCTAGAGCCTGCAACAGCAGGTACAGAGGCACGTAGACCACCGAGAGGAAGGACTGCCCAAAGAGCTCGTCAAAGGTGTAGAGGATAAAGGTGTCCATTTGCCGCAACACCAAGATCATGGCGATGATAGTACAAATGGGCAGCAAGGCCACCAGACACAAGGCCCACATAACATGGCTGGTCTGGTTTATAAAGTTCTCCTCAAAGCGCACGGGATAAGGGAGCATTGCTAAAAGTGTCGATACCGCTGCCAAGACGCAGATGATGGGATTCATCAGCACGTTAGGGCTATAGGCAGGGAGCACCATAACGGCAAAGACGTAGGCAAGACACACTGACACGATCTGTAAGGTGCGATCGAAGGTTGGCACCATAAAGGCGACAGCGATGGCAAAGAGCCCTGGAAAGAAGATACGGGCACTGAGAAGGAGCACCTCACGAAAAGCAGGGGTGAGCTGTGGCGTGATTTGCTCATTAAGAGACCAAGTGCTGATGGCGAGCAGCATGAGAGGCAGGAGGATTAATATGCTGCGCTGCTTATAAGAATAGGTACGTAAGCGTCTCACGTCTCATCCTCCACGCAGAGACTGATCTTCACGGAGGTGCAGGGCTCGATGATTGACCGCAGAGCAGAAGCGACAGAGTCCTACAAGAAGCAAGATCAGTTTAACACAGGGGTTATGGCAGGCGTTATCGCTGTCTGGCGTTATCGCTGTAAGGTGGCTGGATTTGCAGTGCGCACAGTCAGCAAGTGCAGGCGAGAACGCAGCGCAATGAGATGCTGACACAAGATGAAAGTGAGGCGGGCAGAGGGAAGAGTGCGGCAGGACAATAGGATGCGGCTTGCGCAGCAGATCGTAGCGCAGCCATTTAGGATCTATCCTGAGAGGCGCTGGATTTTACAGTGACCAAAAAAGCAAAACCCCGTAGACCTTACGATCTACGGGGCTTGCAGTTTGTTCTTAGCTTGGCGATGACCTACTCTCGCACAATCGTTCGTTGCACTACCATCGGCGTGACTGCATTTCACTTCTG
>CASEBB010000026.1 GCA_949286015.1 uncultured Succinivibrionaceae bacterium | reverse complement strand
GGTGGTTGACCCAACTGTTCTGGCTAATTTAATCCTCAATGGCCAGAAGCTGAAGACTGCCTAAACCTATGGTGGAACTTTCTGTACTGTTCACTAAGAGTAAGATCCAGCCTACAACTAAGGCCCACGAGCGTTTAGCGGCAGTAGCTGCGATTCTCTTAGGCAGTGAGGCCGAGGGCAGCACCGCCCAAGCGCGCCTCAAGCAAGTCACACAAGTGCTGCTGAGCACAGCGGACAACACAGCAACCACCAGCGCGCCACAGATGCAATGTGCCCCTGAAAAAAGCAAGGCGCCAAAGAAAGCCACAGTGAAACCACGGAAGAAAGCCCCATCCGCTTTAGCCTGAGGGGCAAAGGAAGAGCTTGTCCCTTACAGCATGCCCCTGTCTCTTGCGGCAAACTGCCTACTTAAGTCGCTGTGTGGTTGCGCTTGAGGGGTAAGGCGCTGACGGCTCAATACTCACCTGCTTAGCATTAGCAGGGTTGGCATCATGGACGCGGCCGCAATATAGTGCTTGCTGCAAGTGGTGATGCCTCAGTTAACCATTTTGGAAATGAGCAGCTGCCGACCACCCTGAGAGAGGCTTTTATCGGGCGCAGAGAATGGTCGCTCCTCTTTAGGTGCGTGGTTATGGCTTGTGAGGGGAAAGGACACCAACACTACCCTCAAGGATAGTCACGCCACAGGCCATGCCCCCTGTGCCTCTGCTTGCTTGCCGTGGTACTGCTGCTCTTTAGTAAGTATTAGTACCCTGCACACGCTCAGGAGAGCGGCGCTCCATAGCGCTGAGGCTCGTATGCTGGTGATAAGTGGCATCAGCATGCCTGACCGACAAAACAAGCAGTCAGCCGCAAAAGCGCCCATTGTCATACCACTAAGAGAGTCTGCCGCAAGGCAGAGTCTGCGCTCTTCCTACAGGCTACGCCATGCACCAGAGAGGCGGCTAATATTACGACAGAGCCCTCACTCTTGGCCCAATGTTTTTCCACGTCAGGTCGCATTAGCGTAAAATGGTGGCCACTGCGTTCTGCCTTTACGCCAGAGTGTTTTTTCTGCGCCACGCGAGAAAATTGAGCTCTTGCAGTAGCGTCATTGCAGGGGGAAAATACAGCGCCGTCTCAAGCAAGCTCAGCTATGCCACGCTCTTTTGCCAAAGTAGCGCGCTTAATGTTAAGAATTGCTTGCAACGACTGCTGCCCATGCTTACAATCTCTACCCCTTAATTTGTTTGATTGCAGGCAGTCTGACGCTGCCCCCATAATTCTTCATAAGAAGAGCAACGCGCTGTATGACTTAAGCACGCCTATGTGCTTAAGACCAAGGAAGTACGTTGCCCACCACAGAGTTTCTCTTAACGCATACTTGCTGACTCCGCCGCTATGTCTAACAAAAACTCCACATCTCCAAAAACTAAGGATCAAGCCGCAGAAGTATCGCCAGCTGAGCGCTTAGCAGCTGCCGCTGCTGCCACTTTTGGGGGGCAAGCAGCTCAGGAAAATGACTCTGCCGTTGATGTGGAGTCGATGTCCCCAGCAGACCGCTTAGCCGCAGCCGCTGCGGCGCTGTTTGGCAATCAAGACACCGAGCCAGAAGAGAGCTCTGAGGCTCCAGAGCCTTCTGCTGCTGACCGCTTAGCTGCAGCCGCTGCTGCCACTTTTGGTGACTCGGCCCCACAAACCGGCGTCAAGACCATTAAGGCCGCTAAAACAGCAGCTCCTGCACCGGAGGCGGAGGAGCCTGCTCCACAAGCTGAGCCGTCTTTAGCTGATCGCTTAGCCGCTGCTGCCGCTGCTACTTTTGGTGGCGATAGCGAGGCTGCACCTACCGCACCGGCCGCTGAGCCTGCTGCTCCAGCTGCCGAGCTGTCGCTTGCTGACCGCTTAGCTGCAGCCGCTGCTGCCACTTTTGGTGACTCGGCCCCACAAACCGGCGTCAAGACCATTAAGGCTGCCAAGATAGCAGCACCTGCACCGGAGGCGGAACCTGCTCCACAAGCTGAGCCTTCTTTAGCTGATCGCTTAGCCGCTGCTGCCGCTGCCACTTTTGGGGGTGAGGCTGCACCTACCGCACCGGCCGCTGAGCCAGCCGCTCCTGCTGCTGAGCCATCGCTTGCTGACCGCTTAGCTGCGGCTGCCGCTGCTACTTTTGGTGACGCGGCCCCGCAAACCGGCGTCAAGACCATTAAGTCCGCTAAGACAGCAACTCCAGCACCAGAGGCGGAACCTGCTCCACAAGCTGAACCTTCGTTAGCTGATCGCTTAGCCGCTGCCGCCGCTGCTACTTTTGGTGGCGAAAGTGAGGCTGCACCTACCGCTCCTGCAGCAGAACCGTCGCTTGCTGACCGCTTAGCTGCAGCCGCTGCTGCCACCTTTGGTGGTGATGCGGCCCCTACTTCTGGCGTTAAGACCATTAAGGCTGCCAAGACAGCAGCACCTGCACCGGAGGCAGAACCTGCTCCACAAGCTGAGCCTTCTTTAGCTGATCGCTTAGCCGCTGCTGCCGCTGCTACTTTTGGGGGCGCTAGCGAGGCTGCACCTACCGCACCGGCCGCTGAGCCAGCCGCTCCTGCGGTGGAACCTTCGCTTGCCGACCGCTTAGCTGCAGCCGCTGCTGCCACCTTTGCAGATAGTGCTGCCCCAGAGGCTGCACCTGCTCCTGAGTCTGCCACTGCTACCCCAGCTGACAGCTTAGCAGCCGCTGCTGCCGCCATGTTTGGTGACGACGCGCAAACTGAAGCGGCGCCAGAGCCTGAGCAGCCACAACCGCCAAAGTTTGACAGCAGCATGGGCTTGCCTTCGGCCCACTTACCTCCAGAGTTACAAGAGCTGCAACCTCTGTTAGCCAAGCATGTCTTAGAGGCTTACTTTGGGCTCTTAAGCAATGCAGAGCGTGAGCAGCTGTTAGATGTGGCCTACCACGGCTCAATGTACGTGCGTCCACTGCAAGAGTTAGTGACGCGTGTCTTTGAGCGTGACTTTGGTGTTATCCCTGTACAAAGCGCTGAGGCTCCTCAAGAGGAAAACCCTGAGGCTCCTGTAGAAAATGTAGAGATGGCCCCTACAGCTGCTGCCGTGGAAGGACAGGAAGGTCAGGACAATCCTGAGGCCGAGGCAGAGGCGCAGCCTGCTGAGGCCATTGCTGAGATGCCTCCTGCCTTTGTACCTGAGGAGCCTACCCCAGAGATTACGCAAGCCTTAGATGCGCTGCTTGCTGACGGTAACGACCTGAACATCAGCATGGACGACCCTAGTGCCTCCTGTGCCCAGATCGCGCTCTTAAGCTTACGTGAGTTTGGCCCTGTCATGAGCTTACAGGAGCGAGTGGACTTCTTAGTCACCGTGCTCTTTGACACTGATGACGCATGGAACTTTCAAAACTTAGTAAGTCAGGTACGCTTACGTGCCATTATGGCCGAGCAACCACAACCAGAAGAGCCAGAGCCAGAGGTTCCAGAGCAAGTTGAGGAAGAAGACACCGCACCAAAGCCACGTGTCTTTACCACCCGCTTAAAGCCAGAGGAGCGTCCTGTCATTGAGCCACCAAAGCCAGAGGTCGAGGAAAAGCCAAAGCCACGCGTAGTGCGTCGCCGCAAGGTGGTGGTGGAAGTGGGCAATATCACGCGTACAGTGCGTAGCGCTAATGGCACCATGGTCACTACCGTCGAAGAGGTGAAGACCAAGAAGAGTGCCCAAGCCAGCACCTTCTCGGCTGCCGCTACGGGCAAGGGCCGAAAGCTCAAGTTACACGCTGACGCGCGCACGAAGCAACCTAGCGCTACCTCGCGGCGTAAGGCGCCACAAAGCCACCAAGACATCAAAGAGGCAGCTTATAGCGCTCTGTTCTCAGGCATGCAAGACGACGAATAGCGCGCTGCAAGCACCACACTTACTACCAGAGGCGGGATTGTTCCCGCCTTTGTTGTTTTTGCACAGTGCCAAGACCCTATGCACGCTTTGCAGGTATGGTCACATCTGTACTTAGTTCTCCATGCTAAAATGCCCGCCACACGCGGTTCTCTACTGGTGCTGTTTTTATGGCTAAAAACATAGTTATAACAAACACACACCAAACTTAACATTGTGGGTCTAAAATAAGTCCCCTGCCTTGCTCACACTGTAACAAATCAGCATCTACAGTGCACTCAGACACACTCTTACGAGCCAGTCCTGATTGGTCTTATTAAAACGGTAGGCAGAAAACAAGAAAATAGAGGACTTACGCGAGCGCTGGGGAGCAAATCATGATCTCATCATGGTGGTCACTATGGTCTAATTGGCTAAAAAAGCTCATGCAAAGAGACGAGCTGCATGTAGGCCGTTCTTTAGCAGTAGCGGCTGCTGTTATGGTTATAGTACTGGCCGCCTCGGTGATGATGGTCAACTACATCAATAATAACGAACGGCAGCGCTGCTTTGACCGCCTCTACAATGAGGCCGAAAACATCTCGACCTACGTTTTGGAACGGATCGAAAACGACCGCGAAGAATTAAAGCTCCTTGCTGCAGTGGTCAGACAATATGATGACCTCAACGATCCTGAGCTATGGAACTTCTTAGAGTCCTTGGATGATGTGGGCATGATGAGCCACATCGGCATCTTGCTTCCTGATAACACCGTGCTCTACGGCTATAACAAAAGTGTTGATGCCTCGGGGCAATTATCCTTTGATGTTGAGAAATCCCATGGCATCCACGTCTCACATCGCCGTACCAGCTTTCTTTCCCCTGATCAGTATGTACTGCGCCATTTCTACCCTATAGAACGTAATGGCCAAGTCGAAGCGCTGCTCTTTGGCGTCATCATGATCCAAGAGCTGCCGATTATGCAAAACGTTAAGCCTTACGCGGGTAAGGGCGCGATGTACCTCATTGAAGGAGATACCGGCAACTTCCTTGTAGACACGTGGCATCCTGGACAAGTCGGCAATCTCTGGGCATTAGGCGAGCGTGAGGTGGCCCCAGGCTATGATGCGCAGCAATTTAAGCGCAACTTTATCATGGGCCAAACGGACTATCTGGTCTTTATCTCGCGCACCATTGGCCGCCATCTCTACTTCCACTATCGCGCCATGCCGATACGCGAATGGCGTATTGCCCTCTCGGTACCAGAGGAAGTGGTCTTTGAGAGCTCGCATCTCATCTCCAAATCCCTCAATATCTTCCTCTCGGTGGAGTTCCTCTGCTTTACGCTGTACTTGCTGTGGCTGATCAATGACTTTCGTAAGGTCTCAGCTGAAAAGCAAAAGCGCCTCGACACCATCAAGAACATCCATGAGATCGAGCAGTTCCTCTTCAATGCCCACGAGAAGAAAGAGAACCTCTATGCAGCCATCGAGAAGCTGGGCAAAATCATGGGCGCCGAGCGTATCAACTTCTGGATGCTCAACAGCGGCGTTAACCACAACTACCGCTGGATACAAGGGCAGCCCGCCTATGAGTTCGACGATGAGTCCTTTTACCCGCCAGTAAAACTGCTCAAGAACTTTGCGCAGGGTGCTAACATCTTTGAGTCCTACAACCCCCAAGAGATTGAGGCCATGCTGCCTAAGCTCAAAAAAGGCGAGCAGCGCGACAAGTTATGCAGCCTCATGGTGGTGCCAGTGCGTGATGTGGTCGCAGGACAGCTAAGCGGCGCCTTGGCAGTGTGCAACCTCAAGAGCAATGAGATGAATGTGCCGCTGCTCAAAGCACTTGGCTTTAGCTTTGGCATGTTCTGCAATAACGTCAAGAACCGTGCGGAGTTACAGGAAAAGGGTGATCGCGACAGCCTCACCGGCATGTACAACCGCAATCGCTATGAGCGTGACCTCCCTGAGCTCTTTGAGCGCTATCAGGATGCGCTCTCCTGCATCTACATTGATGTTAACGGCCTGCGCGAGATGAACAACACCAAGGGCCATGACCTCGGTGACATCATGCTGCGCACTGTGGCACAGGCAATTACCACCTATTTCAAGAGCGAGTACAGCTATCGTGTGGGTGGTGATGAGTTTGTCCTCTTTGTGCCAAGCACGGATGAGCAGCAGCTGACACAATGCAGTGAGGACATGGCCAAAGAGCTCTTAACTTACGATTACCACGTATCGGTGGGCATCGAATGTGAAAAGCAGGTGCATACTATTGCCCAGCTGATTAAGGCGGCGGAGCAGAAGATGTATGCCCAAAAGCGTGCTTTCTACGCCACCAGAGAGCGGCGGGTGATGCACGTGGCTTAGCCTGACCAGCGCAGCATTACAGCTGCTCCATAAACCACAGCATAAAGGCGGGACTATTCCCGCCTTTATGCTTTGAGGACAGGGCGTGGGCGTTTTCCCCTTGTGTGAGCACAGCTACTTGCTCTTAACCTAACTCAAGATACGTCTCGGCAGCAACGCTCGCTGTTCCATATCAACGTTCTCCTCAAGGATCTTACCCCACCGCAAAGGCCGCTTGGCAGCCAATACATCGAGAGAAACCGCTCTCTGTCCAGTCCTATACTGGCACAGCATTGTTAATTGTGATAACTCCTAAGGAGGTTGTCACAACCATCTACGCTGTTTGAGTATACCTTCGAGATAATGGTGCTGCCACGGGACGTTTAGTGGTAGCCAAGAGGCAAGAGGCAAGAGTATCCCTCAAAGCAAATCCCAAAGGAGGTCACTGCCTACAAGCAGGTGTTTTACCCTGAGAGGAGGTGTTTGCTGCGGCGCTACTCTCAAGATAAGGCGCCGTCAGGCGCTTTGGTTTCCTACGAGGTAGCGTTTATCTGCAGGATCCTTACAGGACAGGCACTGTGCAGGCACTGCAAAGCTAAGGAGCAGTGGTAAAAAGAGCAGACGCTATACACGTCGCGGGGTGGAGGCTGTACCAGCGGCGTTGAAGCGCCATCTCTCAAGGCGCAAAAGATGCCTGTAAAAGAGCGCTTTGTGGTCTCTGCCCTCACAGCATCCGGCCCTGCATGTTACAATCTCCCTCATATCATGATGCCTGTTAGGTATCGCTACCTCAAGCCCTGCCTCTCAGGTTTCCTTGATCTCTTCCACTCACCGCTGTCACCTTCACGCACTACTGTGCTCAAAGGAGCCGCTCATGGCCACGCCAAGCATACCCAACAAAAACTTTATCCAGTTTTTGCAAATCTACGGGCCATGGGCTGGAGGCTCTAATCAGTTCGACGAGCACGTGCAAAACACCGCGCGTAAGCTGGGTGTCACTCCTTTTAACATCAACCTGCCACAGCAAGACCTCTACGTCGAGCAAATCAAAAAGCTCTTAGACGGCAGCGATGCCCAGATCCATGGGCACAGCGTCGCTATTCTCATTTCCGGCCAAGCCGGTGACGGCAAAACGCACTTCCTGCACCGCCTCTTTCAGGAATTAGCAGGCCAGCCTTACTTCCTCTCCCCAGACGAAGCAGAACAAAAGTGGCAAGAGCTCTGTGCCGATGACGCAAGTAGCGAACAAGCCTTTGCGGGCTGCCTGCAATTTAGCGCTGGTAACTGCGACTTTACGGTGGTCAAGGATCTCTCCGAGGTCGTCGAGGCTAAGCCTCAGGTCAACCTGCTCTTACGGCGCGAGCTTGAGGCTATCTTACAAGAGCATGATGCCGCCCCAGCAGCGCCATCACCTGCAACAGATGCAACGACATCAGCGGCGGCAGCAACGCCAGCCACTTCCGCCACTCCCTCCACTCCGGTCCGCCGCAAAATCATGATGCTGGCAGGCAACAACGGTAAGTTCCTTGAGTTTTGCGTCAGCTCTGACCAGTCAAGCCACAGCCACGTCTTTAAGACGCTGCGTGACCACATGGAGCGGCACATGCTGATGCATGCGCCTTTTCAAGCCGCTGGCGTCAAGATCTTTGACATGTCCGCCTGCATCAGCGTGGACGTCATCAAGAACATCTTCACCACCCTCATCGATCCTGATTCGGCTTATTGGCAGCCATGTAAAGACTGCGCTCTCTATGCGACCTGCCCTATTGTACGTAACTGCTTAAGTCTAAAGCAGACACAGGTACTGACGCGCTTTTGTGAGCTCTGCGAGCTGCTCAAAGACAGCGGCATGGCCTTTAGCATCCGCAACGTGCTGCTCATCATTGCCAATGCTCTCTTAGGCATGACGCCAAGCATCAGTGAGATCACCACCAAAAGCGGCAAGCGCTCTACCAGTAAGCGCCTTGATGCCAGCAACTATCTCACCTGCCAAAAGGTCAGCAAAGACCACGAGGGGCTTCTGGCACAGCGCTCCTTACCTTTTGACAACCTGCTTGGTTTAAACCTCATCAGCAAGCCACCTATCTTTGAGCCTCTGGCACAAATGGGTGTGGGTAAGTTTAGCTCTAAGCTCATCGATAACTTCATGCTCTTTGGTGAGCACGACAGCGCCCTGACAGGGGCGCATCAGCAGCAATTGCAGTCCCAAGATCGCTTTGGCCTCTATCCTCAGGTACAAAAGCTCATGGCCCAGCTGCGCGACAATGAACAAGTCAGCGACGACCGCGAACTGATCAACTTAGAGGAATCACAAACTAAGCTGCAACTTGAGCAAATGCAGCAGGCACTTTCCTCCCTGCGTCGTGTGCTCTTTTTCACCATGCCGCACTACGACTACAGTCGTGGTGACTTCAACTTAGGCTTATTTAAGCCTTACCTGCTCACAGCTGGTAAGTTTAGTGCGGAGTACCTCTACTTAAAACGCCGCTTAGAGCTGCCTGAGGTGGACTTGAGCATTGATGCGGTCGCCAAGGATCTCATTGTCGGCCTCAATCGCGCCTTTACGGTGATGATGGTGCTCAAGGATGATGACAAGGTCTTTGTATCCACCAACAATAAGCTCAACCCTACGGCCTACTGCGTAATCTACAACAAGTCGCAGTTTATGGTGAGCGTCGGTGGTGATAACGCCTCCCGCTTAGAGTTTGCCCTGTCTCAGGATATGGACGGCATTCCTGCACTGATCTACCGCTATCAGCGCAAAGACGCGCAGGCGGCACCTGATGTCAACCAGCTGATGCAACAGCTGATGCTGATGCAAAGTCAGGGCGTCTTTACCGGCGTGGAGGCCACGGCGCTGATTAACCGCCTTGAGCAGCAGAAACAGCAAACGCAGCAAGCAGCCACGCCACCAAAGCAGCTGCAACCTGAGCTCAAGCTCACCCCAAAGATGTGTGAGTACTTGCTCTCGCTGGCGCACGGCGTAATGGGACTTTCATTTTCGGCCGAGTGCAATGAGGAGATTAACGCCTTTAAGGCGGATATGGACGCCATTATCACCTCACGCCTGTGGCATAAAGAAGAGGCGGCCGCGCAGAGCAGCCATGCGGTCTTAAGCAATGAGACCATTGATAAGGCGCTGAGCAATATCATCTTCTGCGACATCAATGCGGCAGGTTCGATTGCGTGGTAGCGTTACGTCCGCACAGGTCGTAGCATTGTCGCCACATAGCCCTGACCACTAGCTTGCTGCTCACAGCGATTTTTCTTAACCAGTTTGCTTTACGATGAAACCGCAAGACCAGTCTGCTTCCGAGAACACGCCCAGCGGCAAGGGCATTGCCGAACAAAAGCGTAGCAATATGCTCAATACGCTCCTCAAGTTCTTTGGCATTAGGCTCGATGAGGAGCAAAGCAGCACCAAAGAGCTAGCTCCTGTGAGCAGCGTGGCCAGTACTACTATCTCGGCGCCAGAACACAGCACCCCTGCTGTCAGTGCAGAGCCAGTACCAGCTGCTCAAGAGAACACAGCCACGCCAAGCTTTCCTGACACCACGGAGAGCAGCACAGTTGTCTCCAGCAACGATACCACCGCGACCTCTGCGGACACAGCAAGTGACGCTGCTACTACCACGGAGAGCGCGGCAAATGCTGACACGACACAGGACAGCCTCCCTGAGGCCGAGGTCAGCACCGAGCAGAGCAGCACCGCTGCCACCTCTCTGGGTGACGACTCGCCCCAGACGACCTCACCAGAGATGACAGCACCACCTGCTGCTGATGATGACACCAACGAGGTCGGTGCAGACGCTCACAGCACTGCGAGCACCACTGAGAGCAGTACTGCCCCTACTGCCACCTCTGCGGAGAACAACACCGCAGACACAGACCCAATAACTGCGGCATTGACCGCGAGTACGAGCGAGCCTAGCAACAGCGATCAAGCAGAGGACAGCAGTGCCGCGCCTGCTGAGGCAGACACCAGTCTTGAGAGCACCGCTCAAGATAGCACCACAAATGATGCTGACAAGGGCGCCATAGAGGCTCTGGGCACAAGTGCTACTGCTGCTGATAATGACGCGGCTCTCCCAGTAGACAGCGCTACCACCACAGAAGCCGCAAGCGCTGCGGATAACAGCCACACCACCAGCACTACCTCGGACAATGAGGCTGAAGAAGCAGCAGCAAACGCTGAGGATAACAACAGCACTACCGCAAACGATGCGGCTGACTCTACACAGGAGAGCACGGCCATTACAACAGAAGAGGCTGCGCCTCATTCTGAGGTCGATGCGGATGCAACATCACCAGCAGCTACTGCTGATGCTAGCTTAGCCAGCACAGTGGTAACAGAGCCAGCGGAGTCAGTGGACACCACCACGCCATCTGCCGCCACGCCAGAGGCGTCAGAGGTTGCCGCTACCTTTGAGGAAGAAGGCGTTACCGCTCCCGCTGCTGCTTCTGCTGACAGCACTCTGGAGGCACATGACACGACCGAGAGTGCTGCTGTTAATGCCGCTGCTGCTACTGATAATGGTGATGCGAGTGCAACTCAAGAAAGCACACAGCAAACAGTGGCTGTAACCGTAAGCGAGAACACCCCAGACTCGACTGCCGCTGAGGGCCTCAGCAATGCCGAGCGCACCCTGCCAATAGCCACCACCCTCAATGCGGCTAAAGAGCTCTTTGGTCGGGGACAGAGCGTCGCTCTCAACACCAAAGACCACTTAGAAGCGCTCTTTACCCAAGAAGACCAGATCCTAGGCGAGCGCTACCACTTAGGCACCATCTCCTCCTACGCCCTCTTTGCCATTGAGGAAATGCTCTACGGTGTACTGCCAAGCTCCAATGAGTGCCGCGAGAGCAATATTCTTGAGCTCTTACAGGTCTTAGCCTGCCAAAATCCTGAAGAGCCCCTCTCCGCTGAAGGCAGCAGTGAACACGGTGGCTTTGCCTTTACCAAGACCCGTAACCTGCTCTTACGCCGTATTCTCTTTAACAATGTCAGCCTCAACACCATTGCCCAGAGTGAGGGCTCTGATGAGGACAAGTGGCAGCAATGGCAGCAGCAATTTATTGCCAGCAACCAGCCACCTGCCCCCAAGCGCGGCCGCGTCAGTGGTGCCAGTGGTGATGACACCGACGACGATGACGCTATTGAGAGTGGCAGCAACTTAGAAGCGCTCTGGCAACAGGATTTAGTGCCTGAGACCTTTACGCGCTTAGCCCAAGTCTTTCACCACAAGTTTAGTGACTTTGCCAAAGCGGTAAACCTCTTACGCAACTGGGCAATTAATCTTGAGGACGACAAGCTGTGGCAGAGCAAGCTGCTCTTTCCTTTTGGTTATAGCGCCCTGTTCTGGGGTTTGCAGCAAAGCCTCAAGATCGAAAACAAGCAGATGTCAGGTGCTGGCCAGCTGGTCTTTACCTTTTTAGCGCGCGCCTATGCTCATGACCATGCCAATGCCTCTGCCACGACTTCTGCTACCGCCGCTCCGGCCGAGTCTGCCACATCTGCCACAACGGCAGCCCTGAACGAGTCGCAAGAGCAGAGCCACACGGATACGGTAGGCACCGTCTTAGTCGAGCGCTTCTTTCAGGCCCCTGACCCGCTCAATGTTCTCGCTCACGCCTTAGGACAGAGTAAGCACACAGAGCACGAGCAAAGCGCCATTCGCGAATTGCAGCAGCTGCACACCTACAATGAGCGCCGTAACACCAGTCGCGTCTTAGCCTTTGTTAACACCACGCGCTTTGTGCCTTACAAGTACCTCCCGCTCTATAGCGTGGCCTATGAGGACTACAGCCATCTGCTGGCGCTCAACCTCACCAAGCAGGATCTGTTTTTAGCCTTAGGCACCATGGGACAGCTGCACGTTATGGTCTACCTCTTAGAAGTCAGCCAAAAGGTGGGCTTGCTCCTTGGGAAAAAGCACAACATTGACATGGTCGTGGTGGCCGACAAGCTCAGTAAGGACAAGCTCCGTGACCTGTCCATGGATCGCTTGCGTGCCAATACCCACCTGCATCTTGATCTCAGTGCACCTTACATCCGTCAGCACTTACGGGCTTTTATTACCAGCACCGCTCCTTTCCTCTTAGAGCGCAAGCGCCTCACTATTGAGGAGCAAAAGCTGCTGTGTAACTTAATCCGTGCCTGCTTTAGCTTTAGTCCGAGCATGGTCATTGACCTTGAGCACATGACCATTGTCGACAGTGCCAGCACCGGCAATGGCGCTACCAAAGACGCCCGTGTCAGTGCGACCGCTGATGACAGGCCGGAGGAGAGCTCTCGCTGGCTCAACGTTCCACAAAGCAGCGCTCCTTATCGCTCCTATCAGCAGGTAGAAGACCTCATAGTCGAGGCAGCAGCGCAGCGCCACAAGCACCATGAGAGCATGCACAGTAGCTTTGGCAAGGACATTGGTCTGATCTCTCGTGACTATGCCCGCACCTTCTACTACGCCTTAAGTGACGAGCTGTTGCGCACGCTCATCATGACGCTGGTCGATCCAGCGCAGCCTATGATGCTCTCTGAGTTTTTAGAGCTCCTCTATCAGCGCTACCATTTGGTGCTGGCACCGGCACAGGCGCAGTACTATGTGCAAAGTGACCGCTCGGAGCCGTATCATGTGGATGATAAGGAGTTTGACAAGAACCTCAAGGCGCTGAAGAGCCAGCTCATTAGACTGGATCTGCTCATTAGCCTCAGCGATTACTGCGACTATGTGCGCAATCCATATCGCCGCTAAGGACTACTCCCCGCCGACACCACATAGGAACGACTGACCTCAGAAATGACTGCATTGATGGCCACCATGCGAGCTCCCAATTAAGCTAAGGTAAGCTGGAGATAACCTAAAAGCGCCCTGATGGCGTCTGATCTCGAGAGTAGCACCTGAGCAAACACCTACTCTCAGGGTAAACCACCTCATGGTAGGCTGTTACCTTCTTTGAGATTTGCTTTTGGGGATACTCACAGTAAGCTCGGGCTCACCTGCACCATGCATCTTGAATGGTGTGGTACGACCTGCACTTAACCTTGCAGCCGTCACTGATGCGGTCACTTGTTCCTGTGCTTTTGAAGTGACTTGCTGTCGCTGACGCTGCCTCAGGGCTAACCACCGCCCGCAACCTTTTTCTGCCACCCCTTTGGTGCTACCGCCGCAACTTTGTAGGTTTGCTATTTATGACCACGCCTACCTCTCTTGACTCTTCTGCCGTCTCTGCTGACTTCCAACTTCAGCTCACCGCTGCGGAGCGTAGCGCTTTAGACTCCGCCATCGACAACTACTACACGCAAAAAGCTCAAGCCACACGCATCGGTAACCTCTTTTTGAGCTACGTGGCCATGCAAAAGCTCAAGAGCTACCTGCCACAAGACCAAGAGTCTTATCAAGACCGTAGCCTCGACGGCAGCAAAGAGCTGGGCATTATCTGCTTTGATCATTTAGACCCAAACCTCATTGTTGCGATCATCGATTACATCGAGCTCTACCGCAACTCCTACAAGCTCAACAACCCAGGCTTTTTCTGTGACCTAGACTGCTTGAACTTTAAGATTCCCCGCCACACCATTGTCGGGGCCAGCCAAAAGCTTACCACGGCCCCCAACGTCACCATCACCACAGCCGATGCCTCATGGTGGCGTAACCACCTCGAGAAGGGTAAGTTTATCGTCACCGCCGTCACCAGCGGCGAAAATGTTGATACTACCGCTAACCTCCTGCGCCTCGGTAACGACCAGATCAAAGAGATCCTCGACGAGCAAGTCTTACACTTTATCGATGAGTGCTCCTCTGCTTTAGGCGTCACCATTACCGACAACAAGCTCGAGCGTAAGCCTTTAGAGCGCCTCATCTCGCTTCTCGCCGCTGAGGATGCCGCTTTTAACACTACCGCTGCCGAGATTGCACAGTACCTCGGAATGCTGATCATCCACTATCGCCAGCATCACGATTTACGCCGCGCCTTTGGTGAGGCGCTGCCAGTGCTGCGTTTTCCTTTTGATCCTGAGCTCTTTACGCAGAACAAGCTCAAGGACGCCACCAAGGTGCTCTATCGTAAAGAGCTGGCGGCCCTGACCAAAAACCGCATCAGCTACCGCGCCAAGTACAATCAGGACAACACCACCCCACTCAAATACGAGGTGCTCACCAAGACCTTTTTGTCCTTAGAAGAGGCGGCTTTTGCCGCTGACGGTGGCGCAGCCAACGACACTGTCAGTATCAGTGAAGATGGCAAGCCTGTGGATAAGCGCCCAAGCTCGGCACTTTTTACCACCACAGAAGCGGCGCTCATCAAAAACTACCTGCAGCACTTTGAGGACGACGATGGCTACGGCAAGATCTACGAGCTCTTATGCTTAGTGCCATGGCATGGCAAGCTGGAAAAGTTCTTCTTAAGCAAGCAGAGCAAGGTCAAAGTGAAGCTCTCCGAGCGCACTCTGGCTCTCTTTGATGACGAGGCTTATGGTGAGGAAGACCAGCTGAGTGACGACGAACGCGCCACTATTGCCTTAGTCGACCACAAGAGCGACAGCGCGGCCGAGACGCAAGCCCTTTACGACTTCTTCCAAAAGAAGCGCCGCATCTTTGATGCTGGTACCGCCGAGGCCAAGAGCATCAGCAAGGAGTGGCAAAAGCTCATCTTCTCTGACAAGATCGAGTGCGATGACTTCCTCGTGGGCTTAAGTCAGGTGATCCTGCGCTTCTTATCCAGCGATCAAGGTGGCAAGGCCGAGTCCGCCAAGCTGGCCAAGCTCAGCATCAAGTTCAACTTTAAGCGCGCTAAGCTCCATGAGATTAACTACGCTGTGGCCACCTACTTTAGTTGCCGCTACGGCCCACTCTTAAGTGAGTTAATCCGTGCGGTGCCACAGTTTGAGTTTACCTTCAAAGATGCTGAGAGCTCGCAGGCGGAGCCACACCCGCTCTTAAACTACCCGAAGTACTTTGCGGCGCAACAAAAGCGCAGCGCTGGTACCAAGAACAAGCTCAAGGCCAGCACCTCCGTCAGCAAGGAAAACACGACCTTAGTCTTTGACGTCACGCCTACCTTTGCCGATGGCCGTAAGGGCACCACGCTCAAGCTCACTTGGGCCATGCCTTTAGAGGGTATCAGCACCTTGCTGTGGCGTAATATCCACGCCGTGTACGAGAGTCACACGCTGCAAAGCGGTGTCTTTGCCTACAACGAGTTCTCGCTGCAAGGTGGCCGTCAAGCTCTCAACTTAGCTGAGCGCCAGACTTTCCAAGGCGTGGGCTCACAGCGCTATCCCGTGGGCGTCTTCTTTAACCCGCACCCAAGCTTAGCGCAAAACGTGTCGCAGCTTTTCCGTGAGCAGCTTTCGGCCCTTAATGACACGCTGCAACAGGTCGCACCTAAGCTTAACGCTGAGGATGTATCGCTGGCTCAGCAAAGCCTCGATGAGATCAGCGCGCTCTTTACTGAGGTGGAGAGCTCGTATCTTGCGGTCGTGGAGCTCTTACACGACTGCCACATCCTGACAGCACAGGTTAGCTGCTTAGCGCAGCAGTATGCGCAGCTGCAGTACACCATTATGGTCAGCCCTGTAGCGGAGATGGTGCAACGCTGCGGTCTTAATGTCAGCACGCAAATCCGCCTGCTCTTACAGCTGTTACAGCAAATCGGCATGGCTTACATCGCCGATAGCCGCAGTGCCAATGCCACGCTGGCTGCTACCTTTAGCGACAACGACAGCTCCACTACCACTACCGCTGGCAGTGGCACTGGCAGCAGTGACAGTGGCAATAGCAGCGGCGCCATGGGCGTAAGCGCCGCGCACGGCGACCTCGACATGGACAGTGCCAGCAGCCTCGCGGCGCTGTCGCATGGTGCACTGAGCAACCAAAACTACAGCCAGTATGCGGTGGCGACGCCACTGTGCATTGAGAGTCTGCGCTCCTACGCGTTTAAGCTGGAGCGCTTAAAGGAGCTGATGCAGGCTCTTTTTGCGCAGAGCCTCTACCTTACTGACCCGAAGCAGTTCCAAGACAGCCTTAAGAGTGACTTTAGCTACTGCGAAGCCCCTGAGGTGGTACTCAACAACTGCCTGCCACGTAACTCGCAAATTCTGCTCTTTGCCCAGAGTGTCGGTGGCTTTAGCCTCTATACCCCAGCCTCGCAATTGCAAGAGACGCTGCGCCATAGCGCGCAGGCAAGCAGCGCCGCTGCGGTGGTCAGTAACAGCACCACTACGACGCGTGCTAAGCGCGGGAGCAGTGGCTATGGGGCTATGGCGGTCTATGTTGATGCCTGCCACGACTTTTTACGGCGCTATCTGACCACCCGCCCTTATTTACAAGAGCAGTGCACCCTCATGCTCTACAACTGCGCCCTGCCAACGCTACCGCTGCACTTATACCGCATGCTGGTACAAGCCGAGGACTTAGCGCGCACCCACTTTAATCTCTTGGTGGTGAACCGCGACCTGCAAGAGGCGAAGAATGTGTACCGCCTCTTTGAGGCGGAGCGCTTTAACCTACAGCAAAGCGGTGAGCACAGCGACTTTGTGCAGCGCGTGCAGGTGAGCGTCCTCACGACCTTAAGTGAGACCGCTGGCAGTATCAGCGCCTATAACAATCTCTATGAGCTGCACGGCTCGGCCCTGACCAACGGTGGCAGGGGCAGTTCCAGCAACCAGCTATCTTTACGTCCTGCAGGTGATAGCGGCAGCTTACATCGCATTGCCGACCTCTGCTTGATTGCCCATGTATTTGATAGCACAGCACAGGTAAGCTTTAGTCCTGTGGCCGTGCCTGTAGCCACTGATGAGGTCAACTTCCAGCCAACGCTCATTTCCTTTGTGGCGCCAAGCACCAGCGAGCGCTCGAGCAAGTACTTAGTTTGCCCAGTGCAGCCTATTACCAAGATTCAGTACCTGCATGCGCTGCAATACATTGCGCAGGGTACGCTGGAGACCTTTACGCCGGTGGCAGAGCAGATTAAGTCCTATCTGCGCTTTAACTGCACAGTCGAAAGTGAGGTACAGCGCTCGCTGACCCTAGGACTGCATGCCCATGGCGCTGGCGCAGATGCTGACGCCGCTGAGGCAGAAGCAAGTACTGAGGAGCCAAGCGCTGCCATGATGGCACCTGCGACCAGCAAGGGAGCCCCAAACGACGCGCACGAGCTGGCAGCGACCATTGTGACGCCTCTGGTGGAGTACTTTATTCGCCTCAACAACACCACGAACCAGAGCGGTGTGGACTTTGGGCAGCTGATTTCACATGCCCACAACTACGCCGATGTGGTGCTGTACTTTGATACGCTGCTCAATCGTGGCCACCTCCAAGATGAAGGCATCAAGGTCATCTACTACCACAAGCTCAAAGATGCGGTGCTGAACTTTATGGTGGCGACCACTGCGCCTCAGCTGGCAGCCAACTCGTACTTGCAGACACTGCTGAGCAAAATGGGCGTAGCCGACAATGAGCAAGCAGCGCTACAAGAGCGGCTGCGTGCTGATGCCATTGCTATCTCCGGTAGCATCGTGATGCGCTCGGACTTGCGCCGCATTAACACCTACGAGCTGGTGGGCTTAGTGCTCAGCAAGACCGTAGTTACGGCCATGATGCAGCAAGTCACGGCGCAGCTACAGGCGCAAGAGCGCATTGAAGCGACCTTTATCTGCCTTGATGACTACGCCGCGCTGTTTTCCATTAATGATTCCAGCCGCGCTGACTTGCTGGGCATGCAGGTAGTGAAATACGCCACACCACAGGCGCAAGGCCACCAGTACCTGCTCATGCTGACCGTGGTAGAGTCGAAGTTTCTCTCGCAGATGCAGGCGGTAGCGTGCAAGAAGTCCTTAAAGCAAACCCGCGCGACTACGGACATCTTTGCTAACGCCTTAGCTGAGCGCGAGAGCATTTCCTCTCTCGATCGGCGTCAGTTCTTAGCGCGTCTGGCGGACATGCTCTTAGATAGTCGGGGCTCGGCACAAGGCTCACTGGCCAAGATCGACGATCAGGAATTTGCCCTGATTCAGCAATTGCTGCGTGAGGAGCAGATCGATATTCTGCTCAAGGGTTACTCCCTCGTGTATGCCCATGAAGCCGACACCAATGAGCTCTTACCAGTGGCCGTACAGACCAAGCTTAGTCCTGACCCACGGCAAAAGCACGCGGCTGCGGCTCTGCCTATCTTGCAAGTGCAGATCAATAAGAGCGCGCTGGAGCAACTCTTTACTGACTATCGTCATGGCATCAACCCGCTGCCATATCTGCTCAAAGCTGACAGCAGTGAGCACTTAGCAGAGTATGTCACGGCGACCAATCACATTATGGCGTTGCGCCCAAGCACGCTGCCTCCTTTGGCGCTGAGTGCTATGGTGGAGGTCTTAGCTTACGAGCGTAATCCTGAAGAGCCTGCGCCGTCTCCACAGAAGCGGGCACCAAGCAAGAGCGCCACGGTAACGCCTGTAAACACCACGGCAACAACCTCTTGCGCTGCGACATCCACCACTAACACCGTCGCGGCTACTACCAGCACGCCAGATGCAGCGGCTCCGGTGCCGGAGCAACAGTCGGTAGCAGGTATAGAGTCAGAGTCAGAGGCAGAGGCAGTAGTCCCTAGCGGAGCTGACTTACCACCAGTAAGTACGCCTGTAAGCAATGCTCCTAAGTCCAATGCCCCAGCAAGCAGTGCCCCTGAGGCCAGTGCCCCTGTGCACAGCACTCCAGAGAGCAGCACGCCACGACCAACCCCGCTGGCACCACACCGCATTGCTGCTGAAGACAACACCGCCGCTGACGGTAATGACAACGGTAGTGACGCGGCACTTGCGGACACCGCCACAGCCACGGATCAGGACAAAGAGCAGCGCCAAGAGTTTTACGCCGAGCACCCGCACTTTGCGCAACTCTTAGACAGCACCCACTCCACTTACGAGCTGGAAACCCCAGAAAAGAAGCAGTGGCTAGAGCACGTCGAGCACGAGCTGGTAGCTTTTTACCGTGAAAAGAAGCTCTTGCCAATTGTGGAAGACAAGAAGCTTACCGCTAACGGTGCTATTTTTGAGTTTCAGGGCAACTCCCGCTTTGAAAAGGCTGCGCTGCGCAAGGCCAATGACAGCGTGCTCAGTCGCACTGGCTTTGCGGTAAGCGGCATGCGCGAGCGTCCACGCAAGATTGTGCTCTTTATTACGGAGCCTGCGGCCGACAGCATGGGGCGCACTACTATTCCGTACTTAGCGCTGGCACAGAAGCGTACTTTTAAGTACGAGTACTTCACCTACGAGGGTGAGCGCTACCACGGCTGCAATATGCGCTTTGTCTTGGGACTTAGCGATGAAGACGCCTCGATTGTCTACCTTGAGCCCGATGCTATTCCGCACACCTTAATTGCTGGTGGCACCGGTTCAGGTAAGTCGGTGCTCTTACGCACGCTGATCACTGATATTGCGCTGACCAACGCCCCTGAAGATGCGCAGATCATCTTGGTCGATCCAAAGTCTGATGACTTTGGTGACTTTGCGCCCCTGCCACACCTCTATGGTGAGCAGATAATCAAGGATCAGCAACAGACCATTGCGGCCTTACATGAGCTGCACGCCATGATGGAGGAGCGCTATGCGCGCTTTAGTGCCTTAGGACAAAAGCTGCATCGTCAAGGTGGCAGCAGCTATCTTGATATTGCGCGCTTTAATGCCGTGGCGTTAGATCAGGGTGAGGCCATTTTGCCGCACATGTTCTTTGTTATGGACGAGTTTGCGGACTACTTCATTGACCCTGACTTTAGACGCGAGACGACGGCAGACATCCAGCGTCTGGGCAATAAGGGCCGTGCTGCGGGTATCCATCTCATCTTTGCGACGCAGCGTCCAGACAGTGAAACGGTGGATGCGCGCTTAAAGAGCAACTGCGACAACCGCATTGCGCTCAAGATGGCTGACAGCGTGAACTCACGGATTGTGCTAACGAGCAAGACTGAGAATTACGATGCCTCCAAGCTCTTGGGACGCGGGCAGATGATCTGCGAGCTCGGCGGCAAGCCGGTGATGGCACAAAGCGCTTACTTAAGTGCTACGGAGTGCCGTGATATTGTCAATGCGATTGTGGCGGACTACGAAGGGCGTAAGAACCTGTCGTAGGGGCGCAAGATCGCACGAGCATGTGCCGACGCTGCACCAAGCTCTGTGCATGGTGCAGCGCGCGGTGCCGCCACTGCTGCGCTGCTGCGGCAGTGCTTACCAACAGACCAGCTGGTGGTGCTGCCGCTTAGGAATGAGTAAGCGCTGGCAACGTCACACCTCGAGATGAAGGGTGCAGGTGAGTCTAAGCCTATCTTAAGACGGTGCACCCGCCAGAGCGTGTTAGCTCCTCTCCCCTTATTGCGTATTAGGTTGGCCTTTTTTCAAGGCGCGCTGTACCGTCATGAGCGAGACTGATTTCACCAGCTTCAGCTCAACAAGGCGATCAGCAATCATCTGTAGCGACCAATGGCTTTTCCCTTCAGGAACAGGGCTGCTGGCAATCTGCTTAACCTGCACCTCAAAGGCGCTATCAAAGGTTTTAGCACGCTGTTTGTAGGGCTTGCGCTGGAGAGCGGCAGTCAAGCCGCCCTTAACGAAGCGCTCTTTTAGGCTAATCACGCTGCGCGCGGACATTCCCACGGCATCTGCTGCTTGCGCTACGCTCCACTTGTAATCGGCAAATTCGCCTTGATCGCACAGCAGTAGAGCCCGCGCGTACTTAAAGGTCTTGTTAGAGCCGCTACCGGTGTTGGATAGCTCCTGTAGTTTCGCTTTTTCCTCTGCGGTTAGCGTTACTTTGTACCGTGGCATAGCCCCTCCTGCAGTTACTTGGCACGTGAGTAACCCAAAAAGCAAATCTCAAAGGAGGTAACTGCTTACAATCAGGTGTTTTACCATGAGAGTAGGAGTTTGCTGAGGCACTACTCTCGAGATAAGGCGCCGTCAGGCGCTTTTAGGTTACCAACCTTGGCACCAAGTAGTATAACCCCTTGATGGAGAGCGTTTTCCTCCTTGTTGCCTCAGAGTATTTCCTCCTATGTATTGGCTTAAAATCGGCCTTTGTGGTGGATTAAGACCATTGATGCAGAACCCTGATATGGCGCATCAAGCGTCGCTATTGCGACGTATCTAAGTGTGGTTAAGAGCAAGGAGCTTTGTGCACACAAGAGAAAAACGCCCGCCCCTGTGGCGCGTTAAGGTGGCCAACTTTTCCACCACTTCCGCCTTCTCTCTCTTGCCCGCCCTATCTCCACTTTTCCGCATAAACGCCCCTTACTACCACCGGCAGCGCAAAAGCCTTTATACTTGAGCCCCAAAACCTCGTCCCCTTACTTGCGCCGCAACTTATGACTGCCAATACTCTATCTTTAAAGCAGGCTACCTTGCACGCCTGCCGCCTTGCTGCCTACGTACTTTCTCTGTGCGGCCGCCAATTGCTCGCCAAAGAGCAACTCGCTTTTCTTGATCGTATCGTCCATTACGGCAGTACTGACCCTGAGCAGACGGTGAAGCAGCTTGAGGCTTTGCTCCTTGAGATGCACATGCCGCCTTTACCGGAGCTGCAAGCGCTCGCTGCCGCCTCACCAGCCGACGCAACTCCAGCGCCCACCCCTGAAGCTACTACGGCGCCGCTCCAACCAGAACCAGAAACAGCTGTAGCTGCACACGAGCCCGCTGCTCACGATACAGCTGCGCCCGCACCGTCTGCTCCAGAGCCTGTAGTTGAGGCTAAGGTTGAGCCACAGCCAGAAACCACCGCCCCTGCCACGCCAGCAGCACCAGCAGTCTCTACTGCAGTAGCCTCTGCCTCTGTAGCAGCCGCCGCTTTAGTCCCAGCATCAGACACAGATGTAGTCTCCCCTGTTGCAAACTCCACTGATGATGCCAGTGCCGCTGACTCTGCTCCCAATGGCGCCAGCGCTACCACTGTCACAGACGTCAGCAGCACTATTGCCGTCACCAACCCAGTAGTCGCCGCTCTCCTATCACGCCAACCTTCGGCCCTTGCATGGCAAGATATCCGTGACAACCTCGCCTCATTACAACATGCAGCCGAAACAGAGCAAGAGCGCCACAGTCAGACTCTCGCTAACCTGCTTCTTGAGCATTTTGCCTCGCTACTGCATGATGACGAGCAAGCCGTCTTAGCCGCAGCGCAGGTAAATACTGAGTTAAAGGTACCAGCAGCATGGCTCATTAAGCTCGGTGAAGAGCTTCTTGTCCGTCATGCCCAAAGTGCTACTGCCATTACGCACTTAGCCTCTTTAATCGCTGCCGTGCAAGAAGCTACCACCAGCACGCAACAGCAAGAGTATGGTCAGAAGTTAGCCCAGCTGATCTCAGAGCACTTTGTCGATCCCCTCTTGCCTGAGGAGCAGACCAAGATTCAAGCGCTTGCCCGCGCTGATAACAAGGCTGATACCCTTGACCGTCTCTGGCTGTGTGAGCTTGCTACAGAGATCTTAGAGCTGGTGTTCTTAGAGAGCGAAGAAGCTGCAGCTACAGAACAAGCCATCACTACAACCACTGAGGTGGCCAGCGGAAACGCCACCGAGAACGGCACTGCTGCAAAGCACGAAACGCCATGCGATCTTGACACGTATGAGCAGCAAGCCCAGCACTTATCTATCAGCGCCCTTGTGCAGCAGCTGCTTGAGAGTACAGCGCCGCAAGTACGTCTGATCTACTCCCGTGCCTTAGCCTCCGCCCTCTTAAAGCACTTTAGCGATGTTCTCAGTGACGCCGAGCGCGTCAAGCTGCAGCGCCTGCAACATAACCACGATGATCTGAGTCAGATTAGCTGGCTCTATCACTTAGCCACAGAGCTCTACGATTGGCAAAGTGATCAAGATAACGCGCTCTTAGCAAACGACGTCTTACCTGATACGCGGCCAAGCTCCCTGTATGGCAGCAATGCCACTGCTGCCGCTAATGCCGCGCTTTTTGGTGGTACGCAATTATCACTGTCATTTGGCGCAAATGAGGCTGTCTCCACAGAGGTAAGCTCCGCAAACTACGCACAAGCCCCACAGGGGATCACGACTAACGTCACGCCACTTAAACCGGTACCAGCACCAGCCGCTATAGAGTCAGGAGCCACGCCACCACAAGCAGCTGTACAGCCTTCAAAGGCTACAGTACAACCACCTGCGGCATCTGAGGCACCAGCTACTGCTGCCCCATATCAGCAACAGCAACCGACACCATCACAACCGGCACAACCGCAAGAGGCACAAGCGTCCGTACAGCAATTGCAGCAGAAGCTGGAGCGGACTAACAACAAGAGCAAGATCTTAAAGTACGCTCAGGAGTTAGCCCAAGCTCTGCTTACCAGCTTTGGCCAGCGCTTAAGTAAGAGCGAGCGCAAGAAACTGCAAAAGATTAAGCATGCCACCGCTGTCAACTTCTCGCAGAACTGGTTGTTGGATTTAACCAACAACATCCTACAAAGGGCCGAGCAAAAGCCAGCAGAGGCTCCTGCAAGTGCTGCTGTAGCTGAGCACAGTAAGGAGCAGCCTGTAAGCGCGACGTCCCCAGAGGACGCCTCTACTCCAGCGCCCGCCCCCGAGCACCAGAGTGCTCTGGAGAGCAGCGTCAGCACTACTGTTGACGACCACGATGTCTTGGCTGCTATCTTTGACGACGATGCTGATGACATCGCTGATACTGCTGCTTACGACCCTACGGCGAATACTGATCGCTATAGTCTGTCCTCACTGTACACCACTTCGGCACTCACCTCCGGCACGAGCGCAGCCTCGTGGTATCAGCAAGTAGAGTACAGTGACGTCCACAACGGCATAGCCAAGCTGTGTGAGCTCTTAATGCAGACGCAGAACCGGCGTATTGCTGGTACTTACGCCCAGCGTCTTAGCCACCAGCTCTTAGAGCATGGCCAGCTGATCCTAACTCCAATCGAGCGGGAGCGCTTGCAGCAACAAGAGCAAACGCCATTTTTGCTGTTATCCCGAGAGTTTCTCCACAAGCTCACCAACAAGATGTTGGAGTGGACGGCTTTCTACGTTAAGCGCATTGCTACACCACAAAACGGCATCACCATGTCCAGCAACGACACTGTCACCGCCAGCTTACAAGAGTTAGCGGCCGAGTTCTTAAGCGCCAGTCCAACGCAAACCACGCCACAGGGTATCTTTGAGCTCAAGAACTACACTGAGGCGCGCGCTCAGGCCTTAGCGCAGATTGAGTCGCATTTACAAAAGAAGCTGCAGCCACATCCTGAGGCAATCAGCGAGAGTGAGCAACGACGCTTACGCTTAAGCGTCATCATTGATCTCATTGCTGAGCGTCGTACTGTACAGGATGTGCTGACCTTGGTGTATGTGCAGCAGCTGTGCTCCTCTCTTTTAGAGTTTTACACCACCGCGCTCTCCCCGCGTGACCGCCAGCTCTTAAAGCGTGCCCAGCAGTCTAAGCGCCATATTCTGTCGGTAACGTGGCTGTGCTCTTTAGCCCGTGAGCTCTTAGAGAAAGGAGCACAGACTCTACCTCAGAGCCCTCTTGCCCCTGCCAAGAGAGCAACTGACTCTGCAAGCGCACAGACCACTGCCGCAAATGCAGCAGATACTGTCTCCGCCCCTGTACCGGAAGCCGCCTTCTCGGCTGTAGTTAAGACCACTGTCCAGCGTGACATCTCCCCTGAGGAAGAGGCCACTCAGGACAAGGAGCAATCCAGCTTAGCTAAGCTGCCACCATCAGACGAGTTACGGCAATTACACTTACTGGCGGAGCTGGTAAAGACCGAGCAAGATGATGTGCGCTGTCAGCAGTATGGTCATGACTTAGCTGTGGCTTTATTGAGCTTCTTTAGTGAGTACTTACAGAGTAGTGAGCAGGCTTTATTGACCTTAGCGCGTGACCTAAACAGCGTCGCGGTGCCACCAAGCCTGATCTGCGAGACCGCCCTAAAGGTCATCGCACGGCAGCAACAGGGCATCAAGCCACAAGAGCAGGAAAAGGCCGAGCATGCTCAGGCGCAAGCTGCTGCGGCAGCGACCAAACACGTTGCTACTCCGGCCGTCGCAACCGCCACTATGCACAGCCCAACACAGGGCTCTTACTTTGGCACAGGGATGCGACCACAGGCACCATGGGCACAACCGCCACAGCCACAACACCAGCCGCAGATGTCAATGCGCGAAGTAGCCCCAGCCCGCTCCGTAGCACGTATTGAGCAAGATATGATGGACGCGCTGCCACTGTTTGCAGCTACCACTATTGTTGAGCCACCTGCCACATCGCAGCCTCGTCTGCCAAGTACCCAAAGCCCCCAGATAACCCAGAGCAGCCACAGTCAGCAAAGCAGCCAACAGGTTGCAGCCACGCTGAAACCAAGCTCAGGCATTGCCCCAGCGATCTCGGGCCTAACATGGCACAATCCCGCGATCAAGAGCAAAGGGACACAAGTTACACCACAGCCGCATGCTGCTCTCACCGCACCTGCTCCTATGCACGCAGCTCCGCAAGCGGCAGCGGGGCTGTCAGCACCATCGGCGGCGGCATTAGCACCACAAGCACCACAGCTTCCCCAGACAACACCTACAGGTAGCACGGTGCACTCAGGGGTAAGCGTGCTATCTACAGGCACAGGGCATATCCCAGCGGCACAGCAGACAGCTGCAACCTTAAAAGACATGGGCAGCAGCAGCGGCAGCGGTAGCGGTAGCGCCATGATGCGCCCTGTAAGTAGTGGGCAGACGCCTGCAGCACCGGCGGCTATGCGTCCTGTAAGCAGTGGTCACACCGCAGCATCGGCCCAAGCAGCTCTTTTTGCTTCAGACTCTGCGTTGAGCACTGAGCCAGCAGATAAAGCTAATGATGACTTTGCGGAGCTGACGCCAATCACGGCCGTGGCAAGCACTACATTAGATAGCAACTCTCTGGAAAGAGTACCGTCGCTCTCAGCACCTGCTGCCGCTGCGGCACAATCTCATGAAGAGATGCTGTTCTCTGCCTCTGATGATGATGATCTCTCACCAGAGCCAGATTTGGCGCAAACACAACAGAGCAGTGCCCCGCACGTTGCAGACAGCACCTTTGCCCCGCCAAGTAACACCGCAGCCACTCCTACCGCCGAGCAAAGCGCCAGCTATTACTTTGAGTCATTGTGGAACGCTACCCCGCAACCCGAGAAACCGTTCTCAGCACCTGAGGAGTTACCTCCTCAGGCTAACAGCAGTGAGCACAATGCCGCGCAGAGCAGTGACTACGCGTACTTTACGGATGATATGCTCGATGCCATTGTCAGCAATATCCGCCCGCAACAAAAGCAGCATGCCACCCCAGATCCTGTAGCAGCAAAGCCACGCAGCACTACAGGAAGTAGTGCCGGTAATAAGCCTGCGAGCGCGGCTACAGGAACAGGCAACAACAGCTCGACGCTCACCATGATGCTGCAACACCAACAGCAATTACTGCTACAAGAGGCGACTGCGCGCCTTGAGAAGCACTTTGCGCTGGGGATGCCAGCACCGCTCTCGCCATTTAAGGAGCGCAGTCAGGCCTTAGCGCAAGACATCCTGACGCAGTATGACTCGCTCTTGACGGCCTCAGCAAAAGCGGTGTTACAGCAGGCGGTGCAAAATGGCTGTAGTGACATGCAGCTGCTCCTGCACATGCAGGATATCCTTGTGGTCTTAGCACAGCAGAGCTAAGCACGGCAACACGGCAACACAGGTGTCAGCTCTCACCGGCCCGTCTCTACTCTCACACCAGAGGTCACGCCAGAGAGCACTTTAGTCCCCACTGCCATGAAGCAGACGGGGCTTAGAGATTAGCGGTGAGGAGCTCTACCCTGAGGCGCGTGTGGCACGCATACACGCGAACTTAAGGCGCCATAGCTTTATGATGCTCTTGGTGTACGCCGCTGCCCTATGAGGCTTAGTGCAGCAAGTTAAGCTCAAGAGCCTACCAGCTGGTTTTGGCGTTTTAATCACCCTGAGGGATATGGTTACGGTACTTTGAGTTGCGCTGCTCACTCTTAGGTATGGTGTGGCAGAGCACTACACTTTCTCTGAGGTTGGTGGCTGTAATCGACCTTACACCTCTTAATGGCACCCCCGTCCCGCCCCAAACCTTTTAAGTGGGTGGGAGGGGTCTTAAATATGGTAATTTTTGCAGCAACTCACCAAGCCCTTAAATAAGCCGTTTTTGCTCATGCCAACTTGTGCTGTGGCGGCAATTATCTTGGGCGTCGAGATAATGGAGCGCTGACAGCAAAAAGCGCTGGTCTTACTCGTAGACTGTGGGTAACGCGATTGCGCCCCACTCTTTTCCTGCGAGGATGACAGCACCACTGCGCCTCTGCGCCATGCTCATGGCCACTTGGCATATGGCCTCGCCCTATTGCCACTATCGAGGCCCTGCAAGCACCAAGACATCCTTACAGGAGACAAGCGGGAGCTAAACCTCAAGTGACTCTACCCACGTCTGTGCGGAGTCGCGCTTTGGGGTAATCGCTTCTTTGTCTACTTGGAGATTGTCTATGTTGCAGCACCAACTTGCTACCGCTTCCTTTTCCGCCCTTGCTGCGACCACGCCTGAATCTCTTGCCAATGACGCCACTACCGCTGACGCAGACGCTACCACTAAGACCATGCTCATGCGCAAGCTGCGCAATGAGAGCAACCGGCTCTTTAGCCAGCTGTTCTCGCTGTGTGGCAATGAGCAGGATCAGCTTGTGACCTTTATGCAGTGCGAGTCCAGCAAAATGGCACAGGTGATCATCTTCAACTTTGAGCCCTTACTTGAGGAGCGGCAGATGGCCTTGCTGCACTACATTTCCGCTCATGGCTGCACCAAGCCCTTATTGCTGCGGCGTCTGTGCGAGGTGCTACGCCAGCGTGCTTTGTTAGAGAACTGTTCTATCTTTCGCAGTGCAAGCAGTGCCGACAATTAGAGCAGCGGTTGCGCTGTGGATCATGATGAAGTCTCTTGTCAGGAAGCCATCTTGAAGCCACCGCAAGAGACACCGACAAACAACAAGCCCCCTGCTCAAGCTCCCCCGAGCAAGCTCCTCTTCTTCTTCTTCTCAATTCAGAACCACGGACACGAACATGACTTCACTTACGACCAAAAACAGCCCCCTGCCCCCGAACCAGACCCGAGCCCCTGCTATCCCCTTGTTTTACGGCCTGCCGCCGCCCTGAGCACCTGTTCATTCTCAACCAGAGCAAAACCTTTTCTGCTCCCAACATTTTTGTGGTCCTTGCGATTTTTTTGGTGCTGAGGCATTAGCAGCATGGTGAGCAAACGTAGGGGTTGAGACCGTTGTTTGGCACTTGGGATATAGGTGG
>CASEBB010000025.1 GCA_949286015.1 uncultured Succinivibrionaceae bacterium | reverse complement strand
TGTACCAGATTATAACGATGCACAGCACACTTATATGCTGGTTATGCTGGCTGCATTAAATTCATCCCCATAGCTAAACTCGCTAACTTAACGCCCATGATAAACATCAGCTTTTTGCTGGTAGTGTGGGCGGCAATGTAGCGTAAGCTCTGGGCGGGATTCAAGATAGGGGACAGCGCCACCTCGCGCGACATAAACGCACCCTCGCATGGTGATTAAGAGGCGTCACACCAGCTTGTAAGCTATAGCAGCCGCTTGCATCACTAATCCCCAAGGGGCATGGACGCACACCACGAGCACCATAAAGCCATGGTGGGGGCTAAGTGCGTCAGGATGCTGCTATCGCCAATTGGCGATAGCGTTCCTCTGGCGATTCCTTGCTGCTGTGGATGCGCCTCTACGGTTGCGTTGGTGACGGCGTTTGCTGCTTTTTCTGCCAATGCACCCGACCATGCTTCACTTGCTGTTGGGTTAGCACATTGAGCGGCGGAATGTAGCCCTCATGGTGCTCAATACCTGCATCTGTTTGCGTCAGGGTGCGCCACGCACAGATCTGATGATCATTGTCGCTAATGACTAAGATCACACCAGTCTGCGGCAGGTCTATATCAGTGAGGTTGCTGCCATAGCCTTTTTCTAAGAGCTGGGTCTCGCCATCGGTGAGACGGGTGAACTTATGATGCTCTGTGTCTTGGTCAGCGCAGAGACGCTTAAGCTCAATGGGGTAGATGCGATCAGGGGTAACCGCTACCAAGTCACAACGCCCAAGGGTGTTCACGACCTCTTCTGAAACCTTAATGAGGTTAGCGCTCAGGAATCGTGCTATGAAGGAACGGTATAGCTCCTCATCGGCATGGTTCAGGATCTTATAGTGAATCTTACACAGGATATGGTTAAGCCTAATGCACATGCACTCGATGTCACCAGCAAGGAGGCTCCTTTGCGCCTCAAAGCTCTCCGCTCTAAGCCTCTTGCTCTTGTCGACGTCAAAGTTCACCAAGTAGTCGGTCACCACTGGATCAAACTTTTCTGCCACATCTTGGTTGGTAATACCGCAGTTGAACTCTATCTGACCCGATGCAGGGTTATCTACCAAAGACTTAATGGAGTAGTAGCCAGCCTGCACCAAGAGCTGCTTGATCTTAACGGTACCAAAGAAAAAGGGCTCACTGAGCTCATCTTTAGTCAGCGTGAAATGCTGTAAGCAAATCTGGCTGAGGTCTTTTGGGGACAAAGGATGGGCTTGCAAGAAAGAAGTTAACGCTAGGCTAGCGCTGGCGCTGTCCATCCAGAAGGGGGCAAACTCCAGCGGCTGGTCTGGATCATGTAACTGGTTAAAGAAACTGTTGATGGAGTACGGACAATACACCTTGACCGAGGCATTCTCATCAAAGCAAAAGCCCTCATAATACTGCTCCAGTCGTTCAAGCAGCCGCTCTGCGGTAATGTTAAGCTTCTGGGCTGCGCGGGGGATGTACCGCGCAAAGTAGGTGCTCACTTCCTCTTGGGTATAGCCCAGCAAATCCGCCCAATAGGGCTTCATGCTTAAGTCTTGGATATCATGCTCAGAAAACAGGGAGAATTCGCTGTAGCGCATGATACCAGTGACCAATATGAAGCGTACATTGGGCACTACCCTCAACCAAGCGTAGAAATCTCTAAGTACTGACCGGACAACGTTAAACTGGCCTTCATTGCCATTGTCGAGGAGGTTGGTCAGAGGATAATGCCACTCATCGATAATGAAGACCAGCTCGTGCTGTAGCGCAATCAGGTTAAATTGCCCTAAGAAACCAGAGAGGGGTAAGTCTCTCTGAAAGCTCTCCACCTCAGGAAAACCTGCCCTCCTAAAAGCCTTGAGTACGAACAACTTGAGCCACAGCTCAAACTCTAAGGCATCATCAGGCGTGATTTTGTCGAACGATAAGCGAATCACTGGGTAGACATCAGGTTCTGTCCACTGCTCGTAAACGGCTGTGCCCGCAAACTTACCCTTGCCATGAGCAAACAGCTCATGCAGCATGGAGCACAAGGTGGTCTTGCCCATATGCCGTGGGCGGGCAATGAACACTTTGTTTTGCTTCACCAGCTTTGCCAACTTGGCGGTTTTATCGACAACCACATAGTCACGGGCTTTGTTCGACAACTTGCTCCACTCGGAAACCCCCAATGGGATGTTTTGCAGGTCAGAATCATCCCCAGAGCTATCTTGCAGTGCCGCCCCCACTAACGTGCGCTCTTGCATTAGTTTCGCTAGCGGCTTAAGTTTTAGCATACAACTCACCTCGACAGAGTTATGGCCACCACTTAGCATTAACGCCGATAAACATCAGCTTTTTGCTGGAGGTATATGAGGCACTGTACCGCATGCTTTGTGCTGGGATTAAAGATAGTGGACAGCGCCACTACGCTCGGCAGAAACGCACCCCTGCATGGTGATCATGGACGCACCCCACGAGCTCCACAAAGCCATGTTGGGGTTACGTTAGCGGGTAGGGATGCTCTTGCTCCCTGAGCTTTGCGGCGGCACTGTAGTCATGATATGGGCAGAGCAGGGCGGCAGTGTACCTGCTTAGGACTTGTCTTTGTCCTTATGGTGGTGGTGGTGGTCTTTATGGCCGTGGCTCTGGTGAGTCTCATGGTGGTGATGGTGGTGGTGGCCATGCTCTTTGTGCGCGGAGCCCTTGGCTTTGCTCTTGTCCTTAGCCTTAGCTTTATCAGCGCCGTGGTGCTTGCCCTTATGATGGTTCCCGTGAGACTTTGGCCCCTGACCGTAGACATCAGCAGCCGACGGCGTCGCTGAAGCGCGCTGATCTTGCTCTTTAGCCGTAGGGGCTGAGGTGGCGTTGTCTTTGTTGGTAGCGCTATCTGCAGCGTCACCGTCGTCAGCGAGGAAGCCCATAGCTACGAGGTCGCGTAAGCCCTGGTGAATAGCAGCCTCAATGGTCTCATTGAAAACCGCTGTGGCTGCAGCCTCTTTTACAGCCTCATCGTCTAAGCCCTCGTCCTGAAAGCGCTGCATGTAAGCAGCCATTTTCTGCCCGACATTGTCTGCATCAGGGAAAGCAGCAGCGCTCTTATCAGGGGTAGCTTGCTGGTGTGCAGCAGCCACAGCCTCTGGAGCTTCCTCGGCCGCCTTTTGTCCCTGCGCTGCTAAGTTCTGCTTGCTTACTTCATCGAGGCTCTCAAAGAGGGCGTTAGTTTTTTCGCGGATAGGGGCACCTCTGCTCTGGAGGGCAGTGGCAGTATCTGCATCTACTGTGGATGTGGCGTCATCGTCAGCAGAGAGACCCTGTAACTCTTCAGGCAAAAAAGTTCTTAAGTTTGGGTTGTTGAGCATAGCCTGAAACAGGGTGTTAACCAGAGCAGAGCCGCTCTCTTCTTCCTCATCATCGCTTTGAGCTGCAACATCATTGTCAGAGTCAGCAGCATCAGCTTTTCTGCGGGGGTCTGAGGCACTTTTTGGCTCTGCTACCAGCTCCCGTGGATCGTAGTTGTCATCCTCAGGAGTGCGGCTCTCATAATGCGCCGTAAAGCAGGACGCAAAGTCCTCTACCGTGAGCGGATTCTCAAGGCCAATACCGCTGCAATGATCCCGTAAGGCCAGCTCTAACAGTGCCTTAATGTTTTCACCTGAGCGTGGCTTTGATACCAGCTCTAGGAGCTCTACCTGATAGTCAAGCTCAGCCTCGATCTCTGGCAGCTCTAACAGCGACTCCTCATCCTGTGCTTGCTCTGGGTGGCGTAACTCACAGAGGCGAATAGCCGAGGCCATGCTGGCGTTAGAGGCTTCTTTGCCCTCTTTGCTGTTGAGCGGGATGCAATCTAAGGCGGCGTTAATCATGACCGCCGTATCAAACGCAAAGGAGTCACCTTCACTGTACTCTTCAAGCTCCAGTGGCAGGAATGGCTCCAACTGCTCCCATGCGGCCGTGAGGTCGATGTGGTTAAACTTATCGTAGTGGTATTCCCAGCATTGCTTCAGGGCATGCAGGTACTGCGCTTTGCCTTGTTTGTCGTTAATCTCTGTCCACAGTGCAAATTGTGGATATTGGCGCGTGGCCAGCACGAGGGCAAAGAGGCTGTGACGCCAGACAGTGAGGCGCTCCAAGCGGGTGTAAAACTTTGGGCCTAAAAGCACAGTAGCTCCTTTTTCGCTTAGCCTGAGAAATAACAGAGCGTCAGTGCCTTCACTGGTGAGAGCACTGGCAGTGGGAAGAGGGCGCTTTTACGGGGTAGGTAGGCATGCACGCTTAAAGCAGTGCGGCGTAACCAGCCGCAAGCGCTGTGCGGGACAGTGGATGGGCCGCAGTGGCGCAAGAGTGTAGGTAGCGGCACCGAGCGCTTAGCTCGCATTATAGCCTTGCTGTGCAAGTATAGCGTGTTTGCGCAACTGCCCTGCAAGAACGGCTGCTCCGCACAGAGCTGACGTTCCCAAAAGCGAGCGCTACTTTGGGAGTGCTAGAGGCCAAGCGTAGCTTCGCTGTGGACGTTTTCCACGTGTGTGAGCACTGCTACTTGCCATTAACCTACCTCAAGATACGTCGCGGTAGCGCCGCGCGCTGCTCCATATCAGGTTTCTGCCTCAAAGGGTTTAAGCTCACCTCACAGGCCGATTTTAAGCCCATAACATAGGGGGAAATACTTTGCAGGAACAAGGGAAAAACGCTCTCGCTTCGCTTCTGCGTAAAGCACATGAGCCGCATTGAGGTCAGGTGACGGTAGCCACTTCAGGTGAGTGTTGCCATGCTATCCACCGCACACAGAGGAGAGCCCAAAAGCGCTAATAGGGAGCTGGCGGCTGCCTCTGCTTGTACTTCCTGCGGCCATGCGTTGCCAGTCCTTTGCTGCCACTGAGCGTCACTTGACGTCACCTTTTGTCCCTGCGTCGCCACGCCACCAATTTGGGACTCACCGCGAGTGTGGGGACAGCAAAAGCAGCATCGTTCCGGCGATCAAGCAGGAGAGCAGGTGCTGGCGTGTGGTGTGACCAGCCGTCTTTGGATTGTAGGGGGATGGCCCTATCTACTCACCGCAGAGAAGAGGCCCCTTTTGCCGCCTCTTAGCTCCTCTCCTGACGCTACTCCCTTGCTTTGCAGGCGGGTAAGGATCCAGACTCTGCGGTATACAGCTGAGAGCCACAAGCACCTGTAGGTAGTGCTTATTACATCGCACCGGTTTGTTGGATATGGCAGGATGTGAGCGGTGCGACGCTGTACAGAGCGGCACAGAGATATGCTCTCTTTTGGTTCAATTTACCCATAGTTGCAGCTATGCCCAGCCTTTTGCTCATTAAGGCTTATTTGTACGCATCTGTATCACTACGCTGCGTCTAATCTTGGTGGTAAGGGGAATCAGGGCACCACTGTGTTTAGCTGCCACGTCCAAATAAGTGAGAGATACAGCATATCATGCGTAGCAACACTCTGGCTTTTGTCGCAGAAATCACGCACAATATCGTTTTTTGTGTCAGGCAAAGACTGCACATTGCTGTTACCGGTAACTCCAGCGTTGCTGCTCAATTGTTGTAGGCAGCAGCCGGAAAAAGCTTGGCAGCAGCATAGCCTGCTGTGCAGCCTGCTGAGCTGGGAAAAGTGCCCTTTGATGTTTTTTCGTCCCTAGGTGCAACTTTTTTTCATTGCTCTGGTCATAACATCATTGCTGCTCGTGTTTTAGCCCTGCGGTAAGGCGCAGAAAGATGCTGGTTAGGGAAACTGCTAAGACTGCATCTCTTACCCCAAGGTGAAGAGCAGAGCTGATTTTTCTGAGGCGGAACCACCTCAAAAAAAGCGGTGCTAAAACTTTGTAGTGCATAGGCTTTACCATATGGCGCACAGCCTATTGGATCGCCTTTGCAGGGCTTTTGGTATCGTCATATAGGTTAGCGCGGCGTGTCCTGATCGCTAGAGGGGCGTGACACACTGACTTGCGGTTCAAACATGGTACAGCTTACAGTTTGACGCTGTTCTGAGGCGCTCTAAGCAGGATCAATTCTTTGCTGAGCATGCAGCGTTAGGCTAAAGCGCTTTTAGCAAAAAGCATCGAGATCAGGCGACAGTGCGCGCCAAAGCACCTGTCTTTTGTTACTACATCAGGTTGTAAGCACTCAGGGCGGAAAAAGCCGAGAACAAGCAGAGCTTACAGACTTCCTTGCGCGGCTCTAACTGTGAGGGGAGGAGCAACGCAGCAGTGCGTAGTAGCAGAGTAGGGCAGGGCTTTGACCGTTATTAGAGGTCATTGTCGCCACGAAAGATTCTGTAGCCACAGCGTCTTGACCCGATCTTGGTGTGGTGAGATTTGGCAAATGCAAACTGAAGACTACATCTACCAAGACGATGTTGCACAGAGCAAATATCCCCTCTCGCGTCGGCATACCATTGCCATTGCGACCACCGCACTGCTCTCGTGCTGTCTCTACTTCTTTTTGCCTCGTGACACCACCACGACCACAACCACCTTTTACGGTGCGACCATGCCTGACGACGCGGGCTATGATGAGTTCTTAGACCCAACCACGTCGCTTACCGACATCCTGCTGACCGACCGCAAAAACATCCCAGCCACCTCTGATGATGTCAACTTTGCCAATGACAACAATCAGCGGGTTTATACCTCCTTAACCGATGGCTCCTTAGAGAACTACGATGAGGACATCGGTGACATCCTCGAGTTTACTGATGAGTCCGCTTTAGAAAAGCGCCTCAATGAGCTGGCCGCGAGCGACGCCCACACCCCAACGGTGGTGACGCAATGGGTCACTGAGGAAGTCCAGCGCGGTGATACCTTAAGCTCGATCTTCTCTGACTTAAATGTACCATTTGCCGTCTTAAAGCAGCTCTCCTCTAACCCTAATGAGGATGCAGCGCAGGCCTTAACCAACATTCGTCCAGGGCAAAAGCTCTATTTCTCCTTTGATAAAAGCAACCACCTGCTGGGCTTTATTAAGCAGATCAATGGTGATGAGCAGTGGCGCTTTAGCCGCAGCAGTGTCGATGAGGACTTTACGGTTACCCGCGAGCCAAATGGCGCGCACATTATGGTCACCGCTAGCGATGGCTCCTTACGTCCACTGTTAGAGGGTGCGGCCTTACCTGCTTACAAAAAGCGTGGCCGCTTAGTGGTGGCAGAGATTAAGGCCGGTGAGAGCTTCTCCACAGCCGCACATGATGCGGGCTTAACTTACTCGGAGATTCGTGAGATTACGGATCTGTTTAAGGGCCGTGTGCAATTTACCCGTCACATTCAACCTGGTGACTCGCTGCGCGTGCTTTTCTCTGAGGAAAAGGGCGAGGGCATGATTAACGCCATTGAGCTGAAGCTGCGTAAGGTGGGTACCTTAACGGCCTTCCGTAATGAGGCGGACAACAAGTTCTACGATGAAAAGGGCTATACGGCTAACGCCAGCATGTTCCGCCGCTTCCCATTAGATGGCAAGATCGTTATCTCCTCACACTTCAATCCACATCGTCGTCACCCTGTGACCCATCAGGTACGCCCGCATAACGGTACTGACTTTGCGGTGCGGGTGGGCACACCGGTGATCTCCCCTGCTGATGGTGTGGTCGAGATTGCTAAGTACTCGCGCTCGGCGGGGTATTACATTGTGTTACGCCACCGTGGTAGCTACTCTACGGTGTACATGCACCTGTCTAAGATCTTAGTGAAGCAAGGCCAGACGGTGCGCTTAGGCCAGACCATTGCACGTTCGGGCAATACCGGTATCTCGACCGGCCCACACTTACACTACGAACTGCGCCGCAACAACCGACCAATCAACGCCATGCGCGTTACCTTACCTGCCAATGATGATACGATGGTGGCCAAGAAGAACCGCCAGCGTTTTGAGAGCAATGTGGCACTCTTCAAAAAAGAGCTGTACGAAGACTCGTTAGTGGCCAAGATCGACTAATCTCTGCTACGATAGCAGCAGAGCAATGCCGCAGCTTAGAGTCAAGCGACTGGTAGTCGTTACTCTGTGCGTAGCAACGGTCGCGTAAGCCAAGCGGTGGGCTGTAACTGTGCCTGCTCGTTTGCTACGTGGTGCCGCTAGACATGCTTTGGGCATTACATGTCGCAGGCATGAAATGCCGTGAGCATTACCTGTCGCTGGCACTGAGGTAGGCGCTGGGCGGTAGCGGTATTAGAGGTCTATCTTTAGGCGGTAATGAGGCCTAAGCCAAAGCTTTTTAGGCAATGGGCACAGTAGTTACTTACTGTGCTGGGGCTCTCCTGTCACTGAGCATGCTTGCAAGGGTAGGTGCAAGGGAGCTAGCTAGAGCTGCTTTGGGCAGGGAGGAGTCATGGTGCAAAAGGTAAGCAAGAGTTTTAACACCACCATTCAGCAGGTGGACGAGCGCTATGCGTGGATTAACGACATGATTCGCTCCCGCCAAGAACTCGTGCTCAAATACATGCAGCTCTTACACATCGACCCCAAGAGCATCATTGAGGGCCGCAACGGTGACGATCTTCAGCTGCACTCGGGCATCAGTCTCACGGCTGCCGCTGCATCCTTACCTGAGGATGATGCACAGACAATCCAACAGACTACGGCAGCGCAAATCACCGATTTCTGTGATCACCTTATTGATTACGTCTCGCATGGCCACTTCGATCTCTACCCAAAGATTGTGGAGCTCATTGAGAACGCCTCGGGCCGCTCGGCTTCTATTGCTCACCGCGTGATGCCAAAGATTGAGGCTACTACCGAGTGTCTGATGCGCTTTAACGACCGCTATGCGGAGAATCTGGACGAGGCTAAGCTCAAGACCTTACGTCAGGATTTGGCTACAGTAGGTGAGTGCTTAGAGCAGCGCTTTAGGAGTGAGGATCGCCTCATTGTGGGCTTACGCTTAGTGCACTCCATTGTGGCGACGCCACGTCATGCGTAGCCTTTGCTGTGGCCACTGAGGGCTCTTTAGGGATAGTGGCTGCGTGAACCTGAGAGCGGGCAGCTCAAATCAGAGCAACATAACACCATCTCAGGGTGATTAAGATACGCCAAACCAGCATGTAAGCTCTAGAGCTTAACTTGCGGCTCTAATCTCCGCAAGGCATTGACGCACATAAAGAGCACCATCAAGCCATGGTGGGCTTAAGTGCGCTGGTATGATAGCGGTCTCGTTGGTGTGCGCACCTCTTTTCCCTGTTCCCGTCCTTTCCTTTTCCTTGCTGCTTGCTGCAGGTGGCAAGCAGCGCTATAACGCCGAGATCAGTTCCATGCCTGGTAACAAAAAACCAAACCGCAAGGGTAAGAAAAAGCAGACGAGCAGATCCTTAGGTCGCCACACACAGCAAGGTGCCCGTTTGCAGCACGATATTTCGGCGCAGCAGACCTTACTTATATTGAAGCAGCTCTGCGCAGATACGGATGAGTTGAAGGATATACTTCTCCGCTCCTTGGCCGCTTCGAATGCTTTGGCTGACGTTACAGCAGATTTAGAAAGTAGTGATCCGCACGCTGTGGCTGCCATCAAGCAAGAGTTTGACGACTGCTTGAGACTCATGGAAAGCAAGGAGAGGTGGGCCTACTCCTTGAGGACTAATTTTGCGCATCGTGTGGAAGCCGGTAAGCTTCTGCCTAAATCGTGGGCGCATGACCCTGAGGACCAAGCTCATATTAATGAGGTTCTTGAGGCCCTTGATTCCGATTTGGATGCTTTTTCCACTTTGCTTGCAGCCATGCGTGAGAAGGCACGTATTACTGCCGATTCTTGTGTGAAGTGACGGCTCTTCCCGCGCAGTGCTGCTAGATGCGGTCACGTTGTGGCGTTTGCTTGCTGCTGCTGCTGCTGCTGCTGCTACATTTACTTTTCCCTGTTAGCTGCATGCGCTCATGGAGCGCGATCACCACGAGGTTCTCAGATGCCAAGCAACAAGCGCCCTAATCGTAAGGGCAAAAAGAACAAGAAGTCTACGCCAAGCGCTCAGCATAAGTTGCAGAGCAAGCAGCACAGCAAGCTGCTGCAGAGCGCTCAGCCTAACGATTTGCAGCGCATTAATCTGAGCATGCAGCAGAGCCAGACTCCCGTTTTCAGCGATGAGGGGGAGGCTTTCTTTGCCGCAAACAGACGCAGATATCGGGAGGAGCTGGAAGCTCTCGTAGCACGACCAACCATGGAGGTGTTGCAAGAGTTTGGCGTCTATCTGGATGATCAGCAGCAGTATATTGCACGCGCCAACCAAGCTTGTGCTGCCGTGGATAAGCTGATGGAAGATTGCGACAACTATGGAACAGAAGCCGCTGCTGCTATCGATCAGGAATTTGTGTACTGCGAAGGCTTAGCTGAGAGCAACGAGCAGAGCTTCTGGGACAAGCATTCGTTGTTTTGGCGCTATGTGGCAGAAGGCAAGGAAGATGTTGATTGCGATGCCGTGCCTGACTGGTCGCATCATAGCCCAGAAGAGCAAGAGCTCATGCAAGCTCTGTGGCAGAGATTTGCGGCCATGGACGATGCTTATAGCGATCTGACTGCGCGGGTGAATGAAGTTGGAGCGTTTTATGAGTATTGGCTGGCTCAAGCGGAAAAGCGTGCGGGGCTGATACCAAGTGAGATTGCTGATATGGGCGTGAGTCTGCGCTTAATGCAGCAGATTATGGATGAGTTGCGCAGCAAGTAGCTGTTATCTCATTCCAGAGCCACTTTGGAAGCGTGCTTGATGTGACGGTGGTGCGTTGCGACGCATGATCGTTGCAGCTGCCTTGCTTGTTTTGTGCTTAACCACTCTCCTGCTCCTTTCCCTGTTGAGCTGCATGCACGCATGCAGCGCTATAATTTCGAGGTTCTCATGCCAGGCAACAAAAAACCAAACCGCAAGGGCAAGAAGAAGCAGCAGACACAAAGAGCGCGCAGCGCACTGGGCAACCTCAACCAACACAAGAGCGAAGCTGAAGTGGGGCAAGCATTGCTGAAGCTGCAACAATTTGGCAATAGCTTCAATGAGCTCAGGGTGTTGCTCTTGGGGGCACTGGATGCTCTCCAGAATATGGTGGATATCTTAGAGCCAGAGGATATGGTGTCTAAAGAGGCGCCTGCCATTGAGCAACAGTTCAACCAATACCTTGAGCTTATTGAGAGCAAGCAGCAGTGGATGTTGGCACTCGAAGAAGATGTTGCGCGTTGGGTGCATGAGGTGCGTCAAGACAAGGGGCTGTTGCAGGTCGTTAGACAAGTGCCAAAGATGCGTGAGCAGTTTGTAGCCTTGTCGCAAGAATCTCAGCTGAGAAGGGAGGTTTTTGAGAACGTGTATCGAGCCATGCGTCTTTTGGCGCAATATCTCGCACATCTACATGCAAAAGCGCAGCAGATCTTAGCACAGCAGGGGCCTTTTGGTTCTGCTGCGGAACATGATGCTGCTCTGCAAGCGGCTACCAAAGAAGCAGCTTTCCAGATGCAAAATGGCGACGAAGCGCAGATGCTATCATTGCAGCTCAACAAGCTTACTTTCGGTTTCATTTGAGAGTGCGCTGAGATGACGGTAAGCGCCAAACAGTTGCCGTCATGTCGGCTTTAGATCTGTCGCTCTCGCCTCTTCTGTTCCTACCGCGCTGCATGCGCGCATGCCGCGCTCCTACCACCATCAACGAGGTTTAGCATGTCTAGTAGTTTACTGGGGACAGTAGAACCCCAGACACAAGCACTTTTATCACAAGAGAGAGTGGCCTTTTAGCTAAAATTGCGGCGCGAATCTCCCACTAGTAACAAGCGCCCAAACCGTAAAGCCAAGCGCAAGCAGACGAAAAGACCAGTGAGTCGCCACACCGCCTTAAACGCTCACACTGGCGATCCGCTGTTGGATGCAAATATTACCAAGTTGTTCCAAGCTGGGCTTTTGGATCCGGAAAAAGCGGCGCTGTTGAGCTTTACGCTGCAAATAAAACAGCTCATTAAAGAGACTGCTGAGATCCGTAACATGCTGATTAGAGCTCAAAACTCAGCCAAATTGCTGCTAGACGCTCGCAATGTTGTCGATACTAATGATCCTAATAAAGGACAGCATTGTTCCGGCCGCTTTGCAAGAGTTCTACCTCTGTCTGCGCCTGCTTGAGAGTAAGGAGCAGTGGGCACATGAGATCAGGGATAGCTTTGTCCACCGTGCGCAAAACGGTACTTTGGTGCCAAAGAGCCTAGAGCACGATCCTGATGTGCAAGAGAAGCTTACTGCTTTCTTGCGGGGGCTTGAAGCAAACCTCGATGCGTTCGAGAATGTGCTTGACAAAATGCGTAAGCTTGCCCAATTCTTAGTTGGAAACGACTGACTTAATAGATGACGTGATTTATGGTTCTAGTGTGCAATTCATGGGGTACTGCATTTGGGGAGCTGAACGGATCCTGGCAAGATGTGGCTTATAATAGCCTTCAAGCTGATAGCCACGGCTGCCAAGTACATTGAGGGCACCTTAGAGCAGACAGTATTACAGCCTGCGTGTTGCCAGGATCCGTTCAGCTCCGCATTTGGGCTCTGCTCAGAGTTTGGTTGATACCACAACGTAACCTCATACAAACTCCGAAGCGAACCTGCTTGGCAGCACGTACACTGAAGGCATTTCCTTGTCATGCCTACCATTCTTCTTACATGGCACCCCATGAAGTGCACACTAGAACCTAATTTATGGCAATCATGGAGCCCATGCTGAAGATAAGTCCGGCTCACCTGCACCATGCATCTCGAGGTAGGGGACGTTGCCATCACTCATCCCATCCTCCGTCCATTTCTAAGAGCTAAACGATTGCCATCACGAGGTTGAGCATGTCTAGTAACAAGCGCCCACACCGTAAAGCCCAGAGCAATCAGACGAAAACACCGGTGAGCCGCCACACTGCCTTAAAGGCACACACTGGCGATCCGCTGGTGGATGCTGGCATTACCCAGTTGTTGCAAGCGGAGCATTTAGATCCACACAATGCGGCGCTGTTGCATTCTATGTTGCAGCTGCAACAGCTCATAGATCATGCTAATGAGCTTGAGCATATGGTAAAACGGGCGCAGGCTGCAATCAAAGTACTGTTCGACCTTCATAATGGTGTGCCCATGGAGGAGAGCGTAGCTCAGGCTGCTTTGCAAGAGTTCATCACTTGCTTGCCCCTGCTTGAGAGCAAAGAGCATTGGGCACATGAGCTCAGAGCTACTGTTGCCCACCGTGTGCAAAACGGTACTTTGGTGCCAAAGTATTTTGCGCACGATCCTGTTGTGCAAGAGTTGCTGCAGTTGTCGGTGCAGGAGCTGGAAAAATACTTCGATAAGTTCGATGAAGTACTTAGCCTCATGCGTAAGCTCGCACAAGGGCTGAAAGATTTTCAGATGTAATCACTTTTAGGACAGCCGCGCTTCTTTGCTTCACGCCACTAGGAGCTACCGCTCAGGGCTAGAAAGCCGTATAAACGAGCAATACGCCGCTTAAAATGGCCACGCAGGAGAAGATAATACGCACCTTCTCCACCGGCAGCTTAAAGAGCAGGGACGTGCCCAAAAAAGAGCCCATAAAGGCCGCAATGATCATGACTGGCACCCACTGCCAGTAGATAGACGTGACTGCTCCTACCGTAATGGCGCCCACCGCATTCCAGATCGTAGCCACAAAGACCATGGTGTGCAAAATAGCGCGCTTCAGCTCTAAGCCAAAGACTAAGGTCAGCGCCAGAGTCGCAAAGAGACCCGCACCTGAGGACAGCGAGCCCGAGAACATGCCAATGACGATAATGCAGAGGCAGCCTAAGGCAAAGCGCAGTGGGGAGCGGTGCTCTAAACCTGTTGAACCAAAGCCCTTTTTCACAAGGGTGTAGACGCCCATCGCAATGGTGATCATACCCACCGTGATCTCTGCAGCCTGCGACGGCACATTAATAACGATAAGGGTGCCCGAAACCACCGCAGGACAGCCTAAGACCATCATGGCAATGGCGACGTGCTTATCGAGGCCGTATTGCGTGTGTGAGCTTTTCTTTTTGGCCAGCGCGCCAATACCTAAGAACACCACGGCAACCTTGTGCGTGCCTAAGGCGGTGGCAAAAGGCAATCCCATTAAAATCAGCATCGGAAATTGCACAAAGCCTGCACCGCCGCCGGAGACGGAGGCAAAGAGGTTGGCAGCAAAGGTAAAAGCAAAAACGAGAATTTGGTCGACGACGGCAGTAAGTTCCATGCTGGTATGCAGGTTGGGGTAGGTTAGGGTAGGGGGCACAAACAGCGGAGGCTGCTGCTGCGTTGCTCCTACAGAGGTAAAGGAGAAAACAGGGCGGAGGACGTGTCTGCCTCGGGGCACGCCCAAAAGTGCGCACAGTTTACTACTATGGGCGCCGCTGGTCATCTCTGGCTGCGGGCGCGCTGCTACAAGGGAGTAAGTACTCTTAGCAGTGACGGCTGCAAGGTTGAGTGAGAGTGCGAACCTCACCCTCAAGCTTTGTGGTGCAGACGCTAAGAGTAGGGAGAGCGTTTTCCCCATGTGTGAGCAATGCTCCTTGCCATGAACCTGCCGCAGAGAGACGTCGCGGTAGCAACGCTTGCTGCTCGCTATCAGTTTGTTGCATCAAGGGGCTTAAACCCACCGCAAAGGCCGCTTGTACGCTCATAGCATAGGGGTAATACTCTCAAGCACAAGGGCGAAACGCTCGCAGTGTAGGTGCTGGCGTCGCTCTTACGGTAGGTAGTCGCAAAAGCGCCTAACGGTGCATGATCTCGAGAGTAGAGCCGCAGCAAATACCCCTCTTAGGGTTAAACGCCAGATGGTAGGCAGATACACCATTTGGGGATGCTCTTAGGCGTTGGTTTTTGCGGTGCAGTGCTGCAGGCCTTAAGCTCAGGGCGCGGCTCCGCGCGGCGCTGCACTGCGCGGTGCTTTTGCCCAGCTCTAAACGCAAAAAAGCGCTGTAGCCGCAAAGCCACAGCGCCTTTTTCACTTCAGCGTAGTGCAGAGCTTAGCAGTTAGTCCCGCTTCTTACTCTGCTCTAAGCGCTCTAACGCCCGATGGGCAATATCGTGGCGATAGAACATGCCATTGAACTGAATGTGGTTAATTAAGCCATAAGCACGGCGCGTAGCCTCTGCGATGTCTGGGCCCATCGCCGTAGCACACAGCACACGACCACCATTAGTCACCAGCTTGCCATCCACAATCTTGGTGCCCGCATGGAAGACCTTGCCATAGGATGGAATGCTGTGTGGATCAATAAAGATCTCATCACCCTTACGTGGGGATTGTGGATAGCCCTCAGCAGCCAGCACCACACCCACCGCAGGCTGGGCATCATAAGAGCAGATCTTGCCTTCTAAGCCACCACGCTTGCAGCCCTTAGCGCACAGCTCCACTAAGTCTGAGGTCATACGCAGCATAATAGGCTGGGTCTCAGGATCACCAAAGCGGCAGTTAAACTCCACCACACGTGGATCGCCGTTTTTATCGATCATAAGGCCAGCGTAGAGGAAGCCCACATAGGTGTTGCCATCTTGATCCATGCCCTTAATGGTAGGCTCAATGATGCGCTCCATTACCTTTTGGTAGACGTCGTGCGTCACAATTGGGGCTGGCGAGTAAGCGCCCATGCCACCGGTGTTAGGGCCGGTATCACCATCACCAACGCGCTTGTGATCTTGCGAGGTGGCCATTGGTACCACAAACTCACCGTCACTCATGACGATGAAAGAGGCCTCTTCGCCCTCCATAAACTCTTCAATCACCACGCGAGCGCCAGCCTGACCAAAGGCATTGCCCTCAAGCATGGACTTGACGGCTGCAATGGCCTCATCTTCGTTCATGGCGACGACCACGCCCTTACCGGCAGCTAAGCCATCGGCCTTGATGACGATAGGCGTGCCTTGCTCTTTAATGTAAGCAATGGCTGGCTCGACCTCTGTAAAAACCTCATAGGCGGCCGTTGGGATGTTGTGGCGCTTTAAAAAGTCCTTAGTAAAGGACTTAGAGCCCTCTAATTGGGCGGCAGCGGCGCTAGGGCCAAAGATCTTGAGCTTGGCTTCCTTAAAGGCGTCGACGATGCCCGCGACTAATGGCGCCTCTGGGCCCACAATGGTGAGATCAATGGCGGCCTTTTGCGCAAAGTTCACTAAGCCTGGGATGTCCATAACGTCGATATCGACGTTTTCCATCTTTGGCTCATGCTTGGTGCCAGGGTTACCTGGAGCCACATAGACAATCTCGGCTAAAGGCGATTTGGCGGCACGCCAAGCTAAAGCATGCTCGCGTCCACCATTACCAACAACTAAAACTCTCATCGGCTTTATCAGACGGCAGTGGTTACAGCACAGCGCTGAAGCTTAAGCTGAGCTGAGCGCTGATGCTGGTGGCCGTGCCCGTCTGCTCCTGTGCAAAAAAGGCAGGGAAGTCCTCTTGTATCCTCGAGCTTGCTACTGCCACCCTAAACTAAACAGACGTTAGGGCCTGAGGCGTAGCTTTAGCGCGAGGAGAGCGAAAAAAAAGAGCAGTGCCTTGAGGCACTGGAGGATCCGTGCAAGAAAACGGCTGCTACCATCTTTCCCGTAACACTCTAAAGTACTTGTCAGCGGCATCAGCTACAGGCAAGCACAATAGCCGTAGAGAGAGGGGAGAAAAAGATAGCAGGGGAAAAAGGGCGCCACGGATATAAGCGGCGCTGGTGAGGCGCGCCACACGCCATGGTGTTCACAGCATAGCACCTTGCAGCGCGGCAGCGCAGAGCATTACGCCGCAGTGTGAGCGCGGCCATGATCAGTCAGGGCCTTAGTCTCACCAACAGGGGAAGCTGGTAGCCACCATGGGGGCCACCTTGCCACGTTGTCACCTTGTCGCAAGCAGCGCCGCACCGAGGCTTGGCAGCAAGTCTACTTGGCAGTAGGTCTCATCCAGCTGCGTTACACCTTGGGAGAGGCTACGGCTGCAGCACTTGGCTTTACCGCACTCAGGTACAGCTGCTAGCGCTGCTATCTTTGCGTAGGCTGTAAGAGCTGAGCGCGGCAGAGCCCTGCTGAGCTCTGCAGAGACTGACTGTGCCTTACTGCCAGCGGGTAATACTGGTAGTGAGTGGCGTGCGGTCGCGGCCTAAAGTAGCGGGTATTGGCTTGGCTGTAAGCTTTTAGCCCAGCCACAAGCGGAGATGACTTACTGAGGAGCGCTGGTCTTAAGAGCTGACGGCATTGAGGGTAAGGAAGCGTACCTCTGCCAAAGAGAGGCTCAGGCTCACCTGCTCCATTCATCTCGAGGTGTGGGGGAGACGCTGTTAGCACTCAACCCAAATGCCATCACTTATGAGGGCTCTCACTTCTTACAGAGCGCGTTGCTTCCACCCGCTGTCTTTGGCTGTGGCAGTGATCCGTGTGCTGAGGCTTTTCTCCTTACCCGCAGTAAAGCATGTGGTGCCTCTGGGGCAGAAAAAAGCGGTGTGGTGAGGTGGGATGAGCGCCAAAGGCTTCTACGCAGATCCGTGGATCCTGTGCGTGTAGACACGCCGCAAAAGCGGCGCTACCCCACTTCCATGTCTGTTAGTGACGGAAATGACGGATGCCGGTAAAGACCATGGCGATGCCATGCTCGTTTGCCGCCTTAATCACTTCCTCATCACGGATGGAGCCACCTGGCTGAATGATGCACTTAATGCCCACGGCAGCAGCGGCGTCCACACCATCACGGAATGGGAAGAAGGCATCAGAGGCTAAAGCAGCACCCTCTAAGGATAAGCCCGCATCCTGCGCACGTAAGGCGGCAATACGCGCCGAGAACACACGCGAGGTCTGACCACAGCCGATACCCAGTGTGCGCTTGTTGTTGGTGTAAACAATGGCGTTGGACTTAGTGTACTTGCACACCTTCCACGCAAAGAGCAGCTCCTCTAACTCATCCTCAGTAGGAGCACGCTCGGTTACCACTTTTAACTGCTCACGGCTGACGTTTACTAAGTCAGCCTCTTGCACTAAGAGACCACCGTTGACACGCTTGTAGTCGTAGCGTGGCTCACGATCGCCTAAGTCCCCCACAGCTAAGACGCGGATATTCTTTTTCTGCGCTAATGCCTCTTTAGCCGCTTCACTTACCGATGGAGCAACAATCACTTCGCAGAACTGACGATCGACAATAGCCTGCGCTGTGCGGCCGTCGAGCTCACGGTTTAAAGCGATGATGCCACCAAAGGCCGACTCGCTGTCGCTCTCAAAGGCCTTAATGTAGGCATCGGTGATGTGTTTAGCGATAGCCACACCGCATGGGTTAGCGTGCTTAACGATGACGCAGCATGGTTGCGTAAACTCGCGGACGCACTCGATGGCGGCATCGGTATCAGCGATGTTGTTGTAGGAGAGCTCCTTACCTTGGTACTGCACCGCCGTAGCAATGCTGGAGTTTTGCATGCTTGGGTCTTTGTAGAAAGCTGCCTTTTGGTGTGGGTTCTCACCGTAGCGCATGCCTTGGAGCTTCACAAACTGTAAGTTCAAGGTGCGTGGGAAGTCACGGCCCTTTAAGGTTAAGCCGTCAGCGGCAGCGTGCTCGCTCTTAACCTCTTCAGCGTCCTTATCGGCATCTTCTTCCTTGATACCATAGTCGGTAGCGATGCAACCAAAGTAGTTAGCAATGGTGCCATCGTAAGCGGCGGTGTGCTCAAAAGCAGCCACAGCTAAGTCAAAGCGGGTCTGGTAGGTCACCGAGCCGTTGTTCTCATCCATCTCCTTGAGGACACGGTCGTAGTCTTTGGCATTGACCACAATGGTGACGTCACGGTGATTCTTAGCGGCAGCACGCACCATGGTAGGGCCACCGATATCGATGTTCTCGACGGCGCGCTCAAAGGTGCACTCAGGATCAGAGACGGTCTGCAAGAATGGATAGAGGTTGACGCAGACGAGGTCGATTGGCTTGATGCCATGCTCGTTCATGACAGCTTCGTCTTGACCGCGACGGCCTAAGATACCGCCGTGCACTAATGGGTGGAGGGTCTTTAAGCGGCCATCCATCATTTCTGGGAACTTGGTGTAGTCAGAGACTTCGGTGACGGCGACGCCATTTTCTTGTAAGAGTTTGGCCGTACCACCGGTAGAGAGGATTTCTACGCCACGTGCAGCTAAGCCTTGAGCAAACTCAAGCACACCGCTTTTGTCGGAAACTGAAATCAGTGCTCTCTTGATAGGACGAGACAAATCCATCTCTTGTTAACCTCGCATGATTGGTATGGTGGTAACGCCAAGTTGCTAGGGGCTAGGGTCGCTTTAGCAGGGGGAGGTGAGCTTGCTAGTCCCTGTCAGGGCGCCTTATTTTAGCATATGCAAGCCAAAGGCTGTGGCGTAAGTGTGCTGCACCAGAACGAAAAACACCCGCCACTCAACCGCCACTTAAGCAGCAGAGTTACCAGTAAGATGCGGCTTGCTCTAAGCTGCCGTTTGCTGTTACGACATCACGCTGCACCACGCTTTACCCCCAAGCAGCAGAACAAACAGCGGGAGAGGCGAAGGAGGGAATGATCTCCTAGAGGACACTGCCACCTCAAGGCTGCACTACCTTGTGAGTAGCGGCTGCTTAGCAGCTGTGCAGCAGCTGTGCTGTACTCCTTGCTGGCGGCTCTAAGGTGTCTTTGTGCCAAGTGTTGCTGGCGATCACCGGCATTGCCGTAAGCGCACAACAACACACCGCAGGAGACACCGTGCTCTGGAGCTTTGCTCTGGGAGCGGCAGAGTGCATGTGGTAGCGCTTTGAGGTAACCGCAGGAGCGTAGTTCTTACCACCATGAGGGATGGGGATATTGCGCACGGCGTGTGTCCGCAGCTCTGCGGGGCGGGCGCTGGGATAGGTGGTGAGGCTTCTTGGTAGGTAAGTAGGTAGTAAGTGTCCCAAAAAGCCAATTCCCAAGGAGGAAACTGCCTACAACCAGGTGTCTTACCATGAGAGTAGGTATTTGCTGAGACGCTACTCTCGAGATAAGGCGCTGTCAGGAGCTTTTTAGGATACCTACGTAGGTAGGCATACCAGCACGCATCAAAGGGAAACCACTACCAGCACCACGCAGAGCAGCTTCGCCGTAACTCTCAGGGGGATGCCGCTGTGCAAAAGCGGGTAAGCGCTCTTGCTGTCACTGGCAGCACTAACCACAAAGGGGCACTAACGGCACACCACGAGCACCATTAAGCCATGGTGGACATAAGGTCACAGGTAGGGGCCTCGATCTCAGCGGCACTGCTTCAGCGCAGGTAGTAGCGGTAGGTGGTTGGTAGTGGGTGTGTCAGCAGTTGCACTTGGGAGTAAGATGGTGCTGTTTCCGGCTCCACACCGCTAGCAGCACGCTCTGCAAGCTTGCTCGTAGCGCTTCAGGACCGCGCCTCATGGTCTGCCATGAAACAGTGGGCTTATCACAAGCTCAGCTCTGTCCACGGCAAAGGCCCATGTACCTACCCCAAAGGCCGCAGCAGCAAACTGCATCCGGCGACACGTCGTTTTGGCCCCCTGTGTGCCAAAAAAGCGCAAAAACGGCTTGTCTATAGGAAAATCTGTCTACAAAAGCAAGGGGTGCGTGCAAAAATTTTTTCCGTTGTCACAAAGCAGAGCGAAATGTGGAGCACGAGGTAAACGCAAAGCGCTTATTTATGCTATTCTGATAACCAGCAAGCGCAACTAAGCTCGGGGCTAATTTGGGAAGAAAGCCGCATTTTATGCCCTTTTTTATGAAAACGTGTTGCTATTTGTGTTTGGTTGTGCTGAAATTTCAGCAGTCGCCGGTTGAGTCCGCCCAGGCCGATACCAATTTTGTCTGATTCTTAAAGGGATTGTTGTTGTATGAACAAGTCTGCACTTATCGAGCAAATCGCCCGTCGTTCTGAGTTACCTTTAACCCAATCACGTCGTGCTTTAGATGCCATGCTGGAGACCATCACTGAAGCCTTAAGCAACGGCGATCGTGTGCAGTTAGTCGGCTTTGGCACCTTTAAGGTTACCGATCGTAAGTCCCGTGAGGGTCGTAACCCAAAGACTGGTGCCGTGATTCAGATTCCAGCTTCTAAGACTCCATCCTTCACTGCTGGTGCCGAGTTAAAGAAGTCGGTGAACAACCGCGACTAAGAGCGCGTTACACCACGACTAACCGCTTAGGTTAAGCAGAAGGGGGCCATGGTGCTGCGGTACTATGGCCCCTTTTGTTTTTGGGGGCTACTAAGAGTTTGGTTGCTACCACAGCGTAGCTGCACATCTGTAGGTTGGCACATAAGCCGTGGTTAGGTCATTTAAGGTGAGCCCCTTCAAAGTAGGGTGGGGGCTCTATACACCAAACTCTGCGGAGATCCCGCTTTTGCGCCAAAAATGTGTTCTTAGTGTCACATTGCTCACAATTCTGCACCGTCCCACACTTTTTAGCGCCGGTTCTGTCTAGAATAAGATCCGATCGACTACCTATGTGCTCCGCCACGCGCTACGCAGCACACTGTCTTTACCTAGAGTGCTCTGTGGTGCGCTTGCGCACCTTAGGATAGGGCCCACACCACGTATCAGCACGTAGTGTCTGCTCTGCTCTGCATAGTGATAAGGCAGTGGCAAACAGCAGAGGGAGATTCTGTTTGGAGGAGGAGTGTTGCGCTCTGCACGTAGGTTGAGCGCGGGCGCCTGAGGGGCTTGCGCCATTTGAGACTTGGTTTTTTGCGTGACCTGTAAAGGATTTTTGTATGGCAATTCATGAGCGTGCTGGTACCAAGGCTTTGGACTCGGATCTGGTCAATATTCCTCGTCTGATGGCCGCCTACTATCTGAACCGTCCAAACCTTGATAACCCAGAAGAGCTCGTCAGCTTCGGTACGTCCGGTCACCGTGGTACCTCTTTAAACGGTTCCTTCACTGAATCCCACATTCTGGCTATCTCCCAGGCTATTGCCGAGTATCGCCAAAAGGAGAACATTTGCGGCCCTCTGTTCATTGGCATGGACACCCACGCCCTGTCTGAGGCTGCTTTAGCTACCGCCATTGAGGTCTTAGGCGCTAATGGTGTGGAAGTGCGTATCGAAAAGGATCACGGCTACACCCCAACGCCAACCATTTCCCACACCATCTTAAATTACAACCGTGGCAAGAGCGGTGCGGCTTTATCTGACGGTATCGTTATCACCCCATCCCACAACCCACCAACCGACGGTGGCTTTAAGTACAACCCAACCGACGGCGGCCCAGCTGGCACGGAGATTACCTCGTGGGTACAAGACCGCGCTAATGACATCCTGCGTGCGGGCTTAAAGGATGTAAAGCGCGTTCCTTATGAGCAAGCTTTAAAGCTGCCTAACGTCAAGGAAGTCGACATGCTCACCGAGTATGTGGACGACTTAGGCTCTGTGGTTGACCTCGAGGCTATCTCTAAGGCTGGCATCAAGATCGGTGTTGACCCATTAGGTGGCTCTGGCCTCTACTACTGGGATCGCATTGCTGAGAAGTACAAGCTCAATATCACGGTGGTGAACTACAAGGTTGACCCAACATTCTCGTTCATGTGCCTTGATAAGGACGGCAAGATCCGCATGGACTGCTCGAGCAAGTATGCCATGGCGGGCCTCATTGCCTTAAAGGACAACTTTGATATCGCTTGGGGTAACGATCCTGACTACGACCGTCACGGCATTGTCTGCCACAGCGGCTTAATGAACCCTAACCACTATCTGTCGGCTGCGATCAACTACATCTACACCCACCGTGAGAACTGGCCACAAAACGCCATGGTCGGTAAGACTGTAGTGTCTTCGTCGATGATGAATCGCGTGGCTGAGGGCTTAGGCCGTAAGGCTTACGAGGTGCCAGTGGGCTTTAAGTGGTTCGTGCCAGGCCTCTTTGATAAGTCCTTAGCCTTTGGCTGCGAGGAGAGCGCTGGTGCTTCCTTCCTGCGTAAGAACGGCGAGGTCTGGACTACTGATAAGGACGGTATCATCGCTGCTCTGCTCTCGGCTGAGATCTTAGCGGTTACGGGTAAGGATCCATCCGAGCACTACAATGAGCTCACCCAAAAGTACGGTGCCCCAGTGTACAACCGTGTGGATGCCCCTGCTTCCATTAAGCAAAAGGCTGTCTTAAAGAAGCTCGACCCATCTGCGGTTGAAGCTGAGACCTTAGCCGGTGAAAAGATCTTAGAGAAGCTGACCACTGCCGCTGGCAATGGTGCTGCTATTGGTGGCTTAAAGGTGGTGACTGAGAACGGCTGGTTTGCTGCTCGTCCATCTGGCACTGAGAACATCTACAAGATCTACATGGAGTCCTTCAAGGGCGAAGAGCACATCAAGCAGATCGAGAAGGAAGCAACCCAGATTGTGGACGCTGCCTTAAAGAAGGCGGGTGCTTAACTGAAGCAAGGCGCCATGCTGGGCGTAGCATCAGCAGCAGCTTTACCAACTCTGTGCTGATGGTTGCCCGCAGAGACTCTGCTAAGTCAGACGCTATTGCCGCCACTATCATCTAAAGGTGATGGTGGTGGTGCCGAGAGTGCGTCCAGAGAGCAATCCCTAAAGGGTAACGCTTTAACTTGGGCTAAGGCCCAAAAGAAAAAGCCACAGGTGTTGACCTCTATCGTAGGGGCCAGCGCGCTGTGGCTTTTTTGTTGTAGTAAGTTTGTTTGTGATTTGGGATTGTCACGGTGCAACCACGCGCTCACTGGCGGCGTGGAGGCAGATCGAATCAATCGAATCAGTGGAGTAGAGCTGAGCTCTTAGTCCTCGCTTGAGGTAGAAGCACGTGGCTTAAAGACGAAGCATAACGAGAGAGAAACCACGCAGAGAACAAAGAGAGCAGCGAATAAGGTAATCATTACATATCCTTGGGCAACAGGGCGTAAAGCTGGCTCTGAATGCCCACTGTGCTAAGCACTAAGCTTGAGTGAGTGGAGAGATTGGGGGCGTCTACGCGAAAAGAAAGCATCTTGCTGCCTTTGAAGCAGGCAAGAACAGCATCCTGTGCTTACAGGGCGCTGTTGCTTTTCTTTAGTAGGTTGGGCGCGCCAAAAGTTCACGGGGAGCAGCAACTAATGGCTAGAGCTAGGCTGACGGTAAAGCGCTTATAACCGCAGAGATAAGCCGTTTTAGGGACAGTGGCTATCTAGTCACAGGCGCTTAGGGGAACGCTGGTTTAGGGAGGATATGACTGTGCGTTTGCCCCATAAATAAGCACTTCGGCTGTAATTGCACAGAGCATGCGCAGGAAAAAAGACAGAATGCTGACACAGGAGGGAAGAGCGTAAGAGAGGAGAGTAGCGTCGCACAGAGGCGATGGCGAGGGCTGCGGTGCTGTGCAGCGTAGCAGCAGGAAGGCACAGGAACCACCCTAAGGGTAAGTAGTGAGGCTTCTGCCTTCCTTGTATGAGCTTGGCACCTACTGAAAAGGCGGGCGTTTACCACTGACACACATCGCATCGCAGTGTACGCAGAGTAGAGGTGCCTCAAGAGGCATGAGCGTGGTTTGCTGTGAGTGCACATGGGCGCTCACTAGCAGACTACCTTAACCTGAGAGCAGGTGGTGGCTCTGCTCTCAAGATCAGGGCGGTGGCTGGGGGCGGGCGCTGTGGCGGTGCCCCCTTTTAGAAGCGATTAGAAGCGATAGCTAAAGTCGAGGCTTAGGGCTTTGGCGGTAACGCTATCAGAGACAGTACCAGATAGCAGTGCCTTCAGAGCAAAGTTACCAGCGCTTAGCTTCGCTCCTAAAGATGGCAGCAGCGCCAAGCGATCTGGCTCCTCACCTACAATGCTGACAGAGGAACCATTGGAGAGAGTGACCTCATAGTCAAGGCCGGTGGTGCTGAGGTCATAACGCGCGTGTAAGCCACCAGTAAAGAGCAGCTCCCAGTCAGTAGTGCGATAGGCATCAATCTCCCAACGCAAACCAGCAATAGCCGAGGTCAGCGTGGCTCGCTCCGCTGCCACGTCCCAACCGGTGGACGTGTCGTAATCAGACACATCAACCGAGAGCAGCGAAAGGCCCAGCTCTGGGGTCACAGCACCACGCGCGGTTGTGAGCTCATAGCCCACCATCATGGCACCATAGAGAGAGGTAGCGCGGTAGTCGGCAGTAAGCTGCTGATTCAGAGCTTGCGCATCTTCGTCATAATCGGCAAAGCCTGCGCTAAGCAAGCCATTGAAGCGCCATGGGCCGTGGTGGTACTGCGCATAGCCAAAGAACGAGTGACTCTCACTGTCAGCACTGCGCTGCAGCGAGTCCATATCACTGTAGCCATAGGCGTAGCCTACACCCAGTTTCCAGTTGGCATTAAGCGCTGTTTCGAGCCCTAAGGCCAAGTGGGTGCGGTCAATATCGTAGCCAAAGGCACCGGCATCAAAGTCGTCAGCATCAGCGGTAGCAGCACTGGCACGCAACCACATGGTGGCGTCGCTAGTCTGTCCTACCACGGTTTGCGGCGTGGTACCGTACCATGCAGCCTTGGTGATAAAGTCCGTGGTAGCACGGGCGTTATCAAGCACCACAGGAGCATCGTAAGGGAAAAGCGTGCTCAGCGCATTAAGACCGGCGCGACCGGAGCCTTGCTGTAAGGCCTCTTGCAAGCCACCAGCGCCATAGAAGAGCTGATACTCAAAAGAGTCAGGAGCGAAGTTGCCGGTACTAAAGGCGGCAAAGGCTGCGGCTTGATTGGCGTTGCCGCCCATGTCCTCAATAGGGTGCGGCTTAGGGGTGATGATAACAGTGAGGTCGTCATCAGTATCAGCAGATGAGTCTGGGTCACTGTCAGCACTTGGGATATCTTGATTAGAGCTGGTGTCGCCAGAGTCCTCGTCTGTGCTTGGATCATCTTCAGCCGGAGTCGTAGCAGGCACCGCCACAGAGCACTTACCTGTGCTTGGGTCGCAATTGATGCTGTAAAGATTGCTCTCATACTCGGCCTCACCCGTTAAGGTAGTGCCAGTTTCAGGTTCAAGCAGTCTGATAGTTTTGGCGTTTGCGATGGAGCCTGTGACCACTACATTGAGCTTTACTCCATCAATGGAGATGACCTTGTCAGCAGCATCTTGGGACGTGTCCTCAAGAGTCAGCATTGCAGCGTCTTCAGCGGTGCTGGTATCAACATTAAAGTTGATGGTTGCATTTGGGGCAAAGGTGACGGTTGGGGCACTGATGCTATTGCCGGTACCAGTAACATCAATGGTAGGACGATTGGTGGTGTGGGCTGGGAGGTGAAGATTTCCCTGAGAGGTAAAACGCGATTTACCTGCTAAGGCTAAGGTGCTCTCGTTACCTGTAGCATGAGTATAGGAGGAGGTATTCAGCGTAGCGCCAGCGCTAACCTTGAGGGTACCGTTGTGCTGGGTGACGTTGCCTAAAGTGGTAGCGAACCGCGAGAACTCGATGGTACCTGCAAACTCTTGATCAGGAGCACTTTGGTTGATGGTGGTGGTGATGTTCTTTGGCGACCAACCAGAGATAGGATCGGCAAATAGGATTTGGTGATCTTTGGCCGCTTTGAGATTAAGCTTAGGAGAGTTAGAGTTAACATAAATTGCGTTAGGCTGACCATCAGCAGTATTATCCTCAAAGGTAATATCTCCACCACGTGCTGTTAAATCAAGCCCGTTGTTGGTGTAGATAGCGCCACCAAACCCCGTAGCTTTATTGTTTGAGAACGAAACGTTACCAGCGCCGCCCGTGATCGTCACTGCTTCTAGGCTATAGATAGCGCCACCAAACTCCGTAGCTTTATTGTTTGAGAACGATACGTTACCTGCGCCCTCAGTAGTGACTGTCACTGCTCCTTGGCTATAGATAGCCCCACCAGTACGCGCTGTATTGTTTGAGAACGAAACGGGGCCTGTACCGCCAGTGACTGTCACTGCTCCAATGCTATCGATAGCGCCGCTTCTATTTAATGTGTTATTAAGAAAATCAGCTGACCCTGTAAACTGCAGAAAGACATCATTATTAGCACGTGAATACAACGCACCGTAATAATCGCCTAAGATACTTGTGGTCAAGTCCTTAAGCTCGAACCCCGCCGCAACGTTGTAGGTTCCATCATTGATAATTTCAATGCCGGTGTTTGGTGCTGGTTGCTTAATGAAGTTGTTACTGTCAGGTTGTTCGCGCGCCGCAAAGGCTAAATGGTGGCAGGAGGCTAAGGCAAGGAGGGTGGCGAGTGCCAGTTTGGAGAGATGAAGACGAGGAGGTGAGGCGGGACGTGACTGAAAGTGGCTTATATCAGCGCTGAGGCGTGGCAGAGCACCGCTGTGATTGGCGGCGGGAGCCTTATCTAAAAGGCTGCTACCCCCCCCAATGCGTATTTTTGCTACTAATCAATACAATGTGAGGTAAATTAGTAGTCGTTTGATGCGCGTTAGGCTTTGCTGACATAGCCACTCCTTTTTCCTTTGCGGGCCATTAACCACTTGGCGCTTACAGAAACACCAGCAGTTGTCTGCTTGAGAGGCGCTGCTAAAGACTGGTAACAGATTCACAGCCATAACGGCGTCATACCGCATAAACAACATGTTTTTCGCCTATGAGAGCATGCAGTACAGCTTGATTATACTTGGCGCATCTCGACAAGAGCAAGGAACGATACGTGAAATAGCCCGCCAATAGCGCAAAGTTTGATGTGCATGGCATTTTCAGGTGTTTGCTGCGCACATCAGGTAGCAAGGAGGGTGTGAGCGTCTCAGTGACAGCTTCAAGAGGCCAGATGGCACTACCTGTACGGTCGAGTGCTACCTGTAGTAACCAATCACCCACAGCTGCTCACCATAAGATGTCTATGGCGGTCACAAGATGCGTACACAAGGCAAAAGCACGCTGTCTGTGGTGGTTTGCTCGTGGTGGCAGCTGACCTTACAGGTCGCAAAGCTTAAGCTTCCAGCCAAGGTGATCTTGGGGAATACATATAGGGAGGTCTGCTCTGCTCACTTTACAGCCCCCCATCGCCGCCTTTGGGCATGCCTTGCCGTTAATGATATTGTTGCTAAAAGCTGATTTATATGCCTGTTAAGGCGTGCTCGCTCAGCGCCTCTATCCCCCGCAAATCGCTCTTAGGTTTCCTTTGGAATAGGCCTTGCACTTTTGCTAGAAAATTTAGGTTTTTTCCTGATTCTTATGCCGTTTATGGCGGCTTCTTTCCTCCCCAAAGAGACTGTACGCTGGCCTTTGTTAGGTGAGAGCGTAAATCGAGGTTCACATGCAGAATTTGCCACATGTAAATGCTCAAGCTTCTTCCCAGAGCGAGCGCGCAAATTCCTCTAACTCTACGGCCAATCCGTATGACCGCCTCTCGCCTAATGCGGAGAGCTTTGAGAGACGTTTCTCCTCGGTTTTAGCCTCTTTAAAGACGCGCTTAGGTGACTTCGCTGATAAGAAGCGCAGTGACACCTTTAAGCAGTCCATGCAAGACAGCCAGAAGCTGGCGCAAGAGCACAGCGATCAAGCGCGTGAACTGCGTGATCAAAAAGAAGAGCAAGAAGAGCAAGATCGTAAGCTCCGTGCCCAGCGCGAAGCGGCCCAAGACCGTGCCGAACAAGCGCAAGCGCTGAAGGTTTTAGCTCAGCAAGCGCAAGCACAGGCCACGCATGAGCAGCAACAGGCCCAGCAAGCGCAGCAAGCCCAGCAAAACCTGCAAGCGCAGCAAGAGGCCAGTAACCGTGAGTTACGCCCATCGGAGATTCTCGCTGCCGCTTACGCGGCGCAATCGGGAGCCGCTGCTACAGCATCCGGTGCCTCTACCACTGCCTCAGGTGCAGCTACCAGCATTGCCTCCGGTGCTGCAACCACTGCCGCCTCTGGCGCCGCTACCCTGTCCTTAAGCGCCGCAAATACGCTCAGCTCTGGCAGTACTACCAACACCAATACCTTTGCTGCCGCAGGTAGCGCTAGCGGTGCTGGTGCTGGTACTGGTATTGGTACCGGTACTGGTAGCGGTGCCCAAGGCCTTGCCTCTTATGCCTCCGGTGGAGCTGCTAACACTACCACTACTGCTACTACTACCGTAGCAAACGCTACAGTAGCCTCAGGTGCCGCCACGACTACCACTACTGACGGTAGTGTCTCCGGCAGCGGTGTGACCTCTATTGCAGGGCAGACTGATGCCGCTAGTGGCAATGGCTCTGGTTCTGGCAACGGTGCCGGTAATGGCAATGCTGCTTTAAGTGCGACTAATGCTGCCTATGGTGCTGATGACGTTGCCCCTAATGCTCAAGCTGCCGCCCAAATGCTGCAGGTCGATGGTGTTGAGACCACTGATCGCGCGATTAGCTCGTCCTTAAATGCCTTAAACCAACACCAATTAGGCAACATGGACTCGCAAGAGCAGAAGGTCACCACTGCCCAGCAAATTGCGCAGCTTAATCGTGAGGAGTTAAAAGAGAGCCTCGACGTAATGGCCCGTAAGGCCAACGTCAGTAAGCTGAGCTTACAGATGGCCAATCCAGCGGCCTTAGCGCAAGCCCGCCGTGATGCGCAGATGCTGGCAGGTTTACCAACCTCTCAAGACACCATTGCCGCCCTCGATGTCTCACGTTTAAACCTCATGGCCGCTCAAGGTAACGGCTCTAACCTCGCCGCTATGGCCGGTGTGGTTACCGGCAATTCCCAGAGTGTAAGCCAAGTCACGGCGCTCAATTCCGGCCCAGTAGAGACCGTTGGCCGTACTAGCACCGAGATTCTGATGCAGCAACATCAGCTGCAACAGGAAACGCACGGTGTAGTTGAGAAGCAAGCGCTGACTGCTGCTGGTAGAGCGCAGCAAGCAGCGCAGCAATTACAAGCTCAGGTCGCCAATAACGCGAGCACCAGCGCAACCACTAACAGTGCCACTGCTGCCCAGAGCCACACGCAAGCGGCAGCACAGACTAACGCTGCTACTCTTGCCCAAGCTGCTACCATGGCCGCCAATACGACTCCGGCGGCTGCGGCTAACGCTGCCTTTGCGCCGGTGCCACAGAATATGGCCGCGCAAGTGGCTGCCACCTCCGCTGCGATGCAGTCTCTGGGGTCTGACCGCGCCCGTGCTGAGGGCGGCTTAACCCAAGCTAACGCTGCTACTGCTACTGCTGCTAAGTCCGAGAAGAGCGCAGCTGCAGCTGAGAATGGTCACTTTGGTAAGGCAGCTGAGGCTTTATTACGCCTTGCAGCCCAGCAAAACGCTGATGGTCGTTTTGATGATGCTACCACCAAGCTAATGGCCAATACCATTGAGGAGAATCAGCTCTTAGGTGAGGTCGCTGACAGCGAGGTGCGCAGTGCCCTTGAGTCCTTACAACAGAATGCACGCGGTCAGAATGGGGCGGGCGCTGCTGTGGGTTACCAAAACAGCCGTTTAGCCAGCATCATGACCGAAGGCGCCATTCGTGAGCAGGACTTAGCCGCTGCCGCCGCTGGTATCAATGCCCAATCCTCTTCTAGCCAGCGCTTAGCGCGTGGTGCGGGCGCTGATGATGCCAATAATGTGAGTGCAGCTGCAACGCTCAATGGTGAGGCTCAAGGTGCGCAGTTAAGCGCTGCGGCACAAGCTCAAGTTGCTGCAGAGCAAGCTGAGGCAGCACAAGTACGTGAGCAAGCGCAACAAGAGCTGCAAGCTGATATTAGCCGTGGCTTTATCTTAAGCTCCGACCCAAGCTCCAATGCGGCTATGATTCATGAGCGTGTGATGCAGATGGCGGCACGCAACTTAAAGCACTTAGCGGTGGATATGGAGCCTGAGGGCTTAGGCAAGATGCGCGTCAATATCGACTTAAACGATAAGAACGACGCCTTATCGGTATGGGTAGCAGCAGCTGATCCACAGACCCGCGCTTTATTGCGTCATACCTTACCAGTGCTGCAAAGCTCGCTGGCTCAGCAGGATATCGTTACCCAGACACAGGTGCTGGACTTAAACGAGATCGAGGCTGAAGAGCATGCTGAGGCCGCAGTACGCGCCTCGGCGGTGGCACAACAGCGCTTAGCAGCGCAGGGCGGCAATACCGCTGCTACTACTGAGGTGGCAGCTGCGGAGACCACCACAGCCCAACCACAGCGTGGCAACGCCATGATGAGTCGCTGGAGCAACGTGCACAGCACCGCTGATGGCCAAGGCCGCTTACGTGGCGTTTAGACAAGGCATTAGAGCCTATAGAGCCCAGAGAGCACCACGAAGCTCTGCTATGGGGCATCTGCGTCCATAGCAGGGCTTAAGCCTCTGCGGCTCATTCCATGCGCCATGAGACGCCGCACACCCGAGGCGTCATGACAGCACTAAAAGAGATGAGCTTACTGCGAGGTAGGCCCCTCTCTTTTGCTGTTTGGGGTTTATAGCCCTTGCTCCGGAGGTAAGCGCAAAAAGCGCCCATCGGTGCCTTAGCGCGAGTCGAGAGCAACGTCGCAACAAACACCTACTCTCAGTGTAAAACACCGGCTTGCAGGCAGTGAGCGCCTTGGGGATTGGCTTGTGGTATTGGCGCGACCATGCGCGGGTCATATCCTGTCTGTTGTCGCACAAGTTGGCCGTAAGCTCCGTGTCCTGTAACCTCTGCTCTGCCGCCTTGCCTCTAGCGCCCTTCGCACAGACTGTCCTACTCCGTTCTCTCATAACAGCGCGCGGCTGTATCCGCTCTTTTACGCCATCCAAGCTACCATAAGCTGCCTCATGACCGCAGGCCGCGTCTCCACCTCCCCCAGTGCTCCCCAGTGCGTCCCTGTGCGCAGCTCTTGAGTGCACCTCTGCTTTGCCTCAAGGCAGCATGACACCGTACCCACTTTTAGGCCATAATGTAGCGCTTATACAACCCTTTTTTGCGCTGCGCCGTTCTGATGCAAGGCATACTGTTTGCACCAAAGTGCGCTCAGAATACCTTTGCTGATTATTTGACAGCGCGCTAAGAGGGGGCAAACCCGTTATTTATGCCGCTGCTGGGCCTTTTCTTTGCTGCAAATTTAGCCAAAGTCGGGGGCTTTTTATATCGGCAATCATTGCGCTATTTTTAGGGATAACAGCTCACACCACGCCCATGTTTATCAGCTTTGCTGCTATGCCGTGGGTTTTTACCTGCTCTTAAGCTCTAAAGCCCAGAGCGGAGGTGTGCTTAAGGACAGCGTAGCTGGCCTTTCCCGTAAGCTTGTGCACTCCTGCCTCAAATAGCCATGGCGACGGCGCGAACGTGTGGCTATGCCCATTTTCCAGTGTGACTCGTCATTGAGCGCGCTTGCTATGCGGTGGCTGAAAGGAGCTCGACTTCTTAACTGTTTTAGGAACTGTTACGGGGCTTAGCCCTTGCTTTTAGGAAGCCGTCCCTGCGGTGAAAAAGCTTAAGCAGGGTGGGCCAAAGCTTTTGCGATTGGGACAGGAGAGAACTGATGTCAGATACGTCTGATGATTTAAGTGCCGGCAGCATGGGATCACGACGCAAGCTCTTTGTGCTTATCTTGGTGATTGTGGTCGTTATCCTCGGTATCGGTGGTTACACCACCTATGCCTATCTCTATCACAAGTGGCCATTTGCTCCGGATATCACCGCGACTCCTGCCGCACAGGTAGCAGGTAATGCTGCTGTGGCAGCGCAGCCTAGTGCCGCTGCTATCGATAATACCGAGCAGTACGTGCGCTTTGAGCGTGCCTTTACCTTTAATTTGCCAAGCGCTAAGAGCAATAAGGGTCACATGGTGCAGGCCGAAATCGTCTTAGTGACTGTGGGCCAAAATAACACCGCTCTGGCGCAAAAGCACTTGCCGCTGATTAGCGCAACCATTTCTGAGATCTGCGGACAACAGGATTTTGATAGCTTAGCCAGCCCATCCGGCAGACAACGTTTTAAGCGTTTACTGCTCGACGGTATCAGAACCAAGATGACGGGTATCACCAATGAGCCGGTCGTAGAGCAGGTGCTCTTTACCAACTTTGTGATGCAGTAGGCACAGCAGTAGGCGCAAGGCTTTTATGACTGAGTTTCTGACGCAAGACGAGATCGACGCCCTGTTACACGGCTCAGATGATGCCGATCCCTCTTCTTCCTACCAAGAAGACAACCACGGCATTAAGCCGTTTGACTTCGGCTCGCAAGAGCGCATTGTTCGTGGTCGCATGCCGACCCTCGAGCTGGTGGACGAGCGTTTCGCCCGTCACATGCGCATCAGCTTATTCAATATGATGCGCCACAGCGCGGAAGTGACGTGGATTGGCGTCAAGATGATGAAGTTTGGTGAGTACGTGCAGACCCTGTACGTGCCTACCTCGCTGAACATGGTGCGCTTCCGCCCATTAAAGGGCACCGCCTTAGTGACCTTAGAAGCCCGCCTGGTGTTCATCTTGGTGGAGAACTTCTTCGGTGGTGAGGGCCGTTTCCGCGCCAAGATCGAAGGTCGTGAGTTCACGCCTACTGAGCGTCGTATTATTCAAAAGCTCCTGAAGATGGTCTTTGAGGACTACAAGGAAGCTTGGGCTCCAGTCATGGACGTGGAGTTTGAATACTTAGACAGCGAAGTTAACCCAGCCATGGCTAACATCGTCAGCCCTTCTGAGATGTTAGTGGTCAACCAGTTCCACATCGATCTCGACGGTGGTGGCGGCGATATGCACATCGCCTTCCCTTACTCGATGATCGAGCCAATCCGTGAACTGCTCGACGCCGGTGTGCAGTCCGATAAGGGCGATACCGACGTGCGCTGGAATAAGGCTCTGCGTGAGGAAGTCATGGACGTGCAGGTTGATATGCGCGTCAAGATGCTTGATCTGGTGCTCTCCTTAGGCCAGATCATGGATTTAAAGCCAGGTGACGTCCTTAACGTGGAGATGCCTGAGGAGCTCTTGGTCTACATTGAAGACCTGCCAAGCTACCACGCCAAATTAGGTCGCACTAAGGACAAGCTCGCCATTAAGATCTCCGAGGTGCTCAAGCGTCCACCTTCAATGAAGAGCGATCTCTCCATCCTCAAGGGTGCTGGTATTAACCTTGATGATGACGACGAGTTTGAGGATCTGGACGACGATTAACCTCGTTGCGGCGTAATGGCTCTTTGGGGGCTTTCCTCCCCAAGCTTTTGCTCAGAAGCCGTCTTTCTGCTCTAAGGTGGCCTTAATCTTCCTCCCTTGTCTTAGGTGCAAGGGGGCTTTAGCCAAGGGGCCATCTGCGGTAATAGCCTTTTTCAAATTTTGCCTCAGCTGAGGCTACACAATTGGAGCCGCCATTTATGTCGGATATCGAAAACACTGATTGGAGCAATGGCTTGCCTTCTACCGATGGTGATGGTGGCGTAGGCGACCTGAGCACGGCAGAGTTAGATCACTTTGATGATCCTGCGAAGAATAAGGCTCCACTGTCGCGTGAAGAGCGCAAAAAGTTAGACGCCATCTTAGACATCCCAGTGACCATTACCATGGAAGTGGGCCATGCTAAGATCACCATTCGCAATCTGCTGCAGTTAAACCAAGGCTCGGTGATTGAGCTGGAGCGTTTAGCAGGTGAGCCATTAGACGTGCTGGTTAACGGCACCCTGATTGCCCACGGCGAAGTGGTGGTGGTGAATGACAAGTTTGGTATCCGCCTCACTGATGTGATCAGCCAAGTGGAGCGTATCAAGAAGCTGCAGTAGTCTGCGCTTCGGCACAGGCAGTAATGTCTGGTGTCAGCTACTTAGGTTTTCTGTCACGTCGAACGTGTTTGCTACCCTCAAGTTTCACTGCGTGCGCGTGAGAGTTGGGGGTTTTCTTTTTTTAACGCGGTGTGGCTGCGTAGCGTAAGCTGGTGAGTATCCCTAAAAGCAAATCTCAACGGAGATAACTGCCTACAATCAGGTGTTTTACCCTGAGAGTAGGAGTTTGCTCAGGCACTACTCTTAAGATAAGGCACCGTCAGGCGCTTGTAGATTACCTACTAAAGCTGTCTCCGGCAGGAGGCACCAGCCTATTCCATGCTGTGTCGTTACCATAAAGATCAGCACTTACGAGCCTTGGTGCTCCGTTTTACTCTGTTGTACTGAGGTAGCCTGCTAAGAGGCGCTGTGCGGTGCCGTCAGGTACGCTCGTTACTTAGCGTAAAGCAGGTGGTGTGGAGTGCTACTAGTGGCAGCACCACTGTGCTACAGCTCTGTTACCAGCAAGATCAGAGCGCTGTGAGGCGCTGATAGTATCAGCGCAGTGCTGCTAGGCCTGTGCGACACCACAAAAAGCACCACGAGGTACCGTGCGATACCACGCGGCTAACTCTACTCTTGAGAGGAGTAGGGTGATGAGAATGCTACGCTGCGCCACAGAACAGCATCAGCAGCTCCCAGCGCTTTACCCGCGCAATAGTGTCGCGGTAACGCTCTTGAGATGGTATGAGGTGCTGTGAGGCGTGCTCTGACACAGAGTAAAGTAGAGTAGGGTGTGCCCCCAAGGTGGCGCTGCCACTCATACTCTGCACAGAGGAGCAGGTTGTGCTGTACTGAGCAGCCTCTGCTAAGCTGCCGCCACTTAGCAGCAGCATCACAGGTTAGGCTCTTAGCGCTTGCTTGCAGCTACTCTCGCTTAGCGCCAGCGCCGCAGATGTCTTGGGGCTGCACATCCAAACTCAAAAGCCAGTCGCAACGCATGCCACGCACATCACTCCTGCCAACAGCTCCACTAACGCCACAGACGCCGCTTTTATCACTTGCACCACTCCGCTTACTCCATCCACTCTCTGCACTTTCTCTAATTCCTTGCTCGTCCACTGGTTCGAGGTAGCCTATGCACGTACCTAACAGGACATCCACCGCCCACTCTCTGCAACGCTTTGCCCGTTGTCAGCGCTTCCTGTCACGACCAACCAGTGTCGCTCTCACCGTTCTGTTCTTAGGATTAATTCCTCTCTCCTCAGGGGCCAAAGCAGAGACTGCAGGTATCGCTGTACGTATCGATGACAGCGCTACCCAGCTTTTGGCACAAAACAACACCCCAGCCTCCCCACATACTGCAGCGGTAAAGAGCACCAGTGCTGAGCAAACTACCAGCACGGCTACTGTGAGTAACGCTACTGACAGTACCAACACAGCAGAGGGTAGCACCACCGCTGACACCACCTCTGACAGCACCACTACCACTACACAGCCTGCCTCTGCTAAAGAGAGTGCCGCTAGCAACGCAAGCACCGCCGCCGCGTCTACTGGTACCTTTGCTGATAACTCTTCCTCTGGCACCAAATTAGGCAGTGCCTCTTTTGGCTCCTTAGGCCAGAATGGTACTAACCATAAAGGTGTCTTAGCAGACGGTGGTTTAACTTCCCCTGGCGGCATCGCTAAGTGGTTGCTCTCCACCATTGTGGTCTTGGGCTTTATCTTTTTGGCTGGCTATTGGCTCAAGCGCTCCCGCTTTGTGCGGGCTGCTACCAGCACCATGCAGCTGGAGACGCAAATCTCCTTAGGCCCAAAAGAGCGTATCGTGCAAATGCGTGTGGGGGAGCGCCATTTACTCTTAGGTGTCACCGCCCATAACATTAACCTGCTGCTTGATCTGAATGCTCCCACAGCACCAGCCCCTGTAGCGCCAGCAAGTTCAGACGGTGCCGCGCCTCGTGCAGCTGCTCCACGCCGTGTCCCAACCAGTCGCACGCAAGCAAAGCGCTATGAGGCTGATGACGAGCGTGATTTTAGCTGCCAAGCGCTAGCACGCGATGACTACGCTGCTGACTATTACGACAACCCAATTGAGCGTAGTTTGCACGAGCACGAGCACGAGCGCGAGCGTGCTCACCGCCGCCGTCGTGATTATGAGCGCCAGCGTGACTACGATTATGACGAGCGTCGTCGTGATTACGACCACAACCGCGATTATGACCGTAAGCGTAGAGATGACCGCGCTTACCGCCGTAGCGCTGAGAGAGATGACGCTGGCCGTCATGACTACGCAGACTATGAGCGGGACTTACCGCAGTTTGCTGACGAGTATGACGATGAGCGCTACGCCCAGCGTGCAGCTTATCGTGACTCCCGCCGTGATCTCTCCTTAGTGGATGATCTGCCTTTTGAGGAAGAGAGCACCAAGCGCTCTCGCCACGCCGCGCGCAGTGAGTATGAGCACGATCCTGAGGCTGAAACTGACACTGCGCACGATAGCGCCGCGCCAGCTACAGCCACCGCATCTAACAATAGCCACAATATCCTTGCAGGGGATGCACAGGCCACGGCCATTTTACGGGCGGGGGTCAATGACGACGGTGATGATGTGCCCTCGGCAGAGGCAGCTGTAAGTGGCACTGACACCTCTCCTAAGGACAATCCCAGTCAAGCGCAAGAAGTAGCTAACCTCAGTAGTACCGCAGCTGCTACTGCTAATGCCAGCTCCTCGGCTGCTGATGCTTGCGATTACCGCGACGCTGACGAGCGTGAGAGTCGCTATGATGATGACGCTGCTTATGAGGACAGCCGCCATCATAAGTCTTACTCGCGCTATGATGAGGAAGATGAGGCTGACGCTTATGAGCAGCAGCCTTACGATCCTGACTACGCTGCCGAGTACAGAGCAGAGTATGATGCGGATCCGTCTGTAGCCGACGCTAGCGGCTATGAGAGCTCCTCACAGCGCTCGCAAGCGCGTCGTACCCACCGTAAGGCAAGAGGTAACCGCAAGCAACAGCGCCTCGCTGCGCAAGGGGTGCATTCTTTGCCTGATGATAGCGTGCTGCGGGCGCGCGCGGCGCGGGCTAAGCGCGACCGGCGTCAACAGGAGCGCGACGAGGGCTCTGCTTTTGCCGAAGTGTTTGCCCAGACTTACGACAAGACCGCCCGTGCGGCCTCTGAGCGTAAGCATCAAGACAAGTAACACCTGACAGTCTTTTTTCCTCTGTGTTTGCACTGAAGCTGATGCCAAAAAAGTGGCGGCCGCTGCTGCGCTACACTTGTAGTTTTAGAACACAGAGCATAGGAACGACTGGCTTAACCGATGACGGACTTTAGGGAAATTATGGTGCACTGTCTTAAGATAGGATGAGACTCACCTGCACCATTTATCTCGAGGGGGGCGACGTTGCCAGCACTCATCCCCTTCTCCGTCATTTATGCGATCACTCATTCCTTAGCAAACAGAACAGCTCACGCCCTCTGGTGCTGGGCCTGCTCTTTTTAAGCGCAGCTGTAAGCTTTAGTTGAGCTTGCAGTAAAGTAAGCTTTACTCTGCGCTACAGCTCTTTGCGCAAAAGCGCACAGCTGAGCGCGGCTCAGTAGGGCTTAGGGAGTAGGGGCAGGGCCGCTTGCGGGCAGAGACGATCTGGAGTTTTCATGTATAACGAGCGAATGCACCAACTTCATCGGCTCAAGCGTCTGTTTGTGGGGGCGCTGCTGTGGAGTCTTATCAGTGGTATAGCCCTCTACTTTATGTCGACAGCCTCCGCCGCTGATCTCGACATGACGGCCTTTACGGTGCGCACTAACCCAGACGGCACACAGGATTACTCGCTGACGCTGCAAGTGCTCATGCTGATGACGCTCTTGAGCTTCTTGCCGTCGATCATCATTATGATGACGTCCTTTGTGCGCATTGTGGTGGTGCTAGCGATTTTGCGTCAGGCCATGGGCTTACAGACCTCGCCATCGAACCAGATTTTAATTGGCTTAGCGCTCTTCATGACTTTGTACATCATGACGCCAGTGTTAAACCAGATTTATAACGAGGCCATTGTGCCGTATCTCAATGAGGAGATTCAGGCGCGCGAGGCGATTGAGATTGGCCAGCGTCCACTGCATGCGTTTATGCGCGGGCAGACGCGTATGAGCGACCTCAATGCCTTTTTAGAGTACGCAGATGTGCAGGTGGAGAGAGTTGAGGATGTGCCGCTGCATGTCTTAATTCCGGCTTTTGTGGTCTCGGAGCTCAAAACAGCATTCCAGATTGGCTTTATGCTGTTCTTACCGTTCTTGATTATCGATCTGGTGGTAGCCTCGATCTTAATGGCCATGGGTATGATGATGCTCTCGCCAATGATTGTGTCCTTGCCGTTTAAGCTGATGCTCTTTGTGTTGGTGGATGGCTGGACACTGATTATGGGCACACTGCTCGCGTCCTTTGGTATAGGCACACCGGCCTGACGCTTAGGAATTAGCCAAACGCAGCGGGGTATCGACCTCTTCCCATAAGTGGCGCGAGAGCGCCGCTTAATCCCTGAGGTGAGCCACTACGCAGAGCAGAGGTGGCGTCAGTCCTACCTTGGAATAAGACGCGCTAGCGCCCCATAGCCAGCCGCTACTACCCCGCACATCAACCCATTTGCTGTAGCCTTGTACGTGCGCAGCATGCAGCATACATAAAAGCAAAAGCGCCTCAGATAAAGACAGAGGATTTGGCAATGCAACCAGAAGTATTTGTGGATATCGTGCGCTCAGCTCTGGGCTTAGTCGCCGTCCTCGTCTCCGCCTCCATTCTCCCCTCGCTGATTGTCGGCTTATCCGTCTCCATCTTCCAAGCCGCAACCTCCATTAACGAGCAAACCCTGTCCTTCTTACCACGTCTTATCGTTACCATCTTGGGTATTATGTGGGGTGCCCACTGGGGCCTTAATAAGATCATCGAGTTCTTTTTGGAGCTGGTGCACCAGATACCTTCGGTCATTGGTTAACGCCGCACCGTCCACTTTAGGTAAGCAAGCACAGCTTACAGCTGAGCTTACAGACAGTAGGTACGCACAGCTCACAGTAGGTAAGAGGCGCAGAGATTATGGGCGCAGAATGGTTAGAGCCGCTGATGCTCACCTCACTAAACTCCGTGATGTGGCCATTATGTCGTATCGGTGGCTTCTTTATGACGGCCATGGCCTTTTCTGGCGCCGCTGTGCCGATGCGCGTGCGCGCTCTGATTTCCCTTGCGATCACCTTTTGCTTTTTGCCAAATATCCCAGCGGTTAACACCGAGATCGAGGCTTTCTCGGGTCTGGGTATCATCACCACCATTAGTCAGGTCTTTATTGGCGCTGGTATTGGCTTTATTACCCAGTATTTAGCCCAATGCTTTGTGCTGGCTGGTCAGGCCGTGGCTATGCAAACCGGTTTAGGCTTTGCCTCGCTGGTCGATCCTGTGTCCGGTACTAATGCTCCAGTAGTCGGTCAGTTCTTTACGGTGCTGACGACCTTAGTGTTCTTTGCGGTGGATGGGCATTTGGTCTTTATTCGCTTGCTCTTGCTGAGCTTTGAGACCTTACCTATTGCCCCTGGCGCTTTTACGCCGCCACATCTGACGGGCATTATTTACTTTGGTGCGCTCATGTTCCAAAGTGCCTTATCGATGTCTATTTCCGCCATTTGCGCTCTCTTGGTCATTAACTTTACCTTTGGTGTGATGACGCGTGCTGCACCACAGTTAAACGTCTTCTCCATGGGCTTTGCCATTTCCATGACCACTGGCTTATTCGTGCTGATGCTCAGCCTTAACTCCTATATGAACAATTTCACCATTGCCATTAATGAGCTGATGAGCAGCACCTGTACGCTGATTGGTACGGAGTGCGAGGGTATCTTCTAAGTAAGTGTGCTGAGTGATAGAGGGTAGGTGCGCAGCGGTTCCTTGGAGAGTGTTTTCCCATGTGTGAGCAAAGCTACTTGCCAGTAGCTATCCTTCCTTAGAGGTACGTCGCGGTAGCGACGCTTACTGATGTTTAGCGGAGTTAGTGCCAAGCGGGGGCAATAACTCTTAGCCCAGCGATTCATCCTGATGCGGTGTGCTTGCTTGCAAGCTCATAGCAACTTTGCAGGAACAAGGGGAAAAACGCTCTCGTCCTTTGAGAGTGCTTATTGGTCCGTGCATCCTGTAAAATTGAGCCAGAGCAGAGCTTGCTGCTCATTTGTCACGCTTTCGGCTTCTTGCAGGAAATATCGCCATGTCCGATCAGCACTCTCCAGTTAACGCTGCTAATACTCTGGGTATTCTCGACACCACCGCGCAAGAGAGCAAGCAATCCTCAGCAGCGCAAGCCAAGGCTCAACCTGCCCATCAAGGCTTTACTGAGAGCGTCACGACAGAGGCATCAACGCCTTTTACAGCAGAAGAGATCGCAGCCACCTCGGAGGAAGTAAAGAAGGCCGATCAGCAAGACAGCGATAATAGCCAAGCCTTTGATCAGCTGCTACAGCATTATCGCGATATGGCAGCCACCTCGCGCGATTTGGGTAACCGCTTTGAGGGCCTTATTCAGCAAGTGCTGCTCAAGGTGCCGCAATATCAGCTGCTCTTTACGCAGGTGCAAACTTACAAGGAGTGGCAGCAAGAGCATCCAGAGCTCGGTGTCAGTGAGGTTGATACCGGCATCGACTTAGTGGCCACGCTGCGTGAACCGCAAAATGGCGCGGCCTATGTGGCGATCCAGTGCAAGTTCTATCGCGAGCACTCTGCCTTGAGCATGAAAGATCTGGCGACCTTTTTGAGCGTTTCCAGCACGCCTTTCTTTGCTTCACGTCTGCTCTTTGCCTCCAATCGCGGCCTCAATAGTCACGCGCAAAAGCAGGTGGCCAATCAAGAAAAGCCACTGCAGATCATCTCTCTGGAGACCTTACGCCAATTCCCGATCGATTGGGCGCAGTATCTTCAGTCTAATCAGGTCTCGACGCTGCCCAAGCGGCAGTTGCGTCCATATCAGCAGACGGCCGTCACCAACACCATTAACGGCTTTAAGGACTACGCACGCGGTAAGCTCATTATGGCCTGTGGTACGGGTAAGACCTTTACCGCGCTGCGCATTGCTGAGAGACAGGCGCAGCAAAACCTCAGCTGCCAATGCTCGCTATCCCTGTGTGCTCGGATAATAAGGTCAGCTACAAGAAGGCCAGTAAGAACGAGATCGAGGCTGACGAGAACGTCTTAGCACGCAATGAGCTGCTCTACCCTGCTACCACCAATGAGCATGCGTTAGCTCGCAGTGTCGCTAAGGCGTTAGCGATGCAGCAAAAGCAGCCACAGCAGGGCTTAGTGGTGGTATTTTCGACCTACCAGTCGCTGGATGTGGTGCATCGCGCACAGGTGCTCGAGGGTGAGCTGAAGCTTCCTGCGTTTGATCTCATTGTCAGCGATGAGGCGCACCACACCGCAGGTGCTTACCTGCTTAATGATGAGGCTGCAGAGAAAAAAGCTGCTGAGCCAGCGGATGACCAGCCAACTTTAGGGGGCTTACCTCAAGATGACGCTGCTGATGCCGCACCCCAGACGGCGAAACCTACTTCACGCTGGTGCACAACCCAGAGTACGTCCAAGGCCGCAAGCGTCTGTACATGACTGCCACGCCAAAGGTCTATGGCGTTGCCCCAAAGAAGCAAGCTGAGGAGAACTCGGCCGTCATCTACTCCATGGATGATGAAAACGTCTTTGGCCCAGTCTTCTACTCTCTGACCTTTGAGCAAGCGGTAGCCTTAGGGTGCTTGGTCGACTACAAGGTCATCATCCTTGTGCGTGATGGTGCAGTCGACATGAGTTCGGAGGAGTTAGAGCAGTTCTCGGCACAAAACACAGCGCGTGCCATTGGCCTGTGGAAGTCCCTCAACAAGTTTGGCATCTTAAGCCAAGATGAGTCCGATGCGCAGCCAATTCGCCGTGCTGTTGCCTATGCCCAGCGCATCACCACAGCTGGCATGAAGGACAACGTCAACAAGGAGAACATTGTCTCCTCAAAGGAGTACGCACAGTACTTCTCTGAAGTCATTACGCAATACCGTCAGCGGGTCTTGAGTAAAGGTGCACAGGCTATTGCCGCGCACCAAGACCCAAGTGAAGAGTTCCTCTTTGTGGACAGCCACGACCTTGTTTGCCACTGTGAGCACGTCGATGGCGCCATGAACGCCATGGAAAAGGAGGAAAAGCTCCAGTTTCTGCGCTCCGATCCTGGTGAGAACCAGTGCAACATCCTCTTTAATGTGCGCTGCTTAAGCGAAGGTGTGGACGTCCCAGCGTTAGATGCTGTGGCCTTGCTCACACCACGTCGCTCACCGGTGGAAGTGGTGCAAATTGTCGGACGCGTGATGCGTACCGCCCCTAGCAAGAAAGAGGGTTACGTCATCATTCCGGTGATTGCCCACAACCTCAAGGATCCCGCCTCGGCTCTGGCCAATAGCGATGCCTTTAAGGTGGTGTGGGAGATCCTCAATGCC
>CASEBB010000024.1 GCA_949286015.1 uncultured Succinivibrionaceae bacterium | reverse complement strand
CTAGTATGCACGATTTGTTTCAGCTCTGGAAGTAGCCACCACTTCCTTCACATGGAGCCCTGCGAAGGTATGGTGGAACTTTCTGTACTCTTCATTAGCCAAGAAGCCAGAGTCATCCTTAAGCTTGCTGGCCATTTCGCACTTTGCTGAGGGCTTAACCACCTTAGCGGCGAAAAAGGCGCGCAAGAACATCACTGATCTGGTCTCCTTAGACGCGCAAGAAGTGTGGCTGCGTGATGCTAACGGCTTTGAGCGCAAGGTGCCTGTGGAGATGGTCAAGCCAGGCATGATCGTTTCCATTCACGATGGTGAAAAGATTTGCGTCGATGGTGAGATCGTAAAGGGCCAAGCGGCCGTCGACCAAGCTGCTATCACGGGTGAGTCGGCACCTGTGGCCAAAAAGGTCGGTGATAAGGTCTTTGCCGGTAGCAATATCCGCTTAGGCGAGATCGAGGTACGCGTGGAAAAGGTTGGTGATGACACCTCCATTGCCCGTATCGTGCACCTCGTTGAGGACGCGCAAAACCGCCGCGCGCCAATTCAAAACTACGCTGACAAGATGGCAACCTCTCTGGTGCCGGTGTCCTTTATTGCCGCTGCCGTTGTGTATTTGGTTACTCGCGATCTGCAGCGTGTGCTCAACATGCTCTTTATCGACTTCTCTTGTGGCTTAAAGCTCTCGACGGCCACAGCGATGTCAGCTGCTATTTCCCGTCTGGCCAAAGACGGTGTGCTGGTGAAGGGCGGTAGCTTTATTGAGCAGGCAGCCAGTGTGGATACGGTGGTCTTAGATAAGACCGGTACCATCACTAAGGGCCACCCTGAGGTGGTAAATGTCACGACCACTGCTGACTTAAAGGTTGATACCTTATTAGCCTTAGCTGCCAGTGCCGAAGCTCACAGCTCGCACCCAATGGCCATTGCCATCTTAGAGGAGACCGCAAAGCGTAAGCTGGAGGTGCCACACCACATCGATACCCGTAATGTGATTGCCCGTGGTATTGAGGCGGAGATTGGCCCTTACCTCGAGTTTAGCGGTGGTACCTTATTAGTCGGCTCCCGTACCTTTATGCAAGAGCGTCAGGTGAGCGGCATCAATGAGTATGTCGACAAGCGCGTCAGCGAAACCGGCTCCCTCATTTACGTCGCGGCTAATGGCAAGTTAGTCGGGGTGATTGAGTCCTCTGATCCTGTGCGTACCGACTTCAAGCGCGCGATTAACCGTATGCGCTATGCCGGTATTGAAGAGATCGTGATGCTGACCGGTGACAATGAGGCTACAGCTGCGAAGATTGCCCACAGCTTAGGTTTAGACACCTACAAAGCTGAGGTGATGCCTGAGGATAAGGCCTCCTTTGTGGCCAACTTACAGCGTCACAGCTCGGTGTTAATGGTCGGTGATGGCATCAATGACGCCCCTGCCTTAGCCTATGCTGATATTGGTGTGGCTATGGGTACCTCCTGCACGGATACGGCCATGGAGACGGCCGACGTCACCATTAACAGTGAAGACCCACTCAAACTGCCACAGTTCATTGCCTTAGGACAGCGCACCATGCGCATTGTCCACCAAAACTTTGCCGTGACCATTGCGGTGAATACGGCGGCAATGATGATGGGTGCCTTAGGCTTTATCAATCCACTGCTTGCTTCCATTGTGCACAATGCTTCGACTTTAGGTGTGGTGCTCAATAGTGCGCGTGTACTCAGTGCCCCAAAGCCACGTGCCATTTTAGGCCCAAGCCTCGCAGAAAAAGAGGCTGAGGCTGATGCCGCTTCGTATGCCATGGCCCAGCGCGTGGCGGCGGAGAATGAGGCGCAGGCGCGGGAACATGAGCACGCTGCCACTACCGTTACCGAGCAGGCTTAGGCTTAAGCTGATGCTGAGACTAATGCTGAGGCTCTTTGGCATAAGTTAGACACGATTTCTGGTGCGAGTCCCTGTTAAGTTACCAAGCCCAGTGTTAGATGTACGCACTGCGGTCAGGGGCTCGCGCTTTTCCCTTTTAGCACTGGCCAGCTAACTGGCCGTATGTTTTCTGGCGAGGTTTATCATGGTCTTTGATCGTAATCTCTTAATCGGTTTTGCCGCTGGCGTCGTTGTGGGCTTAGTGGGCTACAAGTTTGTCAGCTCCCACAAGGAGCAAATCGAGGCCAAGTTGCAGGGCTTAGGTGTGGGCGCTAACAACGCTGACGGTGCTACTGCTTGTGAGGACACCTCCTCTGAGCTGACCTTAGAGGACTTAGAGGCTCAAAAGGAGCGCTTAGAGGACTTAATTGCAGAGCAGCAGCAAAAGCAAAACGGCGCTCAGGGCTAACTAAGGTAGCCTCTTAGCAGCTTGCTTGTTAGCGGCGAGCTGTGCGCTATTTTCAGGGGGTAGAGGCGGCCAGTAAAAGAAACTGGCGCTTACTGCCCCCAGTGCTTTTGTGGTTGGTTGGTTGTTATTAGGTGTCTCTATGTTTACTCTCCTGACGAACAAGACCTTTTTAGCCGGTGTGGCTGTGGGCGTGGTGATCGGTTTTACTGCGTACAAGTACGTCTCGGCCGAAGATAAGGCCGCAGCCCGTAAGAATCTGCCAAAGGATCTGGTGGGTGTAGCTGCCAAGATTGGTGGCTTAGCTGTAGCCGGTAAGGCTTGCGGCATGGGCATGGGGATGGGCCGCAAGTAAGGAACGACTGACTTAATAAATGACGGAATTTAGGGCACGCACGCACGCATGCCCAGCTCAAGATAGGCTCAGGCTCGCTGGCACCTTTTATCTCGAGGTGGGACGGTGCAACCACGCACCACTACATCCGTCACTTATTAGCTTACTCTTTCCTAAGATCCACGGCTCTGATCTTTTGCATTGTCTCCACCTGCCAAGCTGGTGCGTCCTGAGGCGTTGCCGCTTGGCGGTGCCTGTTCTACCATTCTGACATCAAGCCTGCCAGCCATGCAGCGATCGTTGCTGCTTGTCTTCCCTTCCGCCTCTCCTTCCTTCATCCCTCCTAACACGCTTTATTGCTCCTAAATTGAAGTTTTACCGCCTTTGCGGAGGTGTTGCTCGGTGTTGTAGCCTTGAGATTAGGCGCTTTTGGTTCTTTGGGCGAATTTGCGGCATAGCACGCAAGAGGCCCCATTACTGCCTACTTGGGCGCGTGTATAATGCCATTTAGTCCTACACAGCAAGGATGCATTCCGCACCTTTTCAGGTGTTGACGCTGGCTGTGGCTGCAAATGGATCTGATCTGCTTAGAGTGTGAAGTGTTCTGGTAGCACTCTAAGCTGGGCCATAAGCTTACGGCCCACAGAGCAATCAATGTTTTGGTGGCAGGAGAGTGACATTGCCATGTGGAAGAGTTTGACGGCGTTAAAACACACGCAGCATCAGATTCATGCCCTGAGCACATCCTTGTCGTCATATGCGCTGCGGCTCTCGTGCGCTTATATCTTTCGCGTGCGCTATAACGATCAGTTCCTCTTAGTCTGCTCCCCGCGTAACAGCAACCTCTTTCAGCCTATCGGAGGTGGCTACCGTTATAGCCGTCCTCAAGCTTTAGCCTTACATCATATCTTTGGCTATTGTCCCGCTAATGGCAAACAAAGCGATAGCATGGCATGGGCGACTGCACAAAAGCTCCTTGCCAATAACACCATGGCCGCACAGAGTACCGCTTTTTACGATTGCCGTTTACTGGTAGCAGCAGGGCAGGCCCTGCCTATCTTGCAGATGTGGTTCTTAGGTGACCGCCGCGACGAGTTGCAATCAGGAGCGATCTCCATGCGCCCGCTGCCAGCGGATGTGGTCAACTCTGTCTATCAAGCCGCTAATTACTCTAAGCAGTTACAGGTGCAAGTGCCGCATTTGATGTTGGGCGATATCGCGCGGCAAGAGGGGACGCTGGTGCCGGTGCTTACGGATAAGCCATCGCGCTTAAACTTGCAGTCGCAATATGTGGAGCGGGAGAACATCTGGGATTTACGCCGCGAGTTCAATGAAGAGGTGTGCTACAGCGACGTGCTTACAGCCGCACAGGCGCTGGAGTTTCGTCAGCTGAGCTATAAGCTGCGAGGGCGCTACGTCAATGCTGTGATTGATAGCCGCTATCCTTGTGGTGCGGTCTATATTACTGATGTGGTCGACCTCGTCCCGAATGCGCGTCAAGAGCAGATCCTCTCTGAGCTCTTAGACTCATGGACAGAGCTTTCGCACTATCGTTTCTTTAGTGAGGACGATATCAGGGGACGCATTACAACACGGCGGGTACCAAGTGAGGGGCCATGGCTGCTTTCTACGGCTAAGGCTGAGGTGGTGCAGCCGCTGCTTAACAAGTGGGATAAGGACATGACGCGGGGCAAAAGTGGCTCAGCGGTTAAAGTTGCTGATCACTCCTTGCAGTTATTCTTTGCCCCAGAGGATAGTATGCGTCTTGACGGCTGCTTGGAGGCGAAGAAAGGAGAGCTGCTTATTCAAACGCCGTAGCCTCATCAACATTGCGTGGGTAGTTAGAGCTGTCTTGAGAATAAGGCGCTGTAGCGCCAATGCTGCCGTGGCAGCAGTGGCACTCAAAGTTCGTGGGGACAAAGAAGCGGGAGTGAGGGGCGTGCGGTAGGAGGGTAACAAACGGTGGGATCACTGACCACTACAGCACGGCAGTGTCTGTGGTATGGCTGTCAGCGCAGTGGCAGCAGTGTATGAGATGGAGTTTACGACGTCGCACCTTGAGCTTTAAAGAGGCGGGAAGAGTACCTCGTTGCAGTCAGTAAAGGAGCGCACCAGATCGAGGCCCTCTTTAGGGTTGCCCATAATGATGATACTGGAGATGTTTTTCCCATCGGTGGTTGAGCAGGCATAACCGCCTAAGCCATTGAGGTTATAGCCAAAGTAGCTCCACGTGTTTTGCTTCTCAATCGGGCCGACAGTGGCGCCTTGGTTCTCCAGAGCATTTTGCAATTGGCGCAATAACTCGCGCGGCTCGATTTGCGCCGCACCGACTACCACATTAACCGAGCTGCGCGCAGTATCATTGTGCAGATTGATGTTGACCGAGTGTGGGGTGTTTTGCATTTCGCCAACAGGCTTCCACTGCGTGCCTAGGTCGACCTTAAAGAAGCTGGTTTCCAGCACCTCGGCATTGACGGCAGTGAGCCCTAAAGTACAGACAAAGAGTCCGGCAGCCAGCGTGTGCTTTAGCATCTTGCGGCCTGCTGCGATCAGTCTATTACGGGTGTGCATAGTTGCTGTCATGGCGCCTCTCCCTAAGCAAATGAACATGACAATCCTCAATTACTAAGCAGTATGACAGCCTTGTAAAGAGAAACACCGTGTCTGTATGAAGATTTTTTGCAAAATGTGACCATACCGTGATTTAAGAGGGCGCAATCACGGTTGGAGGCGGGATAAAAGAATGGGGAAGAGCAGGTAAAGGCGAGCAAGCAGGCAGGGGACAGATGCGCCCTGCGGTGGGGATTAATGGCTGTGCTTCAGGTTGGTAGAGAGCTGGTAATCCGCAACATAAGGCTGCTTAGTGGCGCTCTTATTGTCAGGCGTGATGGTAGCAGGGGCAGCAAGGTCTTGTTGTAGGGCTTGTGCGCGTTGCTGGGCAGCTGTAATAGCTGCGTGGGGGTTGGCTACCTTAGTACCGAGTTGCTGGCCGGATTGGGCTAAGTATTCGAGGCCGCGTTGCAACCGCGCCGTGCTTAAGTCATCTAGCTCTTGGCAGCAAGGCATGGAGCCGATATCGGCGGCAGTACGAGTTTTAGTGCTGCTTACGGTGGTGCCACCCGTGATCTCTGCTTGCCCATTGCTGCCAAAGTTTAACTCTGGTGCTGCTTGCTGCGCACGATCAAAGTCATCACAATTGGAGATGCGCATATTTCTCGGGGAGTTAGAGTTATCGCGGCTGGCGCTGAGCACTTGCTGACAGCAAGGCGGTAACTTGCGGTTGTTCTCAGTGTTGGTGGTAGCTGCTGGAAGCGTGGTGGTAGGGGAACTTTGGAGGGCGGTGGCTGTCGGGGCAGCAGCTGAGGTAGCGGCAGTTACGGAGGATAACGCTGACGTAGAGTCTTGCGCTAAGGCAGTGGAGTAAGCTATGGATAGTAGCATGCCTAAGCCTACTCCACAGAGCAGCTTCTGTTTCAACCGCAGAGACGGTTTGCCTATGATGCTATATCCACACATAGCGTGATCCTAAACTATAAACAGCACTTGCTTTTGCCAACGGGCATTAGAACATTGTAGCTGATTCTGCCAGAGGTGGGCTGCCCTCAAAGGCAGATTGTTACGCGGTTGCACAAGAAAGAGGCAAGAGTCAGGCTTGAGCACAAGGCAGAGCGTCAGCGGGTTTTTTGGGTTGTCATACAGGCAGAGTGCAGGCGCTGTGAGTACAAGAATATGAGGCGGTGGGAGGCGGGCTTAAGGTAGGTGTCAGGACAAGGAAAAGACGGTGATGGTGGTAGGTTGTTATGCTCAGCAGCAGTTGTCTTATCCCCAAGATCTGAAGGGGGAAACGCAGCTTCTTTGGGAGATAAGGCACTGGCGTGCTGCTTGTAGCGCAGCGGAGACCAGAGGCAGAGACTTAACTTACAGCGGGAGCCTACTTGTGGTTGTTTGCTGTGTACGCTCAAAGGTGTGAGCGTCACCTCCAGTGGCTGCTGGTGGTAGCTACAGAAGGGCGCAGCGCGGGTGCAGGCAGAGAGCACCAAGGAGCACCACGGTACAACGCTACCCTGAGCGCATGCCTTGGTGCATATTTGTGGTCGCATACGTGGTGGCCGTCCGCACTCTTAGGTGTTTCCTGCTGAGGCGCGCTTGCTTGCAGGCAGTAAAAAAGCGGGATAAAAGCTACTTGCATAGCCCTTAACCCGCTTCAGCAGAGAGGTTCTCCCTGACTTCACTTCAGATTGCAAAACTCAACCGCAGGCGGCAGCGACAAGAGAGCAATTTGAGTTAGCATCATCGACTGCTCCTGCGACTGAGAATCCTAAAAGGAGATCGTTCGATCTTGTAGAGACCGTTGGATCTTACAGAGATCGTTAGATCTTCTCTGGAACCATCTCGATGTGACCGCATGGGCACTCTTGAGCGCACACGCCGCAGCCCTTGCAGTAGTCGTAGTTGAACTCGTAGCCCTTGCCAGGACCCAGCTTCACAATGGCGTTGTCTGGGCACACACCATAGCAGTTGTCGCACTCCATGCAGTTACCGCAGGATAAGCAACGACGAGCCTCAAATACGGCGTTCTCCTCAGTTAAGCCGTGTTGCACCTCGTCAAAGGTCGAAGTACGACGTGCCAGCTCTAACTGTGGACGAATCTTCTTTGGCGCATCGCTGTAGTAGTAAGGGTGCATGTCCTCAAAGCGCGCATCTGGATGCTTCTCCATCTTCGTGTATGGACGGCCAGTTAAGAAGCCGTTCACACCACGCGCTGCATGCTTGCCCATACCAATGGCAGCAGTCACAGTACGATCGCCTGGAACCATGTCGCCAGCGGCAAATAAGCCTGGCACCGTGGTCTCAAAGGTGGTGGTGTTAACCGTCACCGCATCCTTTTGCAGCTCTAAGCCAGGGATGCTCTTTAAGTGCGACAGATCAACATTCTGACCAATAGCCAGCACCACGCTGTCAGCAGGCAGATCTTCGTACTCACCGGTAGGTTGTGGATAGCCCTTGTCATCAAGCGCCATCTTCTCAATCTTCAGGTTGCTGCCTTGAGCCTCAGTAATGGTGGTTAACCACTTAACCTGAATGCCTTCCTCGATAGCGCCATCCATCTCTTCTTCGTTGGCTGGCATCTTATCGCGGTTACGACGATACACGATGATTGGCTCAGCGCCTAAACGACGTAACGAACGAGCCACGTCCACAGCAGTGTTACCACCACCATATACCGCAACCTTACGGCCGATCTGGATGTCACCGTCAGTGGACACCTTCTCTAACACGTCTAAGGCGGTCATGATGTGGGTGGTATCACCCGATGGAATGTTGACGTTGGACGACAGGCTGGCACCCATGCCCATGATCACCGCATCGTACTTGCCGTTCTCTTTCTCGGCTAAGACGTCTTCCACCTTGTGGTTGTACTCAATGGTCACGCCCATGTCGAGAATGCGCTGAATCTCAGCGTCTAAGATTTCGCGTGGCAGACGGTACACTGGAATGCCATAACGCATCATACCGCCAGCTTGCTTGGCCATCTCCACAATGTGCACAGTGTGGCCAAAACGACGCAGATGGTAGGCAGCAGATAAACCAGCAGGGCCCGAACCAATGATTAAGACGCGCTTGCCCGTCTCACGAGCTGGCTTCTTGAAAGCTAAGTTGTGGGAGATCGCGTAGTCGCCTAAGAAGCGCTCGACGGAGTTGATACCCACGCTCTCATCTAAGAAGCCACGGTTGCACTTACCTTCGCAGGTGTGGTAGCAAACACGACCCATGCAAGCTGGAAGTGGGTTGTTCTCAACTAAGACGCGCCATGCGTGCTCGTAGTCACCCTCAGCTGCGTAGTACAGCCACTGTTGAATGTTCTCACCAGCTGGGCACTGCTTGTTGCAAGGTGGCAGCTTGAAGACATTCACTGGACGTAAGGTACGCCACGAACCAGTGTGGTTCTCAAGCGAAGTCGCTGGATCCAGAGTTGTGGCAAATGGTTTCGTCATCATGATGGGGTGGCCTCCTCTTAAACCAGCTCTTGACGCTCGTAAGCCTGAATGGCAGTTGGCACGGTCTCAGGAATATCGTCACCTAAGAGGTCGAAATCCTTGATGTTCTCGTCGCACATCGCTTGAATGCGCTCTAAGACCTTTGGATCAGCCTTCTTGCCGGTTAAGTGAGCATAACGGCGCTGCATCTTCAGGAAGTTGATGACAGGCTGCTTGTCCTTGATCTTGCACACCGAGGTGATCTTGCCGTACTCAGCCTCGTAAACTGGGTAGAAGCCGGTCTCCACCGCTAAACGGGAGATGGTCACAGCACTACCAGAAGCGGCACCCCAGCCTAATGGGCAAGGTACCAGCACTTGGATGAAGCGGGCACCATGGTAGGACATGGCCTTCTTCACCTTGTACTCGAGGTCACGCTGGTCAGCCACAGTAGCGGTAGCCACATAAGGAATACCGTGCGCCATGGCGATTAAAGGCACGTCCTTACCCTTGCCCCAATCAGCGCCTGGTTGCTCACCGACTAATTGGGTCGTAGCAGTACGAGCAGCAGGTGGGGTAGCAGAGGAACGCTGCACACCAGTGTTCATGTAAGCTTGGTTGTCGTAGCAGATGTAGAGCACATCGTCGTTACGCTCAAACATACCAGACAGTGGGCCAAAGCCGATATCGGTGGTACCACCGTCACCGCCTTGGGCGATAACACGTACTGGCTTGGTGCCATACTTCTCCGCACGGACACGAGCGGCCGCAGCTAAACCAGTAGCCACAGCAGCGGTGTTACCAAACAGAGAGTGGATCCATGGCAGGCGCCATGCTGACTCTGGATATGGGGTGGAGAACACCTCAAGGCAGCCCGTGGCGTTGCACACAACGAGCTGGCCATCGGTAGCGCGCATCGCCGCATCGATAGCAGTACGGGCACCTAAGGCCTCACCGCAACCTTGGCAAGCACGGTGACCAGAGGTTAAGGTGTTTGGACGATCCACCGCCGCTTGGGTCGTGCGCATGGAAGGGTTTAAGAGACGGTTACCAATGGTATTGGAACCAGTCTGATAAAATTCAATCTTATCTAACATTGCGTTCTCCCCAACTAAGCCTTGCCCTTGACCGAATCAATGACGGCGCTATCAGAGATAGGGCCCTCAGCAAAGGTGACGTTCTCGGAGTCCTTTAAGTAGCTGTTGAGCATCTTGGCATCAACATCAACCCAAGTGACCTCATCCTTGAACTGGTCATTTAAGGCCATGTCAGCAATGCGCTTGATGGTAGAACCTAAGACGGCGCGACCACCTAAGCCAGCGATGGCGGTGTGGATCTCACAGCCAGTGCCGCGCATAGCACGCTCGACTTCTGGGGCGATAATGCCACGAGCACCAAAGGAGAAGGCACGCTCTAAGACGGCAACCTTCTTGGTGTCGCCGATAGCTGCACGTATAGCGTCGTAAGGGAATGGGCGGAAGGCCTTTAAGGAGATGATACCGACCTTGTAGCCTTGCTTCGTCAGTCTGTCGATTTCATCCTTGGCGGTACCCACAGAGGAGCCAGCGATGATGAGCTTAACGTCGGCGTTCTCGCAGTTGTAGCAGTCAAGTAAACCACCACTGTTGCGGCCGGTTAAGGCGCGGTACTCTTTGGTCACATCCTCGATGACCTTAAGAGCCTTGTACATCTTACGCTGTTGGAGTAAGCGCACTTCGGTGAAGGCCTCTGGGCCCACCATGGCGCCCATGGAGATAGGCTCCTTAGGATCTAAGAACTCTTTTGGCTGGTACTCAGGTAAGAAGGAGTCGATCTGCTCTTGGGATGGGATGTCTAAGCGCTCAAAAGCGTGGGTTAAGACGAAGCCATCCATTAACACCATCACCGGCAGGCCGACTTGCTCGGCGATCTTAAAGGCCATGATGTGGGTGTCGACGGCGTCCTGATTGGACTCGCAGAACAGCTGTAACCAGCCAGAATCACGCTGAGATAAGGAATCGGAGTGATCGTTCCAAATGTTAATTGGCGCACCGATAGCACGGGAGGCCACGGTCATGACGATTGGCAGGCCTAAGCCGGAGGCATTGTAGACAGCCTCAGCCATGAACAGTAAGCCTTGCGAGGCGGTAGCGGTATAGGTACGCACACCACCGGCGCTAGCACCGATGGAGATGGAGAGGGCGGAGAACTCAGACTCGCAGTTGATGAACTCGCACTGCTTGAGCTTGCCTTCCTTGACGAGCTTACCCACGTTTTCCACGATGTGGGTTTGTGGGGAAATAGGATAGGCGCAGACTACGCCAGGACGGCATAACGCGACGGCTTCAGCAATACCCAGAGAACCTTCGATTTGCTTAAGCATTTGCGCCTCCATTCTTGACGTTCATGATGTACTCATAAGCTAAGGCAGCGGTTTGTGCGTTGGCATCACCGACCTTGCCTGGATAACGAGTCTGGAAAGACTTCTGCACCGACTCTAACTTGAAGATGCCAGTGACAGCAGCTAAGGCCGCTAACATTGGGGCGCCTGGTAATGGGCGACCAATCTTCTGCATGGCAAAGTCAGTAGCAGGTACCGTGAAGACGTGACCGGCAGGCAGCTTCTTAACGAGCTCTGGTACGATCTCTTCAGGCTTCTCGGCAGAGTTGATGATGGCAAAACCCGTCTCGCTTAAGCCGCCAAAAACGTCGATGGCGCCTAATAAGGTACGATCCTGCACGACCACAGCGTCTGGCATCAAAATAGGCTCGTGGGTGCGGATCTCTTGATCGTCAATACGGGCATAAGCAACCACTGGGGCACCGGTTCTTTCAGAACCGAAGCTAGGGAAGGCTTGAGCGCAGTGGCCTTCTAAGAATGCTGATAAGGAGAGCATTTCGGCAGCGGTAACTACACCTTGGCCGCCACGACCGTGTAATCTAATCTGAAGCAAAGTAGGCTCCTTTTGCATGCAACCAATCATTACATACGCTAAGCGCTTTGAGATAAGGATGGTGCTTACTCTGGTGGGCATCAGCAAACAAAGACAGCAAACAACTGATAGCCCGTCCGTCAGCTCCGCGACGGAGTGCAATAACTTCCGTTACGAGGTGGCTCAGGTAGCGGAAGAGGCAAAGTGATCTTAGGCCTCGCCAAGGAGGTGTAAGCCACAACAAGAGTAGGTGCATCAGGGGCAAAGGTAGAAGGCGCCGATTGGTATGAGACGTTCCTAACGATTGCCACGCCTTAACTAAAAGCATGTGCTGAGCGCTGTAACTGAGGAGTGACATCCTCATTTTTAGGAAAAACGCTCAAAGTAAACTGCCACGTAAGCCACCACAACAAGAGATGGCTGCGGCCTCGTAGCTAAGACAAGTAAGTCCTGCTACTACCATGGCCGTCCTACAAAAAGAGAGGGCGTTGCCCCTCTTATCAGCCATGGGGGAGGTGAGATCTACAACAGCACGGCTGCTTTAGCTCTCGGTGACAGTGAGACACGCCCGCGCTGTCACGTGATCCTAGTCTCTAGAGCGCTGCACGTTTACTAATGGTCTTTGCTGCCAAAAGCTAAACGCGCCCAAGAAGTTGTCCGCACCATAAGTGCACAGATGGCCTGTTCTTGAGCGGTAGCGACTCTAATGTTTAGGACTAAGCTGCACTGGCACCAAAAAACAAACTGACATACCAGTTTGTTGTCCCCTAAAGCCGGTATTTAACGGCTTTATTGGTGTCGTGCCCGACAGGAAGTGGTGTGTTTTCCTTGCAGCTCACTATAGTCAAAGGGATAGAGCCTGACAACAGCCTAAAGGTGCAGTGAGGCTGTATAAAATATGATGTTCGTCACAAAATTTTGGCGCGGCAAGGGAGCGGGGCACCTGACAAAAGAGGGTGGGTTGTTTAGTAAAAAGTAGATGGATTGTCTTTATATACTGACAAAAGTTGATAAACAACACGGGGGTAATAGTTAGTTACAACTAACAATAAAAGGGGCAGAGGGGTGGGGATAGGAGGGGCTGAAGAGGGGAGGGAAAAGTTGTATTTAATAAACCTTGTTATTAAATTAATTTTAATAAAGCGAAAAACGCCGTAAACGCTTGCTAAGAAGAGAGAAAGTGTGAATATAAGGGGGCTTTTGGCGGGGAGGGGGAGAAGCTGTGGCGACAATTTATAAGCAATGCTAATGGATAAAATGAGGTAAGGGCTGCGCAAATAGCAAGGGGTAGCGTGAAAAAAGTTTGGGGAAAGGGTAGCCCCAACAAAGGGGCGGGAGAGGCTGGTACGGGGAGAGGCTGTGTCCTGTGCAGAGGGGGGCAGCCTTGGGGATGGCTACTACAGCTAAGCCGTAGCTTCAGCCGTAGCGTATGCTGCTAAGGCGCTGTTGGCTTTGGTGCGGTTGTGCTCCTCTTGTGCGGATCTTACTGACAGCAGGTAAGCTGTTTAGTCATGTTTTCTGTCCCTCAATGGTTGAGGTGGGGTGAGGTGAGCTGCGCGAACGCAGCTGCAGTCTGCGGCGTTCGTGCTCAAGGCGTTGAAAGGGGCGTTTGCGATATAGGTGGAATGGGAGAGAGGTGCGGGGTGGTGCAGTGTAGTGCAGCTGCCCACTCATGACAATGGCCACAGGTGCCAAAGGATAGCGGATGCTGGTTGGAGACCGTTCTTGGGGGAGTGAGAGTACAGGAGCAAGTCGTAGCGTGAGATGAGCGCTATTGTGGCCTCGATGGCGGCAGAGGCAGAAGTGATGCTCTTGATGTCTTTATGGTCAAAGGTATGAGTGGGACTTGGTTTGGGGGGATGTGCTGACGATGTCATGCTTGCCTAGTGGCACAGCCTGCTTGCTAAGGAGCAACTGATTTAAGAGATGACGGATTTTAAGGCAAGCATGCGTGCCTCAGCTTAAGATAAGCTCAGGCTCACCTGCACCACTAATCTCGCGAATCTTGCGGTGTAGGGGCCATCACTAAACCTTGTATCCGTCACTTATGAGATCACTTGTTCCTAAGCTTCCTACTTTTTGGAGGCTGCTTCTTCGCGCGGGCGGATAAAGTAGAAATAAGTGATGGCTAAATTACCAAATAGGAAGCTAAAGCTCGGGGAATCTGTGGTGTTGAGGCGCGCAGAAGTGCCCCAGAGTGTTTGGTCGGCAAAGTGGCCTATGATTATATAAGCTACACTAAAACGCTCGAGCCACAGTAAGTCATCAGCGGATGGTTTGTACTGAGCCATGAACTCCGCGAAGTCGTTGGTTGAAGCGACTCTTATGGTTTGGCGTGCTTGATTATAGAGGGCAATCAAAATTTCCAGACACAGGATATTGCTCTCTTTTTGCACCTGCTTTTTCTGCTTATGAACGCCAGCCGTTTGGAGGGATAAGGTTCTATATAACAATGGCTGGAAGAATTCATCATCGAGCAGGCCTAACGCCGTGCAAAAAGGCCGCAACCCCTCAAGGTATTTGGGGGCATAAAGCTTAAGGGCACAGTAGATGCGGCTAACATCTTTGACCCGCTCCGCAGGCACCAGCTTAGTGAATTGGTCGATCTCGCTGTTGAGGAATGGCTCGTATTTATTACAAAACGGGATGAAATACTGAGGCTCGTGAAATTGCGCAATGAGCTCATTCAATTTCTGCTCGGTGATTGGGGTATAGCCCATATTGTCCTCGTCACTGTAGTAAGTTTAAGCGTTGATGTTGTGCCTTTCCTCGCTTTGGTGGCAATCAGAGGCAAGGCAAGAGGCACAGTCTCAACCACAAGAGGGGCGCTGCATACGGCTGCTGCGGAAGCAGGCGTGAAGTCTCAGGCTGTGGGAGGTGGCCAGCCCACAGCACAAAGCGCGCTTGTTAACACAGAGCACGCGTGCTGCTGATGATGCACAGTGGGTGGCTGTGCCTGCCGACAGACAAAGCCTGATCATAACCCTACTCTTTGCTGGTGACTGTTTGGCCGATTTTGTTGTGGCAGGTTAAGAACATGCCATCGAAAAAGTGGCGATAGCTTTTGCTACCCTCAGCAATAGGCCTGTCCCAGATCGCAGGATCAGTGAAGTGCGAGATGATGATGTAGGCGAGGCAATAGCGGGCTAACCATACACTTTCCTCAGCTGAAGGCTGGTACTGCTCTATAGCTTGGAAGTCATCATTAAATTTCGCCACGAAGTCACGACGCACTTTTTCAAAGAGGGCCAGCACGATTTGCTGGAAAATGGTGTTGCGTGCCTGCTCGAGGTTGTCACTCTGCGTTTCGCAAAGCCGCGCGTAGTGCAGCACGCTGTGTAGCACAGGCTGGAACAGATCAGCATCAAGGCGGCCTAAGGTATTGCAAAAAGGCAACAGCATATCGTAGTACTCGGGCGCATGTTGCTTCAGGATGCCGTAGATGATGCTAACCTCTTTTTTGCGCTTTTCATCGTTAAGCTCAGCAAAGTCGGCGGCATCGTTGGTAAGAAACTCTTGGTTGAGCTTACAGAACTCTACAAAGCTCTCCGGCTGGTGCAAGCTCGCAATGGCTGCGGCTAACTCCTCGTCACTGCTAACGCTTATCATATTGGTCTCCTGCATAGGAAAAGTTCAGCCTTTGTAGGCTGCACAATTGGGGTATAAGGGGCTAGGGGGGCTTTGGGGCTAAAAGCCACAGTCAGTGGCAGCTTTGCCGTCACCTGCAAGGGACGTAGACTGCTGCTGTAGCTGTATCCTTGGCATTGCCCAAAGAGACAGCTGCAGCAGTACCTGTGAGCGTGAGCAGGATAGCGCCGCTCAACCCTGTTTGCCCTTATTGTGGGGCAGGGTGCTGCCGTAAAGAGCTGCCTTGTGCTCAGGTGCCTGTTGCTCATGTGCCAGCTAATCTTAGCTGTATGGCACGTGACCGAGTTTTTGGTAGCATTGAAGAAACGCTATGTTAAAGATGATGCGATAGCTTTTGCCGCCTTCGGTAGCTGTTTCGTCCCAGATTGCAGAATCGGTGTCATGAGACACAAAGATGTAGGCAAGGCAAAAGCGGGTGAGCCAACGCTTTTCTTCTGCTGACGGCTGGTGCAGCTCTAAGGCTTCTGGGTTACTAACAAATTGGGCAAAGTAGCAGCGTACCTTTTCAAAGAACACCAACACGAATTGCAGACACAAGGCATTGCGCACTTCGGTTATCTGGTCACTCTGCTGCTCCTCACACATTCTGAGGAGCTCAGCTTTGTCTAGTACTGACTGGAAGAGCTTCTTTTCAAGCAGTCCTAAGGATGGGCGAAAGGGCTGGAACAACTTAAAGAGGTCAGGCGCAGACTGTTGGAGCAAGTCATAAAGCGCATTGACCTTTTTGCGGCGTCCTGGGGAAACCAGTGACAGGTAGTCCTGCTCGGCGTCGATAAATTCGCGGTTGAATTCCATGGGCGTTAAGTTAAGCAAAAGCGCTTAAACGGTGTTTCCAGACTGGAAACACCTTCCAGCGCGATTTAAGTGGCTTGTAAATGCCTCTTTCACTACCCCAAGCGAACCACTAACTTAACGCCCATGGTTGAATTCACAAAAACCGGCAAAAAATTCAGGCTCGTGAAGTTTGGTGATGAACTGTGTTAATACCGTATGAAAGTCAGTGGTAGTGGTCATATCGATCTCCAGACAACAGGGCGTGTGACTCTGTGATAGGGCAGGCTCCGTGTAAAGTATCATATTTTGCCTTAGCGTTGCTATAGGGAGCCAATATGATCGCAGGTGCCTGTACCTGCAAGGAGAGTGGCTTTTGGGCATGACCACGAACCTCAGTGAGGACTGTACATCTCAGAGCGATCTCACTGCATCACTAAGGGGGATGAAGGCACTCATATCCAGCTTGCAGGATGGATGGATAGCAGCATCAGGCAGCAGCAAGAGTACCTTGCTGCTATCGGTGGTTTAAGTTCTCGGGTATGGCTTTTGGGTGGGGCAGAGATCACGGATCCTACCCACGAACCTAAAGTAGGCCGCCAAGGCGCGGCGTACTATCTATAAAACCATCTCGAGGGGACTAAAGATGCTCATCTCCAGAGATTTGCAGGGGAGGTGCCACTTGCAGCTAGAAACGTCCCGATCTACTTGCTACCAGCGGGGGTTTAAGCTTGCGGGTAAGCTCACTGGAGCTTAGTGCTACAGCATCGATAGGGGCAGCCGTACTTCTTGTCGTTTGCCTTACATAGCAGCTTTTTGCTAAGGCCTCAGCTATACTATTCTGCTACGAGCAGCACTATGGGCTTGTCCATGGTGCCTATGGCCGCCGCACATCACATTATGTGGAGCTGCAATGGAAGAGCTGAAGCAATTATTAATGAGCCACGATATCCGTGAGCGCAATAAGGCTATCGTCTTGCGTACCCTGCATAAGGAGCAAGTCGCTACCGCTACGCGCCTCAATGAATTGACTGGCCTGTCGGTAGTGACCATTAACAAGCTCCTCACTAACCTTGTGCTCTCTGGCCAAGTAAAAGAGGGTAACCGCACCAAAAACTTAAAGGGCCGTCCTGCCACTACCTACCACTTTAACGCTGCCTATAAGCTGGTGCTGATCATCTCCTGCTATAAGCGCAGTGGCCATGATTACGCTGGTTACTCCATCCACGACCTCTTTGGTGAGTGCATTGAGCGCCGTGAGGAGCTCTTACAAAGCGTGCACACCGACGAGTTTAAGGTAGCCATTGAAAACTACATCGAGCGCTACCCAAAGATCGCCATGATTGGTATCTCCATGCCCTCAGATACCATTGGTGGTCGTATGGCTTCGGCCCTGCGCCGTGACCCGCTCTCTAAGCGCTTAGCGCAGCACATGAAAAACCGCTTCCATTTGCCGGTGTTCTTTGAGACGGACATCAATGCGGCGACGCTGGGTGCCTTTAAGCGTCACGCGCAGTATGAGTTCGTTTGTGGCTTAGCCTTAGTGCCTGGCCGCTCCCCTGTTTGCTCCTTTTGCTATAACGGTGCCTTGATTCGCGGGCGTGATGGCCTTGCCGGTGAGGTGAAGCACTTCCCAATGTATAACAACATTGGCATCCTGCCGCTGGATCCTGAGGCCGCTAACGACTTAGCGGTGCGCACCTTACAGGCGGTTACCTGTGTGCTCAATCCTGCCCTCATTGTGGTGTACTCCGAGAGCTTAAAGTCAGGCCCAGCCTTAGCCGACCGCTTAAAGCGCCGTCTGAGCAACGAAGCGGAGATCGTGCTCATGCCAAAGATCGAGGTCACCGATAAGATCCGCGATGACATCGTGACGGGCATGAATATCCTCTGCCTGCAGTACCTCTAAGGGCTAAGGCCTAAGGGCCTTGCCATCCTAATGTGCTGCCATGCTGTCACTGCTTTTTAGTGGGGGCAGTAGTCTGACCTTGCCGAGCTGCGCTGTGCACAGGGGGCACCGCGCTATCTTACATCTCACTTGCTTCTGCCCTGATCTACGCACAGATGCTGTCAGAGCGTGGCCTTTTGTCCTGTCCTGCCCTAACACGTCCTACCCAGCACGTCCTTTGCGGCTCCTTGCGCTGCTGTGCTTGAGTACTGCGGACCAGCAGTCATGCCCTGTGCGCTCCCTGTGCTCTGGCTGCACTGATCCGCACCACCTCCACCACTGCCACCCCGTTCTGCCCCAAGCTTTCCCTAAATACATCAGTATAGTCAGCTACGGCCATAAGATATCGGACTCTACCTGTTATAGATCTATGATCGCCACTGCACCGCTGGAATGTGTGATCACTTTTTAGGCCAGATTTTTCCCAGCAACCCGCCGCTTTAGGGCAGCAGAACTGGTTCCCCATGGCCTATGTGTATATTTAAGGCGATAGGGGCCAAACATTAGTATAAGACTGTGCGTTAGCGCTCATTTTCGGCAGCGCAAATACGTATAGTGCGGAAGAAGCATTTAGCTGCAAACTGGCGGTAAAGGGCGCTATAAGCGCATATATAAGCGCTTTTGGTGGAAAAAACGGCTCTTAGGATTTTATGCGCTTGGTCTGAAGGGCTCATCTAAAAAGTATGTAACCTAGAACTAAAGTGTTATACTGAGCAGTAAGTTGAGAGCCGCTGTGTCCTTTCCAAAGAAAAACCACACTGAGCAGTGCTGCAAAGTATGTCTTTTTTGCGGTACGCCTGCGGCCGCATAACCTGTGCTTGGGAACAATGTCCTCAACAGCTACACCCACACCCTTTAGCTGTGCTCTACAGGCGCAGGCAAGCGTAAGCTTGCGCTTAGCTTTGCTTAGCTGGCACTGTGTAGTGCGGGCATTTTGTTTCTCTGATGTTCCTTAAGCTCTTTTGTCTCTGTCAGTGGGGTCAGCAGGAGAGCAGAGGTCTACAGGCATCCGGTAATGTAACCTACTTCTAGATTGAGGGGCAGATTGTCCGCCACTACTATGCTGCTTAGGCTTTACTAGTGGCTGTTGCGCTGTCGGTGCCGAACATAGACGGATTTTGAGGTGAAGTATGGCAATTAAAGCCAGTAAAAGCTCTCCACTGCCAGTCGCAATGGACGGCGCACAATCTGACAACAAGATTGTCAATAAGTGGAATCAGGCGCGACGTCTGGAGTTTATTGACTTCCGTTTAAGCTGCGATGGCCGTATTAACCGCCGCGATTTAGTGGAGTTCTTTGGTATCTCTGTACCACAGGCTTCGCTTGACTTAGCGCGTTACCACCAGCTGGTGCAGGATGCGGTGCCACCTCGCGTCAATCTGGCCTACGACCGTCACTTAAAGTACTACATTCGCACTTCTGACTTTAAGCCTCTGTACCCACAGCTGTGCTCGCCTACGAGCTACCTTGCAGACCTCTTAGCGTTATGCCGTGGTGACTTACCACCAAGCCGCAATTACTTTGGTTTTGTGCCTAATGTGGGTGTGGCTACCTTTGTTCCACCACGCCGCAACATCTCCGCTGAGGTGCTCTTTAATCTGCTCGAGTCCATCCGCAACAACATGGCGGTGCACATCTCGTACATGAGTCTGACGAGCAACGCTAACACTGACCACCTCATTGCTCCACATGGCCTTGCTTACGATGGTTTACGCTGGCACGTGCGTGCGTACTGCTACGATCATCACAGCTTCCGTGACTTTGTACTCTCGCGTATCTTACGTTGTGCTGTGCCAGAGATTAAGGCGCCATCTGACCGCTTCCCTGATCCAATTGGTAATGGCTTCCGCGAGGTGGGCACCACCGGTGATGATGACGTGGATTGGAATGAGCTCATTGATCTGGTCTTAAGAGCCAATCCAGATCTGCCAGAGCGTTCGCGTCGTGCTATTGAGCTCGATTATGGTATGGAGCCAAATGGCACCGTGGTTTACACCTGCCGTCGTGCCTTAGTGTTCTACACCTTAAACTGGTTACGTCTGACTGAGGAGGATGACTATCTGCCTCCAGAGCGTCGCCAGATTGTGCTGGACAATAAGGACGAGGTGCGTCGTCGTATGGCTGGCGGCCACTAAGCACGGTTTTCTAGTAGCAGCACCCTGTACCCCCGTAAGAGGGCGTTAGAGGGGAGCTGCGGCGCCATTGTGCTTTACGTTCTTGAGCCTCTTGTGACCTGAGGTTGCATGGGGCTTTTTCATTGTTAGGTCATAGGGATAGACAAGGACGGTGTAGTGCCGTAATGCCGCTAAAGGCTCTCAAGGAGCTAAGTCAGTGTGGGGATAATGCTGGCATGAGTCTGAGTCTGAGCCTGTGCTGCTCTTAGCGTTGTTGTGCTGCGCTGGGATGGAGCTCTGCAGCTATCTCAAAGTGAGGGGCTGCCAGAGAGCGTGGTGGTGGCATGGAGTGGGAGCTGATCTTGAGAGGGGATAGAGGGCGAAATGCTGCGCCATACCTGACCTTACCTCAAAGTGCTGCGAGCATCCCAAAAAGCAAATCCCACAGGAGGTCACGGCCTATAATCAGGTGTTTTACCCTGAGAGTATGTGTTGGCAGAGGCGCTACTTACGAGATAAGGCGCCGTCAGGCGCTTTTACGGTTACCTACAGCGTGCTTGGGGGCAACTAACTGTAAGCTGCTGCGGTTGTTGCAAAGCGCGTTAGTGGGGCAGGGTATCTCGAGGTGAGGACAGAGAGATGTCAACGGAGCAGGCAGCCACGCATCACTGCGCAGCGCAGCGGAGATGGCGCCCATAAACGTCAGCACCTCCATAGCTTAAGCGTCCAGAGGTAGAACCCTCAAGTCCATTCTCAGTGCCATCCTTTGTATAGAGCATAGATAGGAACTTGCTGTAACTGCCTTGGCGCGGGAGAGGCGGTGATTCCGGCTTTTTTGTCAGGTTTTGTGAGCTGCGGGGCATTTTGCTCCCCTTGATACGCATAGCTCTTGCTACTAGATCTTCATCAGGTTTGAGTCATCAGCCATGTGTCATGATGACCAAGAGTTAGGGGCCGCATAGGTGACCTGCGGCTAATTAGGGAGCACTTGGGATGCATCTCAGTGGTAAAACCATTAACCTCATTTCTGAGGACTACACCGCCACCATCGTGACCATGGGTGGTGCTATTGCCGGTCTGCGCTTCCATGGCCGCGACATTACCATGCCTTTCGATCCAGAGTCGATTCCTGTCGCTCACCAAGGCAAGATCTTAGCGCCATGGCCAAATCGTATCAGCGACGGCAAGTACTCCTTTGAGGATCACGACTACCAGCTGGCTATTACTGAGTTGTCGACCATGAGTGCCAGCCATGGCTTAGTGGCGTGGAAGGATTGGCACATTCTGGAGATGACCTCATCTTCGGTCGCCTTACGCACCTACGTCAGCCCAATCTATGGCTACCCTTTCCTCATTCGTATGACCGCCCGTTATGAGCTCGTTAACGGTATGGGCTTAAGAGTCAGTGTCCGTGCTTTAAACGAGGGCCCAACCCCTGCTCCTTATGGCGTGGGTATGCATCCATACATCACCTGCAATCAAGCCCTGATCGATGATTGCAAGCTCACCATGCCTTTTACCAAGTGCTTCTCGCTCACCGAGCGTAAAGTACCTGATCAAGAGGTAGATGCAGCTTCGTTGGGCTTTGATTTTACCCATGGCCGTAAGATCGGTGACACTGAGATCGATCACTGCTTTATTTCCAGCGAAGAGAAGCGCATGAATACGGTGTTGCTGGAAAATGACGATCTGCAGGTGTACTGCAAGACCAACGTGCCTTTTGTGCAGCTGTTTACGCCAGCCAAGCTCGGCCGTAAGTGCTTAGCTGTGGAGCCAATGAGCTGCCCAGCCAATGCCTTTAACAACAAGATCGGCTTAGTGGTGCTGCACACGCAACAGTACTACACGCTCGACTACGTGATCGGTGCATTAGAGAAGAATCCATCCAAGGCTTAAGCAAGCCTCTGTCTCATTGCCGCCCGTGCCGCCCGCAGCCGTGTTGCACGCGTCAAGAGCGAGAACGGTAGCGAGAGCAGGGGCGGGCGCTGTTAAGCTTTTCTTCGTTACAGCTACAGCGTGGTTGCGCTCAGCACCACCTGTTATCAACAAAAAAGCCCGTAACATCTTGCGATGCTACGGGCTTTTGCTTTTTAGTGTCCAGCTGCGCTCTAAGGCTGGTTCTGGGACTTTATGCCACGGCATCACATTATGATGCTGAGGCTTGAGCTCTAAAACCTACCGAGTACACCTCGGTGTGGTGAAAAGCGCAGCAAGAGAGGTGCTCTTAAGCGCCAAACATTGGGCGCTCTAAGTCGTAGATGGTCAGATCATGGAACTGGGCCTGGCCATTAGTGGCGTATAAGGTCACAGTGTGATCAGTGCCAAAGAAGTTGGTGGTCATGGTGTCATGACCGCCATCAATGAAGACCTCAATCGAGCTGTTGTCGATGAAGATCTGCAGCTGATGCTCCTTGTCCCAATCAAGCTCTAACGCACGATAAGAGGTGGCGTTAAGGTCGCAGCGGAACATGGTCAGGGTCTTGGTCTGACGATCAAAGAAGAAGCGAATCGAGTTGCCAATCGCAATACCGTATTGCTCCGCACCATTCTCAGCTGGCTTGACGCTGAAGCTAAGCTCAGTGGCGGCATTGCTCGTTAAGGTCTTAATCGTGGACTTTAAGCAGCTGTTAGCAGCGCTAACCTTGTACTCCTTGGTACGCAGGCTTTGCAGCTCACGCACTGGCTTTTGGTAGAGGTGGCCATCCTTATAGCTGATCTCACGTGGCAGGGTTAAGCAGCCGCACCAGTGATCGCCATAAGTTAAGAATGGCAGCTTCCACATGTTTTGCCATGCAATCACAATACGACGGCCGTCTGGAGTAGCAGTCGATTGGGTCGCATAGAAGTCGTGACCGCGATCCACCTCATAGAGCTTGGTCTCTGGGGTGAACTTTTTACCATCAAAGGTACCAGCCTGCCATGAGTTCACCGAGGTGTTATTTCTGGTGTAGCCCACTGGAGCTTGACCCATTGGCGAGGTCGCTAAGACCCACTTGTTATCATTGACCTCAAAGAAGTCTGGGCACTCATACATAAAGGCGTTGTCTTCCATCTCCTTCACGATGGAGACTAACTCCCAGTGCATTAAGTCCTTGCTGGTGTACTGACGGATCTCACCTTCGTGCTTTAAGTTGCAAGCACCAAAGACCACGTGGAAGAGGCCAGTCTCATCACGCCAAATCTTTGGATCACGGAAGTGGTGGATGCCCTCATCCTCTGGCTCAATGACCACACCCAGCTTCTCAAAGTGGATGCCGTCCTCAGATACGGCTAAGGCCTGCACTTCACGAGCGATGGAGTCATCACCGGCCTCGACTAAGACCTTGTGACCAGTGTAGATCACATAGAGCTTGCCATCGTGCTCAATAGCAGAGCCGGAGAAGCAGCCGTCGCGATCGTAGTCCTCAGATGGGGCTAAGGCGATATCTTGGTGCTCCCAGTGCACAAGGTCGGTGGAGGTAGCGTGACCCCAGTGCATTGGGCCCCACTTGGCGTCGTAAGGGTAGTGCTGGTAGAAGATGTGGTACTTGCCTAAGGCGTAGCAGAAGCCGTTTGGATCGTTAATCCAGCCGATGCGTGGCGTTAAGTGGTAATGAGGGTAGAGCTTCTTGTCAACCTCATTCATGTGCTCGGCAACGAACTTGTTAGCCTTGGCGACTAACTCTTGATGACGCTTTTGATCCATGTAATGTGTGAGCTAACTAAGTTAGCTTCCTCCGAAAATCTTTAGGCTTAGAGCCTGTTAGCGCTGCTGTAGCAGCGGCAGTTAAAGCAGCAGCTGATTGATGTTGCTGCAGCAACTGGCTCTATCCTCAGTAGCCTAAAGTGAAAGTGAAACAAGGCATACAGCTGCGGGCGCGTCAGAATAAGGTAGCAGATGTGCTGTGGCGCTCGCGGCTGTAGGGTCAGGGAGCGGTGCTCGTGGCGCGTGGCTCTTGAACACCGCGTTACACCTCAGTTAGTTCAGTTAGATGTTGGCCTCGGAAGTACCAGCAAGGGTCTTCTTCGTTAAGGTAAAGGCCGAAATAATGGTGGTGCAAGCCACAAAGACAGACATCATCAGGTAGGTGTCAGCAAAGCCCATGGTGTCGTAGAAGTGGCCTGCCACTGGGGCTAAGATTGCAGCCACAACTTGGCTCACCATCTGGAAGGCGATTAAGTACATCGTTGCGGACATGGCAGGATTGAAGCGGGTGGTGATGTACTTAAAGAACGACACAATTAACAGTGGCACTTCAGGGCCGTGCAGTAACTTCACTGCCGAAATCGCCAGTGGGCTTTCCACTAAACCAGATAAGCCGATACGGGCAAACATTACCGCGCCAGCTAAGAGTAAGCCATTCTTGGCGCCGATCTTATTGATTAAGAATGGGGCGGCAAAGGTACATACTGCCTCGATAAACACCTGAGTGGAGTTTAAGAAGCCGTATAAAGTGGTGCCCTCAGCAGGATCAGCGAACTTACTGATGAAGTAGTTCATGAATTGCTGGTCATACACACCGTACATACTGGAGCCTAAGACGTAGATGATAATGGCCCAGAAGGCACCCATCTTAACGATGTCTTTTAAAGCCCCCAGCGAGGCCTTTTGCTGGCCCTCACCGGTGTAGCTCTTCAGCATCTTGCGCGAGAACTCTTCAGAGGTGTTCAGCAGATACAAGCAGACAAGGAAGATGATACCGGCGACGGTCGAGATGATGAAGTTGTAGTGAGGGTTGAGGTTAATGAGCACACCCGTGACTGCCACAGTTGCGGCCCAACCTAAGGTGCCAAACATACGGGCATGGCCGAACTCAAAGCCCGCGACACGGCCAAAGCGCTCGGTGTAGGACTCCAGTGCACCAATACCAGCACTGTAAGCAAAGCCCATGTATATACCGATGGCTACACCACCCACCACAGGGCTAACGCCTAAGAGTGGCTCTACTACGAAGATGTAGTATGGGGCGCATAAGCACAGCAGCACGCCAATAAAGGCTAAGAGGTGACGGCGCAGCACTAACTTGTCCTGAATCATGCCGTACACAGGTGCCAGAATTAAAGCGGTAATGGCAAAGACGCCGTAAGCAAAGCCGATTTGCGAGCCTGACAGATTAAAGAAGCGTTGCAGCCACGCGGCCAGCAGCGAGAAGCAGCCTGCCCACGACACAAAGAAGACAAAGAGCATGGCCGAGAGCAGGTAGTACTCTTTGCCCATTCTCCGGAAGAAGGATAATGCGGACTTCTTCTCGGCGGTATTGGTGTTGGAATCCATAACGCACCTCTAACAAACACGTATTTATGACCTCAAGAGCAGAGGGAGCAGATCGTGATCCGCTCTTGAGACCTGCGAGCGCAGCCACTGGCTTTGCCTCAAAAACACCAGACGCGTGCAAGGGGAAAGCCTTGCAGGGCGCTGTGACTGCGATTGCGTCTTTGCGGGCCTCAACCGCAAAAACGCGGGAACAGGTGATAGTGCCCAAAAGCACATGCAGCAACGTAGAACAAGGTGAGCTGTACAACGTTTGCTGCAAACAAGGGAAGATATGCATATGTGCTGGGACATCTACATGGGTGAGCATGTAGCCTGCTCCGTTGCAGGCATAATGTAATTTTTGCAGCAACTTTGCAAAAAGTTATGCAAAACTTTGTGAACAACATCAAAATTTTGCATTGCTACCCCTGCACAAACGTGGAGTTAATCACGTTTTTGCTTTGCAGCGGGCGCAAAAGCTACTGCAAAAGGCGATAGAGCTCAGGGGAAGTCTCTATGGGAAAAAGCTGATAGATAAGGCCTTTGCAGTTTTTGTCTACAGGGGGTTAGGACGAGGTTGTGCGGAGATTAAAAGCGTATGTTTTGCACTTTAATGGTGCAAAAATGCGCGATTTTGCGTCTTTTTACCAGCGTTTATGCAACTTTTTGCAAGCGGTTATGCAAAAGTTCTGCAAAAAAGCTGCAAAGAAATGCTGACGACGGCAGCGCTGGCAAGGGGTATTAGCGGCTTAGTGTGGGGGAATAAGTCTGTGGAGGCGCCTTAGGGCAAAGAAGAGGCGTGGGCAAAGAATGCAAAGAATGCAAAAAGTGCAAATGAGGGCAAAAGAAGCAGCGTCAGGTGGTGTCATAGCGCTACGCACCTGTGACCTAAGTGGTTTGCTGCGGGGTAGAGTAGGGGAGGAGAGAGGGATGCTCAGAAGAAAAGCGGAGCTGACTGCTAATGAGGCACGTACTGCGCTACAACAGAGAGGAGCTGTCAGCACTAGCCCCTGTAGCTGCTGTGCAGGAACAGGCGGGCGCTCACAGAGGGCGCAGCGTTGGTTTTGCTGTGTCTGCTGAGCATGAGTCGCGCAAGAGGGGCAAAGAGCAAGATGTCTGTGCCATAGGGTATGTGCGGGCGTGTGCTGATGAGAGGTCTGGGGGCTCAGCATGGGACAGCGGCGTAGCACCTGATGTACTGCAAACATGTAGCTCAGTAGGGGGCTTGTCTGGAGCGCCACTGCGCACAGGCGCGGGCTAACTGTGTGATAGTGCTGTGCTTTGAGCTTAAGGGCGCAAGTCCCTAAGATCGATGATAGGGCGTAAAAGCAGCAAGCTTGCCTTGCTGGGCGTGCCCTTCTTGGCCGCTGTGTTCACCGTGTTTCGGCGGCAGTCGGGCTTTCTTGCGCTATTGTCTATTGCTGGCGTAAAGGTGCTCTTCTTTGGTTCTGGCTGGGGACTGAATAGCAGAGACTACAACTATGACAAGCCACCACCACCACCACCCACTAACAACATGCAGAGATAGCAAGCCCCCACAAAAGACTAAGATCGTGGGACGTGGCCACGATCTTAGCTACCTTCCAGCCGCGCTGCTCTTACTTCTTCCGAGCGTACAGATCACATTCCTCTGGATTATCCTTTATCGTGGCTCTTATGCCGCTTAGCGCTGCGCTGAGGTCTTGTTTGCCATGGTCTTAACAGCTTGCAGCTGAGGTTGTGGTGCCTGCATTTGCCGCTTCTTTATACAACTCTAAGCAGCTCTTACTTCCGGCGCCAGCTTGATAGCTGGAGCAGGGAGTTTTTCAGGGCGTAAGCGTTTGCAGAAAACCTGCAACCTCACATTTTTGAAAAAAATTTTGCTCCCTCAGGGAACTTTTGTAAAACCCCCATGCATACAGGGCTTTTGGCTCCAGTGCCGCTCCTGTCGTTACCGCTCTCTGCACACCTCATTGCAATCCTATGTCTCGCTCTTGCGCCAAGCCTGCATCGGCTAAACCTTGTTTGCGCACAGCCCTTTTTAGGGGTACGCATTAGCCGCCAAAGAGCCCTTACTGCAAGGTTTGCTGCAAAACTTGCAACAACTTGCAGCGCCATTTTTCCCAAGAATAAGCCATTACTCCGCATTTGCCGCCTTATTTTTTACATGCTTGTCAGACAAGTGCTAGAGGCGGCGCAAACTTGCCTTAAGCTTGGTTTTATGCCTTTGTTTAAGCCTACACAGGCCACTATAGGTGTGAACTACTGCCAAGGTCGTCTCGAGGCTACGTAAGCGCATAACTTTTTTTGGACGGCGCTTACCCATTTTTTCCAAATTGTTTGTAAAATGTAGCCATGAACTAAGTGAGGTCAGGTAAGTTGTGTGCTGATGGAAAGGCCGCAACCCAATCCAGCTTCACCGCGTTCTAGGTGATAGAGCCGTCAGGCTTTGTTGCCGTTTTCTGTAAAGCCTCTTTAGTAGCCGCGCGGGATTGAGACTCTCGCAAGGCTAGCAGGACGTCTAGAGTGCAACGTGAGTCACAATGGGTATGTGCGTAAGCCGATTGTGACAAAGTGCTTCTGAAATCGGAGCTCTAACGGACTGGTCTTAGTTTGGAGATGAGCAGTAGCTAAGCCTCAGTTTTCTGAGGACATGGTACTGTTTAAAGACAGAACACTCATGGCTGTGCGTGGTGAATGGGATGTACTAACCTTCACTGGGTGTAGCCCTGCTTGGTGTATAGCCTTTATCATATACATTCTAGGACAGGGGGCTTTATCGAAAGCGCTCCCTAATAAAATCAGCTTACCTCCGAGCAAGGCTTGCTCAGGAGCGTGTTGCTGTGTGTCCTGCCTCTTACCCAATAGCGTCATGCTATTTTTTTATGTCATTGTGTTGTATCTATGTGAGCTGATGTGGTGGCGTGGCGTGGCGTGGCGTGGCGTGGCGTGGCGTGTGAGTCGAAAGGGGGAGTACGTTTTTCTTATCTTCTTGCCTGTTCTTCTCTACTTTTGGCGTGTGGTTGTGGGCGTAAGCGCTGATTTTCCTGATATTTATCAGCGTGGTGTGGGTTATGGAGCGTGTGGTTTAGTCTGGTGCCCCTCTTTTCATGCGGTGACTGCTCTCTATAATGGGCTCAAGAGATAGGCCGCAGCTGGCCTTGCGGCTTGGGTTTTAGCTTGGCTGTGGTGCTGTGCTCTCTGTCTGCCTGTAGGTGGTTCGCAAGAGATGGCATTAGCAGCGGCACAGCGGCTCTGGCCTTTAGTGGCTGGCCATATGGAGGGATAACACCGTGCTGAAAAAACCTGATGCTCAGGTGGCGTCTGCCACTGCGTTACAGCAGCAGTTCTTTGCTGGTCTCATGTGGTTGCTGCTGTCTACGTGTGTGGGGGCTGCTTTATGGCTGCTCTCGCTCTCGGGTGTGTATGCAGAGGAGAATGCCATGCAGATTAAGATGACCGTTGGTGACGAGCAAATTACCTTACAGCTTGAGGATGGCAGTGCCACCCGCGATTGGGTGTCACGCTTACCTATGACCGTCGATCTCGATAACTTTGGCAATGGGGCAGAGAAGATCTTCTACCCATCTCCAGAGCTGGATAAGTCCGAGGTGCGCCGTGACAACACCGCTACCGCAGGCACCGTCGCTATCTTTGAGCCATGGGGTAATGTGGCGATCTTCTTAAAGAGCAACAGCAGCGCCTATGGTCTGATCCAATTAGGGCGCATCGATGCTGCTGGCATTAAGGTATTGCAGAACACTTCTGCCACGCAGGCTACTTTTAGCAAGTAGGGCAGGCAGTAAAGGACTGGGCACAGCAGAGCACTGTAGTGCACATGGGGGCTTAGCCGCTGTGGCCAGTAAGAGCAGTGAGTAGCAGAGGATGAGTGCCGTGGTCGGACAAGAGTCCAGCCTGTGGCCTCGTCCTGTTTGCGTTTGTGGCTGCTACTAAAGGAGTAAGCCCTGAGCAGCGGCCTATATCCGCGACCCTAAGAGTGGACAGCGCAAAGCAGCTCGGCAGCAGCTCATACCTCATGGTGATTAGGGGGGCCAAACCAGCTGGTAAACGCTATAGCTGCCACTTGCAGCACTAATTCCCAAGGGGCACACCAAAAGTACCATAAAGCCATACAGCATCATCATCTGAGTGACTTAGAGCCGCGTAAGCAGCTGCTGTGGAGCACGGAGCAAGGATGCAGGGGGCGGGCGCTGTTATGAAGCTAAGTACGATCCTACGCCACCAAGAAGCGCATGCTGTTTAAGATAGAGTAGGGACAGTAAAACTGAGAACAGAAGCAGACAAGATGGGCGGGCAAAGGGGAAAAGAAGAAGAAGAAGAAGAAGAAGCGCAGGAAGCGCAGGAAGCAAAGAAAAGTCAGAGCGCTGGCGCCAGTAAAGACGGGAAGGAAGGATAGGAAACAGGAAAGAGAAAACAACGGCCTACACGGCGTATACAGCTGTATACGCGCGTGCGGCTCCGTATAAGGGGAAAAAGCATGTGCGGCGCCTGTAAAGCGTGAGGGCCTCAATCCCTCGAGCGTGTGCACATGGCCTGCAATAGGCTCATTAGCTTAGCCGTAACCACGCAATGTGAGACCGTGGGTGTTGCTTGAAAGAAAGTACGCCACTAGGTGACGTCTACTGACGTAGAAAACCTCTGCCTCCCCGTAGGCAGGCCACCTCCTCTAATGCGTAAGCCGCAATCGCTGGGCTTACCACCTCGTATGCTGCGCATCGAGGGGGTCACATGACCACAAAATGAACTACTAAATAAGACTCCAGCCCTCTTTCTCGCCTTGCGATCTAACAGCTGCCGCTTAGGCGGTGGCGATGCTAAAACCGCAGTAGAAAGCGCCTTTGTCTTAGTTGCAGCTCTACATCAAAGAGAGCCTCTTGCACCGCTGCCTCGTCCGAGACAGGGCCTTTAGTGCTAACTGTGATGTGGCTCCTTAAAACAAGATAGAGCCTACCAATTGGACGTAAACCCTAGAGCTTGTTTTGGTGTGCCTGAGCAGGTGTTCAAGCAACTTATGGCTATTATAGCTTGCATTCTGCCGCTGGAAATACTGCTGTGTCTTCTTTTGCTGCACCGCAAAATTAAAGGAGAAGTGCGCTCCTCTAAGTGACCACAGAAGCGATTGAGTCTACGCTATCTACTCTCAATCACGGTCGGCTTAGGACACAGTAGGCTTTGGGCGGCTTGGGGTACTAAAGCCTCTAACAATGTACTCCTGCCACCCAAAGACGACAGAACCCAAACTACGGCAAAATCAGGTGTTTTCCCCGCAGCTACTGACAGAGTCCTTGGCTTGCCTCCACTCTATGGCTTTAGGCTTATCCTCAAGCCTAAAGCAGAAACCGAGAGCAAAGGTACAAGCCATGAAAGGCGTAAGCTCTGTGTTCACTGTTATTAAGCAAGCCCGCCTGCCGCGTGGAAAAAGATGAGCTGTGCTCAGGGCCACGGCACTTAGGTTTGCTCCAGCTGATTTTGCTGTGCTCAGTGGTGTTATTCCCGCCAAAGTTTGGAAAGGGCTTTGGCAACCAACGCCTCCTCAAAAGAGGTAGCAGTACTAAGCGTTGTTAGATCGTGTGCGAGACGACCTAAACCACCAACTTCTCTTCAGCTGAGGTGCTACTCACTGAAGAAAAGTGTGCGTCTTGTGCGATAACACTTCGTTAGACGGGGGTAGTGGCTAAAAGTTCAAAAAAATTTGAAAAATTTTTTGCTTCGGGCGTAAAGCGCATAAATAAGGGAAAAAGCGCCCTTATGGTTGGCAAAAAAGGTAGCAGAAGGGCGCCTTTGCGCCCATGGTAGGGAACACCCTAAGTTTCTCCTAGGTTTTCTCTGCTCAGGGCGTCTCTGTCCACTCTTTACCTGTACCTTATGCCTTTGCCGTGAAGCTCTGCTACCACACGTCAATCTCACTACAGCAACGAGTGGGCCGAGATAGCGATAGTAGGTTGGGGCGGGCGCTGTGCGCTGTTATGGTTTGAGCTGCTGGACCGTAGTAGCCTTAACTGCAACAAGCACTTCACAGGTGTTGCCGCCACTTTTTTGCTAACTGCTGATACAGCACCTAATCTGAAACTCTTCACCGGCCGCCAAAGCCGCCAAGCAGCGTAAGTGCAGCGCAAGGATTGTGGTGCTCTTTGCAGAGGGCCACAGCCTTTTTGCAAAGCACCACTGCGCGCACGGTCTTACGTTGTCACTTACTAACTTTGCAGTGATTACGGCGCTTGCTATGCTGTGTGGATCTAACCGCTGTGGTCTTTTGTTGCAAGTCCTTGTCGCTCTTCTTGCGGTGTTTTTGCTACTTTTGCAGAAAATTTGCAGTCAAATGTCACCGTAGTACCTTGCTTTATGGTATGTTTAAGGCGCACAGCTGCATTGAGCGCAAGAGCGTTTTGCAAACACTGCTAAGAATTGGGGATAGATTCTTGGCCTTGGTTGGTGTCTGCCCTCTGTTCTCAGCGCAGTTCTGATCTCAGGCTGAGAGGCTGCTTTAGTGACACCACGGGGGAAGGGATAGCCTCATGGCGGTGTCAGCCTCAGTTCTTCGCTGCATGCGCTTTAGCAACAGCAAAGCGCCTGTCTCGTCATGTCCTTGTGCCTCAGCAGAGGAATGACATGAGCTCAGATAGCAAGAACTCAAGAAAAGTCGTTATGTCCCTGTAGTAGGGAACATAGTGGACATGCCTGTGAAGACCTCATCATTTAGGCTTCATAAAAGCACTGGCACTAAGATGCCAGCGCTGATATCTGCCAGCGTGTAGTTCATTGGGCAAGACCTGTCTTAAAAGACAGAGACAAGGTGGCGCTCTTCCTGGGATCATGTGCCCTTTTCAAACTTTGTGTTGCGTGCCACTCTGTTGCAAGCACAACCGGTGGCGATAAGCTTTTGCTGTGTTTTCTGACGCTGCAGCGCAGTACTACAGCGTAGCAAGTGACATTTTTGCCTTTCTGGGTGGTGAGGAACCAGCAAGGACGAGCAGTTGTTCAGTATGGGTAAGCCCCTGCTCGGTGTGGTGATTTCTAGGAAGTGTAAAGATGGCTAAGATCGTTCAGATTGCGCAAGAGATAGGCGTTTCTGCCGCAACGGTCTCACGTGCCTTATCACGTCCCGAAATGGTGGCGCGCGCCACCCGTGAGCGTGTCTTGAAAAAGGCCCGCGAGTTGGGACTGGAAATCCCAGGCTCTGCCGCTGCCTTCTATCAAGATCCACAGCAGCCACCGCATAAGGTTATCGGTGTGGTCATTGCCGATCTCACCAACGATTTCTCCGCCGGTATCTTAAAGGCCATCACCAACTTAGCCGAGCAAGATGGTATACAGGTGATGCTCGGTGTCACCAATGAGAGTGTCTCCACTGAGCGTAAGATCTTTGCGGAGTTCAACCAGTACAACCTCATGGGCGTCATCGCCATGCCTGTGGGCAGCAGTGCTGTACCTTTAATTGAGTGCCGCAACATCGTAGCGGTGGACAGACTCTTTATCGGCCGTGAGACCAAGAGCGTGCTCTTAAATAACGCTAAAGCGGTGCAGCTGGCTTACGAGCACTTAAAGAGCAAGAACCACAAGCACATTGCCTACATCAGTGGCCGTTCTTCGCTCTACACCTTTAGAGAGCGCTTACAGACAGCGCGCTCCTTTGCGGATATGGAGTGCATCGAGCTCGACGCTCTGGAGTACAACGATCTCTACACCCGCGCTTTTGAGCTCACAAACATCCTGCTCTCCCGTCCTGAGAGCCAGCGGCCAACGGCGATTTTAACTTCCAATAATGCCATTACCTCAGGTGTGGCTTACTCGCTGACGTTGCGTAATGTGCCCATGCCAGAAAAGATGGCCTTTGTCTCCATTGGAGATCCTGAGTGGTGCCGTTTCTTCCCAACGCCAATTACCACGGTCAAGATTCCTGAGGATGAGCTGGGCATTGCTGCTTATGAGATGATCAAGCACCCTGAGCAGCCGGTGAAGCAGCGCATCATTGAGCCAATGCTTTTAGTGCGCTCGTCGAGCTAAAGATCACTGTAAGGCGTAGTGTGATGTGATGCGGTGGTGTAGGTGTACACCCGAGCCACAGTCACTACAGACAGGGCTCTGCTCCAAGACAGCGATCTTAGTGGGTTAAGCGCAAGAGGAGTGAGTGGGCTATGCCTCATTTGCTGTTGCTGGTAGCGGGTATCGTTGTCTTTTTCTTTTTGCCTGCGTGGTTGCAGGTGGTGCTCACCCTCATCAATGTGGTGATACCAGATCCTCTGCCTTTTTTGGATGAGATCCTGCTGGGCGTCATGACCATCTCCAAGATCGCCCTTGGGCTCAAGCGCTTTGGCGTGATTAAGACGCCTTTGGGTAATGTGACGCGCACTAACGGGCGCTTGCAGTTCTTGTCACGTTTCAAGCGGCGATAGTGGCAAGTCAGGGCAGGGTAGGACAGGACAAGAGAAAAGAGAAAAGTACGGGCAGCCCTGACAATTACCATAAGTTTGACCACCTCTAAGACAGGGCTGTTGGCTTGTAAGTTCTCTGCGCATAGAAGCGCTTAAACATCGCGTTTGTTCCTGACAAGGGCTGTGAGAACAAAAGAGCAGACTCTAGGGGGATAACACTTTTAGTAAGGTGCAGTAGTGGCAAGGCACAGAGAACAGGGCACAGAAGGACAAAGGTCAAGGCACAGTGAGGAACAACTGACTTAATAGATGACGGGCTTTATGGTAATCATGGTGCACCAGCCTAAGCTAAGTCAGGATTAGACTCACCTGCACCCTTCATCTCGAGGTGTGCCTTTGCCACCATGCCCCCAGCCATGTCATTGATTAAATCACTCATTTCTGACAGGAGCCACAGGGAAAAGTAGAGCAGCAGGGGCTGGCGTTCGTACCCGCGCACTTAAACCATCAATAGCAGCAGGCTACTCTTGATGATGACAGTGGCTGCTATCACACCTGCAAGCGTGCTGTTGGTGTCTTTATGCCTCCATGAGGGATGTTGTGAGGACGCTCGACAGGGTAACGTCCTCCCTGAGGTTCACAGTCATGCTCGGCAGCGTGTGATCACTGCTAAGTGTTGTTGCAAGGTGAGAACAGATTTCCTAAGTGGTGCTGCTTTTGGCGCCTTGAGAGGCGGGCATGGTGCATTTGTCTCAATTTCTTACAGGGCTATAGCCACATTTGGCAAAATCTCCCCTATAATTAAGGCACTTCGCCGCTTGAGCAGCACTCGCTGCGTTTGCGGTTAACCCTGCTAGCCAAAGCGCAGACCACCGCCGTGCTTACTGGTGGTATGTTGTGGGGTGGATAAGACGTGTGGGCACTTTGACTGCACTGGCAGTCTCTGTGGGGTGTTTGGTAGCTGCAAGCACTTTTATCGTTGCAGTTACTGTGGAGGAGCACGCCTAAAGAAGTGAGTCCCTAGGCTCAAGCATCATGGGCTTAGCCGCAGCTGTCGCTGGTGGCTACAGAGTGTTGGTGCTGAGAGGTCTAGACAGAAAAGGAGTAGAGGTGATGCCTTTGAGCGCATCATCTTTTTTGCGGAGGTTGTAAGCATCTTGGTCGTAAGCGCATATCACAGCGGTTACAACAAAGATTCTTACTCTAGCCTGCTTTGAGGCAGGCTGACGTTGTATGGGCTCTACTTCTGGTCTCACGTGGCGCATGGGCTCAAGACGAGCTTGAGGCTAGCTTGGGAAGTTTTTGCGGGGCATCGACACGGTCTCATGGTGTCAGCTTGCTGCTTTTGTTTCTTGGCTGTTATACACACTGCAATACTCCCAGCATAACTCTCCTTGTAGCACAGGAGTGAGTGCTCTAAGCTGTGGGCAGAAAGATTGAGGCGCTAAGGCTGACAACCTTGAGGTCAGAGCTTTTGCACGTGTGCGCGCAAAGACTTCCCCACAAGGAAAAAACATGTCGCAATCTCAACCACAGAACGAAGCCTCTGCTGTTTACACCGCACCAGAGGCAAGCGCTACTGCTTCCACTACCGCTACGACCAACACTAAGACACAGGCTGCTCCTGCCCCTAAAGGACAAGCTGATACTGTCACCACCAAGGATAAGGTCGCATGGATGACCGTGATCATGCTGGGCATGCTCGCCGCCTTTGGCCCCGTGTGTACGGATATCTACCTGCCAGCGATTCCAATGATCACTGCTGAGCTTAATGCCGATCCAGCCGCAGTGCAGTTATCTCTGACCTCGTCTTTAATGGGCTTAGCCTTCGGCCAGCTCTTCATTGGCCCAATCTCTGATGCCTACGGCCGTAAAAAGCCGCTGTACATTAGCCTCATCGTATTTGCCATTGCCTCGGTGGGCTGTGCTTTAGCCCCTGATGTGCCAACCTTGATTGTGGCGCGTCTCTTTCAGGGCTTAGCCGGTGCAGGTGGCATTGTGCTCTCTCGTACCATTGCTTGTGATATGTACACCGGCACGCAGTTGACGCAGTTCATGGCGCTGCTCATGTCGGTCAACTCTTTAGCCCCAATCTTAGGCCCACTCATTGGCTCGGCAGTGATCTCCATTGCTGATTGGCCGATGCTGTTCTTTATTCTGGCCATCTGGGGTGTGCTCTTATTCTTAGGCTCTGCTACCTCAGCGGTAAAAGAGACCTTGCCTGTAGAGAAGAGAGCGCCGCATTTAAGCGAGTCCGTAAAGGACATGCTGCGACAGCTGGTTAACATGCGTTTCCTGCTGCTGGCTTGTTCGATGTCCTTTATCATGGGCGGCTTCTTTGGTTACCTCTCCTCATCGCCTTTTATCTTCCAAGTCATCTTTGGCTTAAGCCCTGTGGGTTATGCCTTAGTCTTCGCCGTCAATGCCATTATCATCTCGGTGGTGGCCAATATTGCCGGTAAGATCTCCCGCCGTGTCTCAGAGAAGATCATCGTTAAGGTCTGCTTAGCGGTGCAATTTCTTGTCAGTCTCATCATGGCGGCTGTGGTCTTTATGGGCCTTGAGAACATCATCGTGGTAGCAGCTTGCCTGTGCGTGTATGTTTCGATGATGGGTGCGGCACAAACTGCGGGCTTTGGTTTAGTCATGGGCGCCCGTTCCGGTGGTGCTGGTTCGGCCTCTGGTATCTTTGGTGTGCTGACCTTCCTCTTTGGTGCGGTTGCTTCGCCATTGGTGGGCTTAATGGGTGAGCACTCAATGGTGCCACAGATCATCTGCATGCTGGTCAGCTCGGTGCTGGCCTATGTGTGCTTTGTGGTCGGCTTAAGAATCAAGACCTTACGCGATATCGAGATTGATTTGCACGCGGAAGAGGGCTCTTTAAGCGACAACAGCACGCACCCAATCCATCGCAAGCAGCCTAAGACACAAAGCTAAGAGCTGCTATGGGCTCGGTCGTAGTGACACTCCCGCTACGACAGCCGTGTGCCCTTTGAGATCAAGGTGGGGCGTGAGTCCCATCTTGATGGTGTTACCCCAAAGAGGGCAGAGAGCATGCTGGCAGCTGCTGTTTGTTTCTGATCTCAGCGGTGGACGCTTTTACCATGAGGCAACGCCTGTACTCAAGGCATGCTCTTTACAGGAGCCATTCGCAATGATGTCACTCCTGAGTCCAATCCTTACCCTCTAAGGAGCGACTTACTTAATAGATGATGGTATTTATGGCAATCATGCTGGCCTCACCTTCAGATAGGCTCAGGCTGACCCGCACCCTTTATCTCGAGGTGTAGGTTGTTGCCAGTACTCAACCCTGCAGCCGTCAGTTGTGAGATCACTCATTCCCAAATAAGCCACTCCACGCCACTCCATAACGCTTCCCTGTGCTCCGTGTCGGCCTGTGAGCACAGTAGCTAACAGGTAGTAGGAGCAGGACTGTAACATGTGTGGTGCTGTACCTGAGCCATTTTGCCTGTACGGCCGCGACCGCAGTCGTGCGCAGACGCTTATTGCTGCATGTCTGTGAGCAGGGCTGCTCGCTATTAGGAGGTGCAGTATGGCGTCTATCCCTCAAGCATCCAAGCCAGCTGCTGCGTTAACCCCATCCTCAACCCCAGCCACAGAAGTCGCTTCAGCACAACCTGAGAGTGCGACTCCACGTGATCTTTCAGCCACCATCAGCTCAACCACCAGTAATGCTGCCAGTGGCAGCGCCAGTGCAAGTGCTGAGGTGCGTGCTGCAAGGCAATCTGCCGGTGAGTCTGACTCTTCTTCTTCTTCTTCTTCTTCTTCTTTTTCTTCTGCGGGATCGGCTCCCGCGTCCTCAGTATCGCCCCCAGTGGCAACTGATCCTGTCTCCACGCAAATTCGCCAGCGCATAGCTGCCATGCGCAACAGCAATAAGGTGATGTGGTCAGTGGTGATCATGGCGGCCATGTTGGCTGCCTTTGGCCCTGTATGTACTGACATCTACCTGCCTGCGACTCCGGCCATTACCGCCGAGCTCAATGCCTCGGCCGCGCAAGTGCAATTGTCACTTACCACTTGCTTCTTAGGCTTAGCCTTAGGTCAGCTCTTTATTGGCCCGATCTCTGATGCCTATGGCCGCAAAAAGCCTCTCTACATTAGCCTTGCGGTCTTTGCCTTAGCCTCTATTGCTTGTGCCTTTGCCACCAATGTTCACCAGCTCATTGTGATGCGCTTTTTACAGGGCTTCTCCGGTGCCGGTGGTGTGGTCTTAGCACGTACCTTAGCCTGTGATATCTACTCAGGTCAGCGCTTAACGCAATTTACCGCGCTGCTCATGACCATAAACAGCTTAGCGCCAATCTTAGGGCCGATTGTGGGCTCGGCTATTGTGGCCTTTTTCGATTGGCCGATGCTCTTTGTGTTCTTGTGCTTGTGGGGAGTGTTTCTTATCCTCACTTCAAGCAAGTTCTTTCCTGAGACGTTACCTCCTGACGCGCGCAGCTCGACTTTGGGCTCAACCATGGGCAATATGTTCCATGAGCTCAAAAACAAGCGCTTCTTGCTGCTGAGCTTAGGCTTAGGTGTCACTATGGGCGGCTTTGCCGGTTATCTGGCCTCGTCACCGTTCATCTTTCAGGTGATCTTTGGTCTGAGCCCTGTGGGCTATGCCATGATCTTTGGCTTCAATGCCATTATGCTCTCGGTGGTGGCTAACCTGACAGGACGCTTAGCTAAGCGTGTAGCCGAGCGCAAGATTGTGGTGTGGTCACTGCTCATTCAGATCGCTATGGGCTTTGCACTGGTGGCGGTCATTGTGCTGGGTATTGAGCAGGTGGTGCTCGTCGCGGTGATACTCTGCGTGTATGTCGCTATTGGTGGTGCCACGCAGACCGCAGGCTTTGCTATTGCCATTGAGTCCCGCTGTGGCGGTGCGGGTGCTGCTACCGGTATCTTTGGGGTAATGAGCTTTTTCTTTGGTGCGATTTCCTCACCGCTGGTGGGCTTAATGGGCGAGCGTTCGATGGTGCCTTTGTCTGTAGCCCTCATTGTGAGTGCGGCGCTGTCGCTGACACTGTTGCTTTGGGGCCTACATAGCAAGCTGCATCCAAACTCCCCAGCGGCACAGGCTGCTGCCTCACCACAGGCTGCTTTAGAGATAGCCGCCAAGCAACGTCATTAGGGTAGCTTTGTGGCAGAAGAGGACAACATACGGCCATAAGAGAGCACCTGCATCAGTACAAAGATGACAGCGCGCCTGTCCCCCATAATCTGGGCTTACAGCGCAGGGCGTGGTGCTCTGCTGTCACTAATAGAGCAAAGCGGCAATGGGGCAGGCGCCAGCGGCTGCAGTGTGTTGCTCCCCATTGCTGCCCATCGCTTCATTACTGATGCGGTGTGCTTGCGTGCGGATTGGAGATGACAGCGTGCAAGCGCATCGCCCTTAAGATAGGCTGAGGCGCGCCTGTACTACTTATCTCGAGGGAAGGACGTCACCATTACTCAACCTTGTATCCGTCACTTATGAGAGTGCTCATTTCTTGGTGTGTGCTGTGGCGTTGTGGTCATTACCGCCCTGTGTTGCTCTGTGCCAAGCAACATGGGGCTGGCGCTGTAAACGCTGGCGAGTGCGTGCGCTAAGAAGTACTCTTGAGCGTAAGAAAGCCGCATAACCACCAGCAACGCCTCTAACAGTAGCATCGCTGTAACAGCTGGGACTGCTGTAGAAGAGGAGACTGCCGTCATAAAGTGGCATTTCAGAATGCACGCGCCCAATCATAAGTAAGACGGTGGACTGCTTCAGGTGAGTATTTACTGTAGAGTGCAGGCGCAGTGTCGCACTCCGCAGGCTGCTGTGTTAAAACCATATTATCCTTGCGTTAATTAAAATCAATAGATACAACACATCTTGTGTGCGGTTATTGCAATAGAAAAGACCATAAACAAGCGCTTTGTAAAAGTAAAATCGGTGTTAGCAGCCCCTGCTTATGCTGGCTAATGTTTGTGCTATAACTCACAAAATCAGGTATGATGGGCGCAACATCACAGGGCGGACAAACAAGTCCTCAAGTGCCAGCGCTACGCTAAGAGCTTTGCCTGCAGGTGTGAGTGTAGCGTCAGCTCTGCTGCTTGTGTACAGAGGCATTAGAGGATGGCTGTGAGTGATGTCAGGAGGCGGACATGGCCATTGAGCCCAGCCTCAAGAGAGGTCTCTTAGCAAGTGCAGGTGAGCGTAGTTGTCCTGAGCTTGCAGGTTATGACCCAGAGACACTGCCCAGAGCAGTGCCTTTAAGATCAGAGCTGTGCCGCGCTTGGCGGTGCAGTGCTTTGCCCAAACTATTACCAGCAGGTGTCAGCTGGTAGAGCTTCACAGAGGGTAGAAAGCAGTTCTTGGCGAGCTGCTTGTTGTTAGCTACTACCGCCCTGAGTAAGCGGAGAAAAGCGCAGTCGGTGACTCATGGCTGTGACCGCATTGTGGGCTATGAGGCGCGGTTAAGAGTGGGCTTAAGCCCATACGTCTGTTGTTGTGACTACAGCTTGAATCTAAGCACGGGATAGAGCCATTGCTTTTGCTGCAACTCTGCGAGGTGGTAGAGCTTGGTAGATGTAATGGAGCTTAGAACAAAGCCAAGCTTAGTGAGTACAGACACTGGTTGCGGCTAAGCCAACGGCAGGATGCAGTGCGGCTCTGATTAAATGATTGAAACCGTTTTTATCAATGGCGCGTGACAAGCCAACGGGGCCGTTATGGTACGCAGCCCGCTCTACATGGATAGGACAGTCAGTACGCACAAGGACCTCAAGGAACATCATCGTGTTTTTGCAAAAGACCATTTCTGCTGTGGCTGGAGCCGCTGCTTTAGCCTTTACCGTACTGTCTGCGCCAACACAGGCGGTGCAGAATCCTGACGAGGTTAAGATCCTCTTTTCCGCTCCAACTTTAGCTAACCCATGGTACATGGGCGTCAAGAGCGGTGTTGATGCCGCTTGCAAGGAATTAGGCATTAAGTGCGAGACGCTGGATGCGCAAAGCAACAGAGAAAAGCAGCGCTACGACCTCAAAAACAAGCTCCTGCAGCATGATTACGATGCCGTGCTGGCCTCTGCTGTAGACCCACTGCAACTGAGGCCTATCTACAATTACGCCCAAAAGAAAGGCATCATTACCGGCTCGCTGGCGCAGACCATTCCTCACTCTGACCTGATTTACACCTTAGACGAGCAATCTTACGGCTTCACCATTGGCCTGCAAGCGGCACACTGGGCGCAAAAGAACCTCAAGTGCCGTGGCAAGGTGGCGGTGCTTACTCAAGATGACAACCCAGCGATTAAGGCCCGTGGCAACGGCGTGGTCGAGGCTCTACATGAGGTGTGCCCAGAGCTTGAGATCGTGGCGCGTTATCCTGCTGATGACACTTTTAGTGGGATGACCATTTTAGACTTACTGCTGCCACGCTACCCTGATCTGAATCTGGTGGTATCGACCACAGACTCGGGTGGTATTGGTGGCTATATCATCATGCACGCCAATCAGATGGGCGGCGATAAGTTTGCGGTCTTCTCTGGTGATGCTACCCGTGATGCCTTGCTTCTGATGCAAGAGCCAGACAGCATTTATCGCGGCAGTGTGGACTTAAATCCATATCGCTGCGGCTACGAGAGCATCATGGCGATGTATGACATGATCCAAAACGGCGCCCCTGAGGAGCCAAAGGTTGAGACCTTCCCATACGTGCAGGTATCGCAGAAGATGGTGCTCTCTGGGGTATTCAATGCTACGTACTAACAGCGCTTAACAGCATACAGCGCTAAGAGTCTACCGCGTAACGCTCGATCTGGGTACGATACAGCGTTAGCTTAACTGAGCAATCTTGAGAAAACATGACAAGCCGGTGGCCGCGATGCTTCCGGCTTTTTTCGTTGGTAGGGAGTTGTAAGGCAGCAGCGTAGGGGAGGGCGCTGCTAATGCCACGCTGTGGCTGGCGAGTGGCAAGGGATTTAGCGGCGGCAGAGGCTGCGCCGCTTGTCATTTGCCAGCTTAGAGGCGTGTTACTTGGGAGCGACTGACTTAATAAATGACACGGAATTTAGGGCACGCATACATGCCCATCTCTAGATAGGTTCAGGCTTGCTTGCACCTTTTATCTCGAGGTGGGACGTTGCAACCACGCCCCACTACATCCGTCACTTATTAGCTCACTCTTTCCTTAAGGCTCAAGTTACAGCGCAAATGGGGAGAAATATCACCGTTATAGAGCATGAAGCCACCACGAACCTAGTGAAGGATTCGAAAATTAACGAGGAACCAGTACCCTTAAGACAGGGGCGACAGACATTAATCACGCCTGTCCCATGCCCCTAATTGATCACATTCATGCGCCTGCACGACTATGGATGTGGTTCCTAGTTAATTTTCGAATCTACCACTAGACGCCACAACGGATATCTTTTCCTGCGTAAGTGCGTTAATTTGGTGCTTCTCAGGTATCATGTGTACAGGCAAACAAAGCCACGTCGTCTTGTACCCATGCTTTTCTGGTGCATTGCTCGCAAGCATGATGTGTGGTTGGTCGTTGGGCGTGTAGAAAATGACATTGCCTTTCTTACCACCACGCACAGAGCTTTGGACATTATTGCGCTTTACATTCTGCTCTCCGCTTGTGCGGAGCTCTTGGTGCACCTTGGCAAAGACCGCTGGCAACTGCCTGACGTCCGTCTTTCTCTGCTGTTTTTCGCCTACCTCAAGGCCTTGAGCCCAAAAGGATTCATCGTGCTTGTGAAGACTAAGATTGCTGTCGCCATTATCAGTACCCTGTGCTTCCTCTGTGTTGCCAGCAGCCCCGCTGTGGCTAAAGACCCACAAGACATCAGAATTGCCTTTGTGGTTCCGGCGCTGTCTAACCCGTGGTTTATGGGAGTGAAATCAGGTGTGGATGCCGCCTGTAAAGAGCTAGGCATCCAGTGCACTACCATTGATGCGCAGAACAATGCGCGCAAGCAGCAAGATGACGTGCGTGATGTCATCGATGATGACTACGATGGTATCTTTGCCAGTGCTCTTGACTCCCGTGCCTTAGCACCGTTGTATGCCCGTGCGCAGCGCCAAGGTATGGTCACCGCCTCGATTGCGCAAACGGTGATGAACTCTGATCTCTTCTACACCATGGACGAGCACGACTATGGCTACACCATTGGCTCGCAAGCGGCGCATTGGGCACAAGAGAATTTAGGTGGTAAGGGCAAGGCTTTAGTCTTTACCCAAGACAACATGCCAGAGGTAAAGGCCCGTGGTGATGGTGTGATGCAAGCACTGCACGACATCTGTCCTGAGTTAGAGGTAGTTGAGCGTTACACCGCTGACGATCCTTACAGAGCAATGATTCTTGCCAGCTTAGTGTTGCCACGTAATCCTGATCTCAATATGGTGGTAGCGACTACGGACTCGGCTGGTATTGGCGGTTACATCACCATGTTTGCCAATAGCATGCTGGGTAAGGATTTTGGCGTCTTCTCAGGTGATGCCACACGTGATGTCTTAATCATCATGAATGAGCCTGACAGCATTTATCGCGGTACAGTGGACTTAAATCCGTACAAGGGCGGCTATGAGTCTATTCAGATCATGTACGACATGATTCAAAACGGCACGCCAATTATGCCAATGGTCAGACGCATGTCCTATAACCAAGTGTCGCAGGAGATGGTGACCTCGGGTCAGTTCAAGCCATCGTACTAAGAGGGATGAGCAAAGCAGCGTATCGCGCCAGTGCGTAGCAGCCAGAGGTTCTTACGGCTCTTGACAGAGCCTGTGTACCAAGAGTGCTGGCTGTCTTGCTTTTGCTGTGGCGGCGAAGGTAGTGGTGCGAACGCGCTGGGAGAGGCAGGCCTGTGGTGTCCGATCTTTTATCAGGTAGGGCCAGCCTGTGATCAAGAGGACTTAGCCCTGTCTTGAGTGGTCACATACCAGAGAGTAGATTGCCCACTCAGAGTTAGGCTGGTATTGAGGCAAGTGGGTAGAAGCATCTGTTAATGCTGTGGTGTACAGTGCTGCGGCGCTTAGTGGTGGTTGTTACCCAAAACACCACCACCACCACTACCATATCTAAGGTGGTGCAGCAGCGGGTGGCTTTCTACCTTTGTGGCTTTTAAGGTGAGAAGCGGTAAGCGCAGTCTGAGCGGTAGCACTTGCTGATTGTGGTAAGAGGCGTCAAGACATAGCGGTCACTGTAGCTACAGGACGCCACGAGTGGTGCAAGGTGTTCAGGGCTGGTTTCAGTGTGTGTGTGTGTGTGTGTGGTGGGTGTGTGTGGTGGGTGTAGTGCAACCGCTTGCGTAGTGCTTGGCACTATTTGGCTTACAGTTGCTTTTTGCCCCGTTGTGGCACAGCCGGTGATCATAAGAGCTGCAAAACTTTAACGCTTATCGCATTTTTCGTAAACGATTAAGGGATTGGCTTTCTTTTTTCCTTATACTAAGTGCCATCTGTGGTTTCTCCTCGTACATTGAGGCTAAGCCACACAGAGGAAACCTTCTGCACAGAGGGTTTTCGTTTTGAGGAGGCGACTCTGTGGTGCTGACAGCACATGCAGAGCGCACAGGCTTGCTCTCTTGCCTTTTGTTGTTGCGGGAGGAGAGATAGCCTGAGAACACAAGGCACCACATCAAAAGATAGTGCTTGCCGGTGCCCATGTTGCTGCCAAAAGTAACAGCATGATCTGTGTTCTGAGATCAGGAGTGTTTTGTCGTGAAGTTTAAGAAGATTGCTATTGCCCTGATGGCAGCTGCGACCTTTGGTTTCTGTGCTAATGCTGAAGCGGCCAAGGATCCAAAGGATATCCAAATTGGTTTCTCGGTACCACAGCTGGCTAACCCATGGTTCGTGGGTGTGAAGATGGGTATGGATAAGGCCTGCGAAGAGCTGGGCATTAAGTGCATCTCCATCGATGCTCAATACCGTGTCGACAAGCAGCTGTCTGACCTCGAGAACATGATCACGGCGCAGTACGATGCGATCTTCACCACCGCTATTGACGCCAATGCCTTAATGGCTACCTTTGAGGATGCCAAGAAGGCTGGTATTGTGACCGGTTCCATCGCGCAGACCGTGCCAAACTCCAACTTGGTCTATGGCATGGATGAGTATGCTTACGGTAAGGCCATTGGTACGCAAGCGGCTAACTGGGCAAAGAACACCTTAAAGTGCAAGGGCAAGGCAGCCTTAATCACCCAAGATAACGTCGAGGCGGTGAAGCGCCGTGGTGACGGTATCGAGGAAGCCTTAAAGAGCATCTGCCCTGATATGGAGTTAGTGGCACGTCAAGCTGGTGACAACCCATCCCGTGGTATGGCGGTGATCGAGTCGGTGTTACAGCGTCACCCAGACCTCAACTTAGTGATCGCAACCAATGACTCCGGTGGTATCGGTGGTTATGAGGCTATGGTCGCTAACGGTATCTCCGGTGATGACCGTGCCGTGTTCTCCGGTGATGCTACCCGTGAGGCTTTAGCCTTAATTCAAGAGCCAAACAGCATCTACCGTGGTACCGTTGACCTCTACCCATTCAAGGGTGGCTATGAGTCCGTGAAGATCATGTACGACATGATCCAAAACGGTATCCCAGAGGAGCAAGTGACCCGCATGCTGCCATATGTGGAAGTGCCACAGGCAGACGTGCTCTCTGGTAAGTACAAGGCCACTTACTAAGATTCTTTATTGATCTGATGGGGGCCTGCGCATACCCCATTCGTAAGAGTGGGGATAAGCAGGCCAAGAGTGTCAGCTGCACATATAACGCGAACTTTACACGACA
>CASEBB010000023.1 GCA_949286015.1 uncultured Succinivibrionaceae bacterium | reverse complement strand
TCTCTCTCTCTCTCTCTCTCTCTCTCTACACACCAACCTCATTGGTATTAACAGTCTTGCTATCAGCACGTGCCCCTGTCCAGAGTTGCGCAAATCGTTGAAAATAAGCCGCAAAATCAATGGAGGTAAAAAGGTGGTACGGCATGGAGCAATAGCTGTCGTAATAGAGCCAGTCTTTAGCCAAATATGGCTGCAGCATTTGGCGCATCTGCTGCCCATGGATGCGGAAAAATAAGCGCTGCTTTTCATGGAAACCTTGTAAGGAGTGGTAGAGGGGGTAAGCTACAGCCACACCAATGTTGGGATCGCGCGAGGATAATACTTCTTTTAGCTCTGCTGCCAGTTGTGGGTTAAATTGCTGAAAGACTCCGCCTTGGCTAAGAAAGGCCATGTACAGCTCGCCATCGCCAAAACGGCAAAGACTCAATTTGTCGTTAGCAAGTAGCGCTTCCACTGTTTCTTTTGACGATAGCACGTTTGGGGCTGTCATCTGCTCACGCTCCCATGGAAGGTTGTCAATCATACGATTGACCATTAGCGCTATCTCAGTTTGTTGCTGTTGCCGTTGCAGCTTCAGTTTCTCAGGAGAGCTATTGAGGCTGTTGTTGTACATGCCCTTGAGGTTATAGCTGGCTAAGTACTTGAAATTGCGGAAAAAGAGCTCAAGCCCCATGTGTACCTCCGGTCTTCACTATAGGATGGTTTAATGGCAGAAAAGGAGAATATCCTCTCGGCGCTAGCCCTTGTTGTTTAGTCCTTGTCGTAGAACTTAGCAATATGGGTGAAGCTCACTGGCTCCTTAAGCTGCCACGAGTTGTAGTCCTTGGCAAGATGGCCAATATCAATAGCACGGTGTCCCCCCTTGGCTAGACGGTAAGCCAGCACTGTCGCTGTTTGGCCGAGGATAATAAACTTAATTTGCTCAGGATCAGTCTGCATGCCTTGCTCGGTCAGCTCGTCAATCTTGTCATAGGCATTGACGCGTGGCCCATAAATGTACTTGACGCTGCGGGCGCTATCAAAGATGTTGTGGCTGATCTTGCTAAACACCGTCTTACCGCAGATTATTACAATGTCTTTGCCCGCCCATAATTGCGCAAAACGTTGGTAATAAGCCGCAAAATCAATGGATGTAAAAAGATGGTACGGCATAGAGCAGTTGGTGTCGTAGTAGCGCCAATCTTGAGCTAAATACGACTGGAGCATTTGGCGCATACCCTGCCCAGTAGTGCGGTAGAAGAAACGCTGGTTATCATTAAGCTCCGTTAAGGAGTGGTACATGTGATAAGGCACAGCCACACCAATGTTAGGATCCCGCGAGGAGAGTACCGCTTTAAGCTCATCTGCCAGTTTAGAATCAGAGCGCTGAAATACTCCTGCTTGATTCTTAAAAGCCAAGTAGATTTCACCATCTCCAAAGCGGCAGAGACTCAATTTATCGTTAGCAAGCAGCGCCTCCACTGTTTCTTGTGCCGAGAGCACATTAGGGTGAGGCATTTGCTCAAGCTCCCATGGCAGATTGTCCATCATAAGCGTGAGTTCTGATTTTAGGCGTGCTTGGGTGTCATCGCTGGTGGCGTTGTACATGCCCTTGAGGTTGTAGCGTGCTAAGTACTTGAGGTTGCGGAAAAAGAGCTCAAGACCCATGTGGGATATCTCCGGCCTGCACCATAGGTGTGAGTAATCTGGCAGAAAAAGAGCACAGCCATATAAAGCTAAGTGCTAATCTTTGCTGTAGGTAAACACAAAAGCCCCTGAGCCTTAGCATAAGAGTAGTGAGACAGCAAGCGCCTACTCTGAGGTGATGGCTGTTTGTGAGTAGGGTGGGGGAGCATATATAGAGGACGCAAGGAGTTCACAACTGTGTATAGGCTGTTGCATTCCTTGGGAGACTTTTGTGATAGCTACTTGGCTCCAAGCATACTTTACTTTTCCCCATAAACGCAAAAGGCCCAAAGATTTCTCTTTGGGCCTTTAAGCACTTGGGCTCTAAACGAGCTTGCGCTTACATCATGAGGGCACAGTTTTAACTCCCCTAAGGGGACGTGCCCTAGCTTGTCGGACGCTTACTGCGCCTTCTCCACCACAGAGACTAAAGTCCAAGCAATGGTCTTAGCCACTGGACGGCACTCCTTGATCTCAACTAAGTCGCCCTTGTGAGCGTCGTTGTTGACATCTTGGACGTGGAACTTGGTGGTGCGCTTTAAGATCTTGCCATAGATTGGGTGCTTCACACGACGCTCTACAGCAACAACGCAGGCCTTCTGCATCTTATCGCTTACAACGCGACCACGGAGGGTGCGTGCCACCTTTTGAGTGTTCTCAGTCATCTAGCACTACCTCTATTGAGCGCTCGCAGCGCGTTGCTTAATTTCCGTCAGCACAGTGTTGACGCGCGCAATGTCACGACGAACCTTGCGTAAGCTGTCAGTCTTGTTCAGCTGCTTAGCCTTTACCTGGAAACGCAGGTTGAACTGCTCACGGTGTAAAGCTACAAGCTCGGCCTCGAGCTCGAAGACAGTCTTATTACGTAACTCGCTAGCTTTCATTAGAGCTCCGCCTTACGAACAAAAGTAGTGGTGACCGACAGCTTGGCAGCCGCTAAGCGGAAAGCCTCACGTGCCACTTCCTCGGAAATGCCGCTGATCTCAAACAGAACCTTGCCTGGTTGAATTGGGCATACCCAGTACTCGACGGTACCTTTACCTTTACCCATACGAACACCCAGTGCCTTTTGCGTAATTGGCTTGTCTGGGAACACACGGATCCACACCTTACCAACACGCTTCATCTCACGGGTGAATGCACGACGGGCGGCCTCAATCTCACGGGCAGTGATCTGACCACGAGAGGTAGCCTTTAAACCAAACTCGCCGAACGAAACCTCGTTACCGGAGTAAGCTAAGCCCTCGTTACGACCCTTTTGAGTCTTGCGGTACTTAGTACGCTTTGGTTGTAACATCTACTTGTTCCTCCGTTACTCAGCAGCAGCGGCTTGGGCTGGAGCCTCAGCAGCTTGCGCTGGAGCACCGGCACCTCTTCTCTGCCCCGCAGCACGGTCTTGACGACCGCCACGACGGTTGCGGTTGTCAGGACGACGGCGGTTCTTACGCTCGGCATTGCGATCCTCTGGCTCCTCAGCGGTGAGTGGCAGCTGGCCTAAAATCTCACCCTTGAAGATCCATACCTTAACGCCGATCACACCATAAGTGGTGACGGCCTCAGATAAGGCGTAGTCAATGTCAGCACGTAAGGTGTGCAGTGGCACACGACCCTCACGTAACCACTCGGAGCGGGCAATTTCGGCACCGCCTAAACGGCCGGAAACCTCAATCTTAATGCCCTTAGCACCCACACGCATCGCGTTTTGGATGGCTCTCTTCATGGCACGGCGGAACATCACACGACGCTCTAATTGCGAAGCAATAGAGTCGGCGACTAACTTGGCATCGAGATCTGGCTTGCGAATCTCGCTGATGTTGACCTGAGCTGGCACACCGGCAATGTCGGTGATCTTACGACGCAGCTTCTCAACATCCTCGCCCTTCTTGCCAATGACAATACCAGGACGAGCAGTGTGAATGGTCACACGGATGCTCTTGGCTGGACGGTCAATGACAATCTTGGACACGGAAGCGTTACGCAGCTCGTTAGTTAAGTACTTACGAACCTCGAAATCGCTCTTAATATTGGCAGGGAAATTGGCAGTCGACGCGTACCAGACCGAAGTGTAAGGCTTGGTGTAACCCAGTCTGATGCCGTTCGGATTTACCTTCTGACCCATCTTCGGCTCCTGTTAACGCTCAGCAACGTAAATGGAAATGTGAGAGGTTCTCTTCACGATGCGGTCAGCACGGCCCTTGGCACGTGGCATCACACGCTTTAAAGATGGACCCTCGTCGATCATAATGCGAGAAACATACAGCTTGTCGGTGTCCATGCCGTTGTTGTTCTCAGCATTGCTGACGGCTGAGTTTAAGACCTTCTTAATCAGCTTGGCAGCCTTACGTGGGCTGAACTCTAAGAGATTAGCGGCTTGGTTAACAGGAAGGCCACGTACCTGATCGGCAACTAAACGGGCCTTCTGGGCAGAAGTACGAGCAAAGCGGTGGACAGCCTTTACCTCTGTCACCTCGGTCACTTCTTTCGTCATGATCTCTACTCCTACTTACCGCTCTTCTTGTCCGCAGCGATGTGGCCACGGAAGGTACGGGTTGGGGCAAACTCACCCAGCTTGTGACCGACCATCTCGTCAGAGACGTAAACAGGCACATGTTGGCGACCGTTGTGCACAGCGATCGTCATACCGATCATTGCTGGAATGATCATCGAACGGCGCGACCAAGTCTTGATTGGCTTCTTATCGGCGCTGGCAGCAGCCTGTTCGACCTTCTTTAATAAGTGCGCGTCGATAAACGGGCCTTTCTTCAAAGAACGTGGCATCTTGCTTCCTCAACTTGAGCAATTAACGGTGACGAACAATGTACTTGTCGGTACGCTTGTTCTTGCGGGTCTTGAAGCCCTTGCATGGGGTACCCCATGGGGAACGAGGCTGAATGCCCTTGTTGCGACCCTCACCACCACCATGTGGGTGGTCGATTGGGTTCATGGACATACCACGAACGGTAGGGCGAACACCACGCCAGCGGGCGGCACCAGCCTTACCCAGTTGACGTAACATGTGCTCGCTGTTACCAACTTCACCGATAGTTGCACGGCCGTTAGCTAAGACGCGACGCATTTCGCCAGAACGCATACGTAAGGTGACGTAGTCGCCCTCACGAGCCAGAATCTGGCAGAAAGAACCGGCAGAACGCGCAAATTGCGCACCCTGACCTGGCACTAACTCCACAGCGTGGACGTTGGTACCAACAGGAATGTTGCGCAGTGGTAAGGCGTTACCAACCTTGATTGGAGCGCTGTCGCCACTCATGATCTTGTCGCCAACTTGTAAGCCCTTTGGCGCTAAGATGTAGCGACGCTCGCCGTCGGTGTACAGCACTAAGGCGATGTGAGCAGAACGGTTTGGATCGTACTCGAGACGCTCGACGCGACCCTCAACACCATCCTTCTGACGCTTAAAGTCAATTAAGCGATAGCGTTGCTTGTGACCACCACCAATGTGACGAGTGGAGATGTGACCGTAGTTGTCACGACCACCAGTCTTGCGCTTCTCCACGACGAGAGATGGGAATGGACCACCCTTCCACAGGTCTGGATTCTTGATCTGAATGACGTGGCGGCGACCTGCGGAGGTTGGCTTGGTCTTAATGATAGCCATTAGATGCTCTCCTTAGCGACGCTCTGGTTATTCACATCGATCTGCTGGCCTGGCTCTAAAATGAGGTAAGCCTTCTTCCAGTCAGAGCGCGCACCAATGCCATGAGCAGAACGGCGCTTCTTGCCTTGGTAGTTGAGGGTGCGAACAGACTTAACCTTCACGCCAATGAGGAGTTCGGCAGCCTGCTTGATCTCGCCCTTGGTGGCGTCACGTAACACCTCAAAGGCCATTAAACGCACCTCATCACCCTCTGGGGAGGTCTTCTCAGTTAAGATCTGCTTGCGGAGGATGTGCATTAAACGAGAGTTAATCATTTGGTGATATCCTCCTCAACCTTCTTGAGAGCAGCGGCGGTGATTAACACCTTGTCAAAGCCCACTAAGTTGACAGGGTTGAACGAGGAAGTGCCAGGCTGGCAAACTTCAACCTTGTACAGATTGCGGGCAGCTAAGAACAGGTTCTCGTCGAAAGCCTCAGTCACAATTAAGACCTGCTTTAACTCGAGCTCCTTGAGCTTGTTAACTAAGGTCTTGGTCTTGTGGTTCTCAAGCTTGAAGTCCTCAACGACCACTAAGCGATCTTGGCGGACTAACTCGGAGAGGATGCTGCTCATGGCAGCACGGTACATCTTGCGGTTGACCTTCTGGCTCCAATCTTGTGGCTTGGCAGCGAAGATGGTGCCGCCAGCACGCCATAATGGAGAACGAGAGGAACCGGCACGGGCACGACCAGTGCCCTTTTGGCGGAATGGCTTCTTGCCACCGCCAGAAACCTCAGAACGGGTCTTTTGGGCTTTAGTTCCGGCGCGGGCAGTGCTCAGGTAAGCAACGACTACCTGATGTACCAGCGCTTCATTGAACTCGCGACCAAAGGCATTCTCAGACACCTCTAGTGGCTTATCAGCGCCCATGATCTTTAATTCCATGTCCTTTACCTCAGGTTAAGCTTTAACACTTGGCCTTACGATGAGATCGCCGTTGTTGGCACCTGGCACTGCACCCTTGACGAGGAGCAGGTTACGCTCAGGATCGATGCGCACTAAGTCTAAGCACATCACAGTGACCTTCTCGCCACCCATGCGGCCAACCATCTTCTTGCCCTTGAACACGCGACCTGGGGTCTGGTTTTGACCAGTGGAACCAGGCACACGGTGGGAACGAGAGTTACCGTGGGTGAAGTCCTGAGTGCGGAAGTTGTGACGCTTAACGGTACCGGCAGTGCCCTTGCCCTTAGACTGGCCAGTGACATCAACCTTCTTGACGCCCTCAAAAGCGTCGACCTTGATCTCAGAGCCGACCTGATAAGACTCAAGCTCAGCAGGCTCTAAGCGGAACTCCCATAAACCACGGCCAGCAGCCACGCCAGTCTTGGCGAAGTGGCCGGTCTCAGCCTTGTTCATACGGGAGGCCTTGCGCTCGCCAGTGGTAACCTGGATGGCGGTGTAACCGTCAGTCTCTTGGTTCTTGATCTGGGTGACGCGGTTAGCTTCAACCTGGATTACGGTGACTGGAACTGACTTACCATCCTCGTTAAAGACGCGGGTCATTCCAAGCTTGCGGCCGATTAAACCGATTGCCATTGTCAATTTCCCCCTCTTTAGCGAAGGCTAATTTGAACGTCAACGCCCGCAGCGAGATCCAGACGCATTAAAGCATCAACAGTCTTCTCTGTAGGCTCCACGATGTCTACTAAGCGCTTGTGAGTACGGATTTCGTACTGGTCACGGGCATCCTTGTTGACGTGTGGGGAAATAAGGATGGTGTAACGCTCCTTACGGGTTGGGAGCGGGATCGGACCGCGGACTTGAGCGCCGGTGCGCTTAGCCGTTTCCACGATCTCAGCAGTCGAGTGATCGATTAATCTGTGGTCGTAGGCCTTGAGGCGGATCCGAATTCTTTGGTTCTGCATTACAGACTCCGAAAACAAAAGAACGTGCAAAAGCGTGCCTTCCCGTCACCCATCTCCGTGGAGAAATGGTTAAGACAAGAGGACGCCTCGCAATAATGTCTCCCAAGATTAGGGAGAGTGTCACAGCCACAGTCAGATGCTGGAGGGCTGGTCTGTGCTTGGTCTAGCGTGGCTTATATAAGTCACTCTGCCGACCACATCAAGAGAATGTTGTGATGTGGCGCACAGAAAATTTCGCGTTATTATACAGATCTGTTGCCAAAATGCAAGAGGTTTTTGCGCTTTTTCTGCTGGCCTTGTAGGCCTAACCCTATGCTTGTGCGATGGTGGTTCTTTCTTGAGATTGGGCGCCGTGAGAGTTGTAAGACAAGCATGGTGGTGTTGAGCAGTGCCAGCCAAATTGGGGGCCAGTTCATGTGCTCTTAGGCAGCGTGGAATGCTGATAAATCCAAGCTGTTTTCTGTTTTAAGAGTAGCTGTGCTGTACAATGCGTCACAATTTAGCTTTACCCCTCCTCGTAGGTGGGTGTGGTACAACAGTACAAGGTAACACCCAGATTGTTCTTTAGCTGCTATGACTAACATTGTATCTAGCACCACTGATGTGGTGGTAAATTCATCGATAGAACCAACCAACCAACCAACCAACCACTTCTGATGTTGCTTCGCTACCTCTAATTTCAGTCATTGTGCCGGTTTATAACACTGGCGCGTACTTGGTCGATGCTGTCAAGTCGGTTGTGGCTCAGACCTACCCGCATATAGAGCTGATTATCGTTAATGATGCCAGCACCGATGAGCTGACATTAAATCTGCTTTCGGCCTATGAGCAGGTTGACATACTGACGGCAGACAATGTTGCTCAGGTTACAGCTGATATTGAGCTACCATCTTTGGCTGTTTATGGTGTTCCACCAAAGGAAATATCAGCCATTAACGAGGCGCTAGAGAAGCGCTACTTTATGCTTCCAGATATGCCAACGCAGGTGAGAGTCAAAGTAGTGCACGCAGCCACTAATCAAAAACTAGGTGGCGCTCGTAATCTGGGTACAAGGGCTTGCACGGGAGACTATCTGTTATATCTGGATTCGGATGATCTGCTTGCTCCACAGCTTATTGAGCATGTTTACAAAACAAAGCAGGGCTCAGGAGCTGATTTGGTATTCTTTGGCAACCACAACTTTAGCTATGATCCTGATTGCGACCTTAGCTTGAATAGCAACAATGCTGGGGTGCCTGCAAATAAGCTGCTGTCTCGTGAGGCCATTATCTCAGAGCAGAAGTTATACGATGTCTACTATACCGCGTGGGGATGCTTCTTCTCGCGGCACATGATTTTTGACTACAATAACTTTTTTGCGGCCCATGTGCTCTTTGAAGACTCAGATTGGGTTGTGCGTATGGTGCTTAACTCGAAGAGCATTTACTACACGCCATTTGAGGGGTATTGGCGCTTAATGCACGCCGCTCAGCTGACTGCTGTTGACTACCGTGGAGCCAGAGTGTTGTTTGCTGGGGATATGATGCAGCGTATGGCTAAAGACATTAAGGCCTCGTCGTACTATGATTTAGCTCGTAAAAGCTGTATGGAACGACTCTTCACCTTGTTTGAGTATGGTGCCAGCAATCTCAAAGCAGATACTCCAAACAAGAAGCAAGTTATACACGAGCTTATTGCTCGTTTAGCGGGGGCTCTTGAGGTGTTGGATGTACCTGTAAGCAGTAAGCCATCAAGGCTATACATGAAGTGGCATCATATCGGGTATAAGTTGCCATGGCTGTCAGCATATAACCGTCTTAGTCACTATACTGCCGTGCGTCTAGCACGTCTCTATCGCCGCTATTGCCTGTAAAGGCAGGGTAGTGCAGAGCAGTGGTGGTGGTGCCTGTCAAACTTGCTAGTAAGGGGAGCTTATTTCTAGGTCTATGGAAAGCGCCTGCGTATCGTGTAAGCATCATGGATGCTTTCGCCTGTAGGCGCGGGCTAGTTGTGGGCTTATTAGCCCTATCTTTACGGTTGTTTTGTCATGAATCCTCACACTTTACCGTCATCCACTTCTGCTGCCACTGTTAATGATGTATCAGCGCAGGAATTGCCTTTGGTTTCTATTGTGGTGCCCGTGTATAACACTGGCGCTTACTTGGTAGATGCAGTTAAGTCAATTGTGGCGCAGACTTATCCTCGTTTAGAGCTGATTCTCGTGGATGATGCTAGCAGCGATGAGCTGACCTTAAAGCTGCTTGCTGCATATGAGCAGGTTGACGTCTTAACGCCAGACAATATTGACAAGATCACTGCTCACATTGAGCTGCCATCTTTGGCTGCTTATGGCGTGCTGCCAAAGGAAATAGTGGCCGTAAATGATGCACTCAAGCAAAAGGTCTCCATGCTTCCTGATGCCCCAACGCAAGTGCATATTCGTGTATTGCATTCTGCTACCAATCAAGGCGCGGGAGAGGGGCGCAATATTGGCGTGAGAGCGAGCACTGGCTCATACCTGTTATTCATGGATGCTGATGACTTGTTTGCTCCGCAACTCATCGAGCATGCCTATAAGACTAAGCTGCGTACTGGCGCCGAAGTGGTACTCTTTGCTAATCATAACTTTAGCTACGATCCTGACAATGATCTGAGAGTACAGAGTGTCTCATGGAATTTAGAGGCAAATAAGCTGCTGCCTTGTGTGGATATCATTAAACGGCAATTGTTTAATGTAGGTTATACCGTGTGGGGGTGCTTGCTCTCACGGCAAACATTTATTGACAAAGATCTCTTCTTGGCCCCCCATGTCATTTTTGAGGACAATGATTGGGTGGTGCGTATGGTGCTGCGTACAGATAACCTTTACTACACTCCGTTTGATGGGTATTGGCGTTTAATGCATGCTTCCCAGCTGACAGCTGTTGACTACCGTGGTGCCAGAGTAGTGAATTTGGGCGATATGCTGCAACGCATGGTGATAGACATTAAGGCCTCTTCCTTCTATGCTCAGGCCCGTAACAGCTGCATCACTAGCTGCATTGACTTGTTTGATTTTTGGGCTAAGAACATCAAAGCAGATACCCAAAACAAACAGCAAGTTATACAGGAGCTGTTTGCACGAGTGGCGTTAGCACTTGAAATGTTAGGAGTGCCATTAAGCAGTAAACCATCTGGACTTTACATGCAGTGGCATCATCTCTTGTATAAGATGCCAGGGCTGTCAGCTAGCACACGTATGGATCACTTTGCGGCCGCGCGCATGGCACGTCTCTATCGCCGTTACTGCAAGTAGGGCTTTCAGTGTATTTCTTGAGTCTCTAGGCATCGATGCCAGCCCAGCTGTGGATGATTAAACCGCCAATTCGTCGGCTCTCCCCATAATCTGTGGGTATAGGCTTAAGCCTCATCCTTAGGTGGTGGGGCTAAGACCAGTGCTAATCAGCCATTAGCCGTCCCATTACCTTCTAAGCCCCCCACAAATTCTGAGTAGAGCCCAAAATTCATGTTTGGTAATGGTGGCTGTAATTTACGCGCAAGCTCTGATAAGTCTCTTTCTGCTTCTATATCATGTTTATGAGTACAACAGTTTTGCACGCCCCTGCATCTGGGGATAACGCTCCTGCTAGACTCCATCTGACTGCTGATACCACCAGCAAAACCACGTCATATGTCTCGGCTGAGACTGAGCCATTAATCTCAGTTATTGTCCCTGTGCATAACACTGGCGCGTTCTTGGTCGATGCTGTTAAGTCGGTTGTTGCCCAGACTTATCCACATTTAGAGCTGATTCTTGTGGATGATGCCAGCAGCGATGAGCTGACCTTAAAACTGCTTGCTGCTTATGAGCAGGTAGACGTCTTAACACCTGACAATTTTGCTCAAGTGATAGTGGGTATTGAGCTGCCATCTTTGGCTGTTGTTGGCAAGCAGCCACAAGAAATCGTGGCTGTAAATGAGGCGCTCAAGCAACGTGTCTCCATGAACACTGCTACCGCAGCAAAAACACAAGTGCAGATTCGAGTAATGCATGCTGCCACCAATCAAGGAGCAGGCGGGTGTCGCAATATGGGCATAAGAGCTAGCAAAGGTGTATACCTGCTATTTCTTGACGCTGATGATTTGTTTGCTCCACAGCTTATTGAGCACGTCTATAAGGCCAAGATGCGCTCCGGCGCCGAAATTGTGTTCTTTAGCAATCATAACTTTAGCTATGATCCTGACTGTGACCTTAGCTTAGAGACTCACCGTGTGGATTTAACGGCAGACAAGCTGTTATCTCATGAAGAGATCATCAAGGAGCATCGATTATATACAGCAAGCTATACAGCTTGGGGGGGCTTGTTTAAGAGGCAAGTACTCTTGGAGCACAAACTGTTTTTTGCGTCTCAGGTCATCTTTGAAGATGCTGATTGGGTGGTGCGCCTGCTGCTCAATACTAAGAGCATCTATTACACACCTTTTGACGGCTATTGGCGCCTACTACATGCCTCGCAAAGTACTGTAGTGGGGGCACGCGGTGCCAGAGCGGTTGAGGCGGGTGATATGGTGCAGCGTATGGCTCAAGATATCAAAGGCTCACCATACTATGATCAAGCTCGTAATAGCTGCATTGAAATGGCTATTGGCTTGGTTGGCTATTTGGCGCGGAAGATCAAAGGCGATACTCCGAACAAAAAGCAAATCCTACAAGAGCTTTTTTCGCGAGTGGCAAGTGCTCTGGAAATGTTGGATGCTCCTGTGAGCCGAAACCCATCATGGATATATATGCAGTGGCATCACTTAGGGTATAAGTTGCCATGGCTGTCTGCTAATGCTCGTAGCAATCACCGTGCAGCAGCTCATATGGCTCATCATTACTTGCGCTACTGCAAATAAAAGCAAGTGCTTCTAGACGTTCACTGTAGCGGTCATTTGTACTTGCTATTTCAGGTCTTTTGCTTCTTTATTCGGTCGCTTTGTCATGTCGCTACAAACAGCTTCCTCGGTCACTATTAACTGTAATCAATCCTCGGCTGAGCAAGCAGAGGCAACCGTTTTGGCAGATAACTATTGGCCGTTGATCTCTATTGTTATGCCGGTCTATAACACCGGTGCTTATATGGTTAACGCTGTCAAGTCTATCGTGGCGCAGAGCTATCCTAAGCTGGAGTTGCTGTTGGTAGATGACGCCAGTAGCGATGAGCTTACCTTGAAGCTGCTCTCTGCGTATGAGAGTGCAGGTGTCCTTACACGGGATAACATTGCATCGGTAACAGCCAATCTTGGAGTGCCGTCTTTAGATAGCAATGAGGACTCGATTCCTGAGATTATGGCGCTGCATTCGGCTTTGCAACAGATCGGCTCTGATGGTGCATCGTCCACACAAGTGCTCGTCAAAGTAATCCGTTTTAAAGAGGATTTGGGCGTTGGGGCTATGCGCAACGAGGGCGTTAAATCAGCAAGTGGTGATTACATCGTATTTGCTGATTCAGACGATCTCTTAGCACCGCAGAGCGTATCTCGTGCATATGAGGCTATTAAGACCTCTGGAGCCGAGTTGGTTTGTTTTGCAGCCCATAACTTTAGCTATGACCAGCAGGAGAGGCTTGACCGTGAGGTAATCAAGTGCAAGCTGCCGGAAAACAAACTCATATCTTGCGTTGAGCTTATCAGAGCTGGCCTCTTTTTCGGTGTTGGCGGCGTCGCGTGGGGTAAAATCTTTGCGCGGCAGATGTACATTGAGCGAGGCCTTGCCTTTGAACCACATGTGCTGTTTGAGGACAGTGATTGGGTGATTCGACTGCTTCTCAATACCAACAGCATTTTCTATTTGCCTTTTGATGGCTATTGGCGTGTGCTGCGGCCAAACTCTATTACCAGTCAAGAGGCGTACTCAGTGAGAATCCGCGATGGTGTGCTCTCTTTTGCGCGTATTGTTAGCGCCTTTGAGCAATCGTCTTATTGGGCTGAGGTAAAACCTGTGCTTGTTAAGCAGGCGGTTGCATTTTGCCAAAGCACGTTTAACAAAGCCAAAGTGCAAAAGGATAAGCAGCTAAATCTAGAGATCTTTCAGGGCTTTGCTGATCTCTTGTATAGGTTGGGGCTACATGTAAGCAGGCAGCCATCGTTTGCTTATGATTGGTGGCATCACATCATCTATAAGCTGCCTAACAAGTCCGAACAAGCACGCTTAGAGCACTTTGTGAAGACGCGCATGGCGCGGCTGTATCGTCGCTACTGTAAGTAGGGAAGCAAGATTGCAAGCTGCAAGATGTGGCAGGGGCGAGCGCTGTAGAAAATGGCCGCTCTGACAGCGCATTAAGCGAGCAGTGGTATGAGGTGGTGGTGGTGGTGCAAGGATTGGTCGCTACCGCAAGATGAGCTCACTGCCACTTAGCAGTGACAGTCTGCAAGGGCTGCGCTTATTTGACGCTGCTCTTTGTTTCTTTGCCCTTGGGCAAAGGCTTGCGCGCTTTGGCTCAGCTCCTCCGCCGATGGCAGCTGCACGTGCTTAATGTGGTTAGCGCTCTCTTTGGAGTAGACGCAGCCGCAGTAGAGCTGGTTGTAGAAGTTAAACTCCTTGACCAGCTGATAGCGCCTTGTGACCAGCCCACTCTTACGCCAATCCTCACTCCAATAGGTCACGCCCGTGGCCTCTTGTGCCGCCATACCAGCAGCATCTACCTGCTGCTTATTTTTCCAGCGTGATGTGGCCAGCGTCGTCGTAAAGTGAGAAAAGCCGTGCTCTTTGGCGTATAAGGCGGTGGCAGTAAGGCGCTCTGTAAAACACACGGTGCAGCGCTTACCACGCTCGGGCTCGTGCTCTAAACCTTTGACGGCCGCAAACCAGCCTTTGGTCTCATACTCGGGAATGACATAGGCAAAGCCCAAGAGCTGCGCCAGTTCAATGAGCTCGTCACGGCGTTTTTCGTACTCGGCACGTGGGTGAATATTGGGATTGTAGAAGAACAGCGTTGGTTCGAGCTGATGGTGCTTAAAGCACTCCAGCACTGCCCCACAGCAGGGAGCACAGCACACCTGCACTAAGAGCTTAGTCATGTCCTCAGGTAGTACCAAGGTGCGCTTAGGCGTGGCGCCAAAATCAGGTGGTAACACCAAACTCATGGGTAGGATCTCATGTAGTGGCTGTGTCGGATGGTGCTTGCCAGCTAACATTGGGGCTTAGCAGCTGGCGCTCTCTAAGGAGTGGACTCGTGACGCCGTTTGCTTACGCTACGACTCAGGATGCTACGACTCAGCCGTCTTTGTCTGCTCATGATCCTGTTCTGGATCAGAAGCAGTCTCACTCTTGGTCTCTGCTTCTTCCTTGCTCTTAAACTGCGAGTTGTAGAGCATGGCGTAAGCGCCATTTTGCTTGAGCAGTTCTTCGTGGCTGCCCTTTTCTACGATGTAGCCGTCGTTAATCACCATGATCACGTCAGCATCATGCACCGTAGACAAGCGGTGGGCAATTACTAAGGTCGTGCGCCCCTTCATCAGCTCATCTAAAGCCTTTTGCACCACCTTCTCCGAGCGGTTGTCCAAGGCTGAAGTGGCCTCATCTAAGATCACCAGTGGCGCATTGCGGATAATGGCGCGGGCAATGGCCAGACGCTGCTTTTGGCCACCGGATAAGGTCACACCACGCTCACCAATCTCGGTGTCGAGACCATGCGGCAGTGAGGCGACAAACTCATCTAAATAGGCACTCTTTAAGGCCTTGCTGATCTCCTCTTCGCTAGCGTCCTCCTTGCCAAAGAGGATGTTTTGGCGAATGGTGCCAGCAAACAAGAAGTTGTCTTGGAAGACAAAGGCCACCTGCGAGCGCAGCGACTCTAGCGTGTAGTCGTGGATATCGATGTCATCAATAAGAATTTGGCCCGACTTAATCTCGTAGAGGCGGGTAATGAGCGAGCACACCGTGGTCTTGCCACCACCAGAGTTGCCAACTAACGCCACCTTTTGACCGACATTGATCTTAAAGGACACATCTTTGAGCACGTCGTGGCTGCCATCATAGGTAAAGCGCACATGCTTAAACTCGATGTCCTTTTTGATGTCCGTCAGTACTTTTGTGCCCTCATTCTTACCGCTTTCAAAGGACTCGTAGTCGAGCAGGTCGTAAATACGATCAAGTGCCAGCAACGCACCTTGCACCTGAATGTAGTTGTTGCCAATGCTCTTTAACGGGGTATAGAGCATGATCAGGGCGGCAAGGAACGAGACAAACTCACCAGAGGTTAAGGTGCCATTGATGATCAGCGTCACGCCAAAGTACAAGACGCCAGCTATGCCTAAGGAGCTCACAAAGTGCATCACTGGGGAGAGCCAGTTGGTGTCGCGAATCATCTTCATGCCCATGCGGAAGAGGAAATTGGCCTGCTGATAGAAGCGCTGGTACATGTACTCCTTGAGGTTAAAGCTTTTGATCACCTTGGCGCCTAACGTGGTCTCATTGTAGAGGGTGATCATCGAGGTCGAAGCCGTAACGGTGCGGTTGACGATGCTTTTCACGCGTCGACGCACAATGCGCATAGGGATGATGAGAAAACACACCACGCCCACAGCCACAATGGTCAGCTGCCATGAGTTGTAGATCAGCACACACAGAAGTGAGATCGACGAGAAGAATTTAGTCAAAAAGAGGCGGATGTTTTGGATGAGGCCACTTGAGGCGCTTTCGGAGTCGTTAAAGAAACGCAGAATCACCGAGCCGGAGTTATTGGCATCGTAGAAACGGCTATCAAAGGACAGCAGTTTGGCGTAGAGCTTAGAGCGCATGAGCAGGTTGACTGCACCGCCTACATAGCCATTGACCAAGGACGAAAAGTAAATAAAGAGGCCCTGAATGAGGGTAAAGCCGATAATGACCAGTGGTACGTAAGAGGCAAAAGTCTTTTCTTGCTCGACCATGACCTGATCGGTAAATGGCTTTAAAAAGAGCGCAATGACCGCGTCTAAGGCACCGACAGGAACCGTGAGCAGAATGCCCAGTAGGGCCATGGCCCAATATGGCCGTAAGAAGGGCCAAAAGCGCTTATAACCACGCCAAAATGAGGTGGATTTCTGCTCACTTAAGTCACTTAAGATGATGGGATGGTATTGCCGTGCAGTCTCTGCTGCTTGAGCACTTTCAGCGGCCTCAGCAGCAACTGTGCTTTGGTTCTTATCTTCAGCCTCGGCCACACTAGCTTTAGTGCTCACGTGCTCTTTAGTGCTCACTTGCTCTGGTGCGGCATCTTTGGTGGTGGCGACAGGGGAGGATTCGCGATCCTCTTGAGGCTCGTGCTTGGCGGCATCATCCATAGGGGTGCTCCATAAAAATAAGAAGAGCAAAAAAGCTAAAGCCCAGTACGCTGCTACTAAAATCTCCTCAGCGTAGTTCCTGTCTCTGTGGCAGGGGCGCAATGAGGAGTTTTAGCTTGTAGCTGGTACTGGGCCTAACAAAGCAGGCAAGATGGGCAAATCGTGCCTTAAAGAGCTCGTTTACGCGTGTTGGCGCTTTGTGCGCTTACTTGCGGTACTGATGGGCAATAGCGTCCTCTACACAATAGCTGAAGAACTTGCCCATTGGTAAGCCTGCATGCTCCACTAACTTAGGGAACATGGAAATTGGCGTCATACCAGGGAAGGTATTGATCTCATTTATGTAGAGCAGACCATCCGTGCTCAGGAAGAAATCAATACGCGACAGATGTCGTAAGTGTAACCCCTTAAAGGCGCGTAATGCCATGCTCTTGAGCATTTCTTGCTGCATAGGGCTCAACCCTTGTACCTCGACGGTAGTGGTTGACTTACTGTCTGTGCTGTACTTCTCATCGAAGGTGTAGAACTTATCATCAGGGATGATGATCTCACCTGGGGAGGTCACATGAACTTCACCGTCATACTCGTAGGCTGCGACCTCAAGCTCACGGTGCGGAATAGTCTTTTCAACCAATACCAGCTCACTATAGCCTAAGGCTTCGGTAATGGCAGCGTCCAGCTTGTCCTCTGCGGTGATGTGGTAGCAACCAATGGAGGAACCTTGGCTGGCAGCCTTGACATAGACATCGTTGCCAAATTGCGCAAAGGCCTGATGGACACGCTTTAAGGACGCAGCGGAGCTATCGGCAACAAAGATCGATGGCGTGTTCTCAATGTTGAGCGCACTTAAGTAAAACTTGGTGGTGACCTTGTTAAAGCAGTTGATGCTCGCCTCTTTCTCACAGCCAATAAATGGCACCTGATGTAAGGCCAGCAGGGCTTGAATATCGCCAGTCTCGCCTGGGAAGCCATGCAGGCAAGGCACGACACAGTCAATGGTGCATTCCTGTTGCTGGCCCTGAGGCGAGGTCATAATAAGCTGTGGGCCTTGCGCAAAGTACGCCGTAGAGCTATCGTCCAGTTGCAGCTGATGGTTGTGCAGGACAGCGTTAATGACCTGATAGTCAGGATTCTCCTTAAGCTTCTGCGCCACGTATTTGGCGGAAATTAAGGAAATCTCGTGTTCGGAGCTATCGCCACCGGCGATTAACAAAATGTTTTTGGTCATGGTGTTAAGACCATAACCTCACTGTCAGCGCGCGGTTACTAAGAGCAATAAGGGGCGTGGCAGTGAGGCAAAGAAAAAGACATAGGGAACAACTGACTCAATAGATGACGGCATTTAGAGTAAGCATGCTGCCCCAGCCTAAGATAGGCTCAGACTAATATGCAACATTCATCTTGAGGTGTAGGCTGTTGCCAGCCCTCACCCCTGTATCCGTCAGTTATTAGATCACTCATTCCAAAGAGATTAAGCGCGACGCCACGTTGTGCCTTGTGGGCCATCTTCGAGCACAATGCCCATCGCGGTGAGCTTATTGCGCGCCGCATCAGCAGCGGCGTAATCCTTGCGCTTGCGCGCTTGCTGACGCTCCTCAATCAAGGCTTCAATGATAGCAACCTCAGAGTCGTCGGCAGTGTTGGCATCACCCTCAGTACGGCCCTGTAAGAACTTGGCTGGATCTTGATAGAGGATGCCTAAGACCCCACCCAACTCCAAAAGGCGTCCAGCAAGGCCACGGGCCTCTTCACCGCTGCTACGGTTAATAGCCTTAGCAAGGTCAAAGAGGACTGATAAGGCGCCTGGCGTGTTGAAGTCATCATCCATAAAGGCCTTAAAGCGCTCTACGTACTCTTCGCCGCCTTGGGCAGGGCCAACTTCGCTGTCACGTAAGGCCGTGTACAGACGCTCAAGGGAGGACTTGGCCTTATTGAGGTTGTCTTGCGTGTAATTTAATGGGCTGCGATACTGTGCCGAGAGCAAGAAGAAGCGGATAGTCTCCGCATCGTAATGTTCCAGCACCTCACGGATGGTGAAGAAGTTGTTGAGCGACTTGGACATCTTCTCATGGTCGATCATGACCATGCCCGAGTGCATCCAGTAATTGACGTACTTGGAGTCAAAAGCGCAGCAGCTTTGCGCAATCTCATTTTCGTGGTGCGGGAAGATGAGATCAGAGCCACCACCGTGGATGTCAAAGGTGGTGCCGAGGTACTTGCTGTTCATGGCTGAACACTCAATGTGCCAGCCAGGCCGTCCCATGCCCCATGGTGATTCCCATGCAGGCTCGCCAGGCTTGGATTGCTTCCACAGCACAAAGTCAAAAGGATTGTGCTTGGCCTTTTCCACCTCAATACGGGCACCAGCATTGAGCTCATCAAGCTTTTGCCCCGATAAGCGGCCATACTGCTTGAAGGAGTCAATGGCAAACATAACATCGCCATTGCTGGCCACATAAGCATGGCCCTTGTCGATCAGCTTTTGCGTGAGCGTGATGATGGCGTCAATGTTCTCGGTTGCACGTGGCTCGAGGTCTGGACGCTTGATGTTGAGCTTGTCAAAATCAGCGTACATCTCACCAATGAAGTGCTCGGCCAGATCTTTGGCGTTTACGCCCTTTTCTTGGGCGCGCTTGATGATCTTGTCATCGATATCTGTGATGTTGCGGACGTACTTGACCTCATAGCCACAGTAACGCAGGTAGCGCACAATCATGTCAAAGTTGACAAAGGTACGAGCGTGGCCGATGTGGCACAGGTCGTAGACGGTGACACCACACACATACATGCCGATTTTGCCTGGGGTAAGAGGGACAAAATCCTCTTTTTGGCGTGTGATGGTATTGTGAATCTGGAGCATTTTGGGTCTCTGTAATGCCGCGCAGGCGAAAACACGAGTGAGGTCAGCTAAGTGACGTATTGACTCAGATAGCTAAGGCTTGAATCTAAGAGGTTCTATGAGCATACAAGCAAGCACACCGCATCAGGATGGATCGATGGTCTCAGAGCTATTGCCACAGCATGGCACTAACGCCAATAAACGTCAGCTTGTTGCTGGGGGGAGGGGCGGCACTGTACCGCAAGCTCTGTGCGGGGATTCAAGATAGTAGCTGCATCTTAGAGCTTATGCACGCGCTACAATGCATTGCATGCGCTTATTTGCGGCTAACACTCTCGGCTGTGGTAATCTAAGTCCAATTAATCGCCACTGATTAGGCGCTCATTTTAGCAAGCAAGGTTTTGTAATGGTAATTTTAAAGACCAATATGGGCGATATCGTTATCGACCTGAACACCGAGAAGGCTCCTATCACCTGCGAAAACTTCCTCAAGTATGTGCGCAGCGGCCACTACAACGGCACCATTTTCCACCGTGTCATCCCTGGCTTTATGATTCAAGGCGGTGGCTTAACTCCTGACATGCAGTCCAAGCCAACCTTAGAGCCAATCAAGAACGAGGCTGATAATGGCTTAACCAATGACCGCTTAACTGTGGCCATGGCGCGTACCAATGACCCACACTCTGCTACGAGCCAGTTCTTCATCAACACCGTTGACAATGACTTCTTAAACTACAACCAAGCAGAGCACAACTGGGGTTACTGCGTGTTTGGTAAGGTTGTCTCTGGTGCTGATGTGGTCTACAAGATCGAGGGCGTCAAGACTGATAACAAGCGCTTCTTCCCACATCGCGATGTGCCAGTAGAGCCTGTGGTGATTGAAAGCTGCGAAGAGATCGACGCTCTGCCAGAGTCGAAGTAAGCTTTTGCGCAGATACGGTGCGTTCTGCCCTTAACTTAAACGGGGCTTTACGTGCAGCAAACGCCGACATGAAACGCAAGACGGAACTCTATGGGGCTTGGCTGTTATCTGGCGTTTGTTGGCAAAAGGTCTGTTTTTCCCAGCAGGGATGACTTCCCCGCAAGGAGGAGCAGGCCTTATTTTTTAGCTGAGCGCAGAGCTTATTCTCACCACGGAGACTTGTCCTTTGTCCGCTGCCGCCTCTTACATCATCGCTGATTTGCATTTGCAGGAGCAAAACCCTGAGCTATTGCAGGCCTTTAGGGCTTTTGTCGGGCGCTTACAAGCTGGAGATAACCTCTACATCTTGGGCGATCTCTTTAACTTCTTTGTAGGCCTTGACCCGCACGATGTGGCGCAGCAAGTAGTACGCGACACCTTACACCAAGCAAAGATGCGTGGTGTGACTTGTTTTTTTCAGCACGGTAACCGTGATTTCTTGCTCACGGCCGCAGAGGCGCAAGCTCTTAATATGACCTTATTGCCTGATCTTACCGTGCGGCGTATTGCGGGGCTTAATGTGCTGTTGACGCATGGCGATGACTTTTGTAGCAATGATGCCGCATACCAGCGCTATAAGCGCAAAGTCAGTCTGCCATGGTTGCAAGGCTTATTTCGCTGTCTGCCTTTGGCCTGTCGGCGTCGCATTGGCCATAACATTCGCAATCGTAGCGAGGCGGAGAACTTTGTCGGGCGTGATCCGGCCATTTACGGCGTGGTGGTAGACACTGTTGCGCATTACTGTAAGCTTTTGCAGAAAAGTGCCAGTGCACCGGTGGATGTGGTAGTTCATGGGCATATCCACGCTTTAGGGCAGTTTAAAGCAGAGGCTGGCTATAGCTTTAGTCGTTACGTCTTAGGTGCGTGGGGACGATCTTTGAGCTTTTGTCTGATTGATGCTCAGGGGCAGGTAGGCTTAGTTGAGGAGAAGTTGCCTTGAGTAGGGAGTAGGGGGGCGTGTTTTTTCTCGTTAAACTTTGAGCTAGACAGCGATTTTGCTGCTCAATTTTGTCATTAAGTCGCACACACGTTAGTGCCCTTTTCTAGCTGTGCTAATATAACCGCTAGCCAATGACTCAGGACAGAGCTGCTCGTAGGCAAGACTCCGTAGCCTACCTCCGGTTTGGGCCATTTTTCTTCGGAAAAGAGACCATCACGCCTCTAGCTCTGTGCACCTGTGGCTCCGGAGTGCTAAAGTACACTGTAACTTCAGGATAGCCACTCAAGCTTATCCTTGGTGTACACAGTAAACGCAGGTCTAAAGCTCTTCTGAGCGCAGGCCACTGGAATCAAATTGAGTTGAATGGAGGCGGCAACCACTGTGCTGCGTTTTACGCAGTTCATGCCTTGCCGTAATGTTGATGAGCGACAAAATCGTACATCTGACGGATGATACCTTTGAATCTGAGGTCTTAAAGTCCGATAAGCCTGTCCTGCTGGACTTCTGGGCTCCATGGTGCGGCCCTTGCCGTATGGTCGGCCCTATTCTCGATGAGCTGGCCGCTGAGCAAGATGATGTGAAGATCTGCAAGATCAACATCGACGAGCACCAACAAGTGGCTACGCAGTGGAAGGTCATGAGCATTCCTACCCTGTTGGTCTTCAACAACGGTGAAATGGTGGGCCAGCACATTGGTGCCATCTCTAAGGGTGACCTCAAGGCCTTTATTGCCAACTCTTTAGGCAAGTAAAAGGCTCTTGAGAACCGAGCTAAGCTAAGCTAAGCTAAAAGGAGCGCCAGTGGGCGCTCTTTTAGTTTATGCCCAGCACTTCGTGCTGAAATTGCTCCCATGATAGCGCTGTGCTGCGATCCTTAGCGGAGACAACGGCGTCTTTTGCCTGCTCGGGCCACGCAATGTTAAGCTCAGGATCGTCGTAACGCACGGTGACCTCAGCGGCGGGACAATAGAAGTTATCGCACTTATAAGTCACGATAGCTTCAGCACTAAGCACGAAAAAGCCGTGTAAAAAGCCCCGTGGTAATAACAGCTGCCGCTGATTGTCTGCACTGAGCCTAATTGCCTGATGCTGGCCAAAAGTAGGTGAACCCACGCGCACGTCTACAGCCACATCCACAATCTCACCTACGATCACGCGCACTAGCTTAGCCTGCCCATGCGGATCCCTTTGGTAATGCATCCCTCGCAGTACGCCCTGATGAGAGTAGGATTGATTGTCTTGCACAAAGTGCGTGGTAATGCCCTGCGCTTGAAACTCGGCAGCGTTATAGCTCTCGGTAAAGTACCCTCTTCGATCAGTAAAGATCTGCGTCTCGACAACGGTGAGCCCTGCGATCTCGGTGCTAATAAACTTGCAGCTCATCGCTCAACACCTTCTGCAAATATTCCTTGTAAGCCCCGTCACTAAGCGCCTCGGTGTGCGCTTGAAGCTGCTCACGGCTGATAAAGCCCTGATGGTAGGCAATCTCCTCTAAGCACGCGATCTTGAGCCCTTGGCGCTTTTCTATGATCTGCACAAAGATGCTGGAATCCATGAGGCTATCAGGCGTGCCTGCATCCAGCCATGCATTGCCGCGCAGCATCGGTACTACCGCTAAGCGCTTCTCTTGTAAGTAGAGATTGTTGAGGTCAGTAATTTCCAGCTCGCCTCGTGCCGATGGCTTTAAAGTGCGGGCCTTGGCCACGACATCATTGGGGTAGAAGTAAAGTCCCACCGAGACAAAGTTTGACTTTGGCTGTTGTGGCTTCTCCTCAATGGAGACGGCCTCAAAGTTCTCATTAAACTCCACCACACCAAAGCGCTGGGGATTGGAAACGTGGTAGGCGAAAATGGTCGCTTGACTGGACTCGTTGCGATGTACCGCCGCTAGGAACTGATGGTACTGCGCCCCCATGTAGAAGATATTGTCGCCTAAGATCAGGCACACGTTATCCTGCCCAATAAAGTCAGCACCAATGAGCAGTGCTTGGGCGATACCCTCAGGCTGTGGTTGCTCGGCATAGGAGAGCTTAAGGCCAAATTGCGCGCCGTCACCTAAAAGGTGCTCAATGTGGGGTAAGTCGTGCGGGGTAGAGATGACAAGAATGTCACGGATGCCAAACAGCATAAGGGTGGAAAGCGGGTAGTAGATCATGGGCTTGTCATACACCGCTAAGAGCTGTTTGGAGGTGGATTTGGTGAGAGGATAAAGGCGGGTGCCGCGACCACCAGCCAGTAAGATACCTTTCATGTGGCCTCCTTGTCGTGGCGCCTTAGGGGAGTTGCTTACGTGGCAGCAGGTAAAGAGTGCGGTCTCGGGCTGCTGCCACGTGGCGTTACCTTAGTGCAGGTCTTCCTTGCTCAGTACCGTAGGGCCACTGTGCTCTAACTGCTTAGGGTAATCAAGCGAGTAGTGCAGACCACGGGACTCATGACGGTTCTGCGCCGAGCGCACAATGAGCTCCGCCACCTGTAACAGGTTGCGCAGCTCCAACAGGTTCTTGCTGACCTTAAAGTTGGAGTAGTACTCACTCACCTCACGCTTGAGCAGGTTGATGCGGTGCATAGCACGCTCTAAGCGCTTATTGGTGCGCACAATGCCCACATAGTCCCACATCATCAGACGCAGCTCATGCCAGTTGTGGGTGATCACTACTTCCTCATCAGAGTCAGTCACACGGCTCTCATCCCATGCTGGAATAGCAATGCTCTCAAAGTCCTCTTGGTCATCGTCGAGGTGCTTTAAGATGTTTTGCGCCGCAGCTTGACCATAGACCACGCACTCAAGCAGCGAATTGGAGGCTAAGCGATTAGCACCATGTAAGCCGGTGTAGGCCACCTCACCAATAGCATAGAGGCCTTGGATATCAGTGCGTGCCTTGTTGTCCACCATGACGCCTCCACAGGTGAAGTGGGCCGCAGGGACAATAGGAATTGGTTGCTTGGTGATGTCGATGCCTACCTTTAAGCAGCGCTCGTAGATAGTAGGGAAGTGCTTCTTCACAAAGTCAGCTGGCTTGTGACTGATGTTGAGATACATGCAGTCGGCACCAGTCTTCTTCATTTCGTGGTCAATGGCGCGAGCCACGATATCACGCGGTGCTAACTCGGCGCGCTCATCGTACTCTGGCATAAAGCGCGTGCCATCCTTACGCTCTAAGGTGGCGCCCTCACCACGTAAAGCCTCAGTTAAGAGGAAGTTGCGGTCAGCTGCATTGTAAAGAGTAGTAGGGTGGAATTGGTTAAACTCCATATTGGCCACACGGCAGCCAGCACGCCATGCCATAGCGATACCATCACCGGAGCTGACCTCAGGATTGCAGGTGTATTGGTACACCTTGGAAGCACCACCGGTGCATAAGGCGACAAAACGCGCCTTAATGGTTTCGACGTGATCAGCTGGCTCGTTTAACACATAGGCACCCAGCACGCGGTTACCTGGCAAGCCCAGCTTCTTGGTGGTAATGAGGTCGATCGCGTAGCGATCCTCCAAAATGGTGATGTTTGGGTTTTCCCGAGCCCGTTGTACCAAGGTCTCTTGAATGGAGCGACCGGTGTGATCTTCAGCGTGGAAGATACGACGGTGCGAGTGGCCACCCTCACGGTGCAGGTGGTAAGGCGACTGCTCAGGGCCAGCTGGCTCCTCTTTCATGTCAAAAGGCACACCGGCATCAATCAGCCATTGAATGGAATCATGGGCATGCTCGGCAACGTAGCGCACCACCTTTTCATCGCAAATGAAAGAGCCTGCAATGCAGGTATCTTTGATGTGAGCTTCGATGGAGTCCTGATCGTCTTTGATGTTATAGACGCCAGCGATGCCGCCTTGGGCGTAGTTGGTGGAGCCTGCACAGGCATCAGCCTTAGACAGCACGATTACTTTGGCCTTTTGGGCAATCCCCAAAGCTAAGGTGAGTCCAGCTGCACCACTACCAATGATGAGGCAGTCTGTTGTGTAATCCATGATTGTGCCTTCGTGAGTCTGAGGAAACGTTAATCTGAGGAAAGAGAATGGAGCAGCAAGCAGCATCAGAGGTAGCAATCTATGCTTGAGTTTATGCTTGAGCGTGATCTTGGCTCCACTGCCGCTTGCACCCTGTAAGTTCATCGCACAGCGCAGCAGGCTGATACAGCAGGCTGAGGCTGATGTCAGCGCTGCTCTAGGATTGGGCAGTAAACGTAATCCTACTCTAGACTTAGGCTTTTGCAAGTTACATCGTAAGTGTGGGCTGTATTTATCAGCTCTCGTGCTCTCAGGTGCACCGTCAATGTGCGTAGTGCTGCGCACAGTGGCAATACCTCTCTTGTGGCGCGGTGCGTGCGCGGCTCTACGGCAGTGGTCATACAAGAGCACAATGTACTTGCTGAGTGTCGTCAAGTGCTTGCTTTTTTCACGTGAATCATAAGGGGAAGAAGATACGATCTTGGTAAGAGCGCATGGACTTGGGGCCTAAGGCACAACTAAGATTACACGGCCTAAAATGACCACAGAGCACGTCCTCTTTGCGGCCAAAAGGAGCTTAAAGCCAGTCCCTGCCGCCGCTAAGCCCTTATTTCTGGGCTCTTAGTCTTTGCCGCCTGCTTTTGCTATTATGTAATTTCCTTTGCCGAAAAGATGGCTCTACGCTGCGCTCCTTGCACGGGAGTAGGGCATGCTTGTCAGACAAGCATGTCTACAACTAGTGCCCCGCGCGCAAGCGCATACATGAGCCTCTTGCAAGCAAGATGATCTGGAGCTGAAACTTTAGCAGAACCTTTTAAGAAGCTCGTAGTAAGTTTTTTCTCTGCTGCGGAAACTTTTGCTCTTGCGGTAACAAAGGCGATGAACAAGCCATTTGTGCTCTCTTAGACGCGCTGCATTCTCCTAGCCCCTGTGCGGTTCCCTTGTTTTTAAGGGAACTTAAGGGCTAAGCGGCCGTCTAATGGTCAGTAGTGAGATGTTGGATGTGCAATTGAAGAAAACACCTGTCGATAAAGTCGCCGCTAGCGATAGCGATAACGATATCGTCAAGCGGGTGCAGCAAGGCGACAAAGAAGCCTACAACATCTTAGTGCTACGTTATCAGCATAAGGTGTGTGATATCGCCTTTAAGTATGTCAACAACTATGTTGACGCTAATGACGTCGCACAGGAAGCCTTTATCCGTGCCTATAGGGCTATTCACAATTTTCGTGGGGAGAGTGCTTTCTTCACTTGGCTTTACCGTATTGTGATCAATACCGCCAAGTCGTTTTTGGAGCAAAACCAAAAGCACCGCTATAGCGTCGATATCGATGCTCCTGACTTTGATAGTCAGCAGGACGTGCGAGGCCTTTTGGTTACCCACGAGTCGCCTGATAGCTTGATTGAATCCGAAGAGTTGCAACAGGTTATCATGCAAGCGATGAATGAGCTTCCAACTGATCTGAAACGGGCCATCGTGCTGCGCGAGGTCGACGGCTTGTCCTACGAGGACATCGCCGCTGTGATGGACTCCCCCATCGGCACTGTGCGTTCGCGTATCTTCAGAGCTCGCCAGTTCATTGAAGATAAGATGGTTCAGTTTGCACAAGGACTTTAGTTTGGAGCATCGTATGCAACAGCTGTCATCAAAAAAATACGAGCCTCTACTGCATGCCTCGGAGCTTTTTGATGGACAAAGCCATCAGCAAGTGCCAGAGGATAGTGCTCTTTTGGCCTCCGCTGAGGTCAAGGGGCATATGAAGAATTGGGCCCTGATCGGCAGTGCATTGCGTGGCGAGATGCCTGCTCAGATCGACCTCAACTTTGCAGACAAGGTCATGGCAAGGCTTAACGATGAGGAGCCGCTTGCCTCTGATTCTGAGCAGGGCTTAGGCTGGGTGCCGCCATGCGAGGATGAGGAGCTGCCATCGCTTCTGCAAAAGCGCTCCCTGTTAAAGGCTCAGTACCACAACTTAGCTGCCAACATGCAGCAGGCAAAGGCGCAAGCGCAAGCACAGGCGCATGTTCAGGATCTGGCCGATCAAGACGAGATCGTGGCCTTAACGCCACAGCACACGGCCAACGTGGATGCGCAGGTCAAGACGCAAGCCTCTGTACTGCACCGCTTCTTTACCTTAAAGCGCCTAGGCCGCTTTGCCTCGCAGGCCGCGATCGCCGCTACTGTGGCTGTGGTCGCTATTGTGGGGCTGCAAACCTACAATGCCTCTGACCCAGTGATCAGTGATCCTGCAGCGACTGTCGCCACCACTACGGTTGGCCCTGTGAGCGGCTTGAGCCTTGCCAGCTACCAAAACAGCGATAACGATGTGCTCATGCATGTGGAGCAAATGCCGTCATCGCGTGTGTCCACTGGTAATGAGACTTACCACTCTGAGGTGGAGCGGCAGCAAAAAGAGGAGTTAGAGCGCATTAATCTCTATGTGCAGGGTTATGTGCTCGACACCGCTGCGGCGACGCACTAACAGTACAGTCTCGCAGTCGACACGGCGCTAAACTTGCCTGCACAAGGTAGCGCAAGCTTTTGTGAGTGCCATGCGCCACACCAACAGAAGGATCCCTTGCGGATCCTTTTGTGTTTTGGGACTGAGCAAAAACTCTGACCGAGGAGATTAAGGCTAATGATCTGCACTTTTTGCCAGCGTTTTGTCTTTACTATCTCCATGACTGCACTGCTGTTCATAGGTGCCTCATTGCAGGCTGCCCTGTCTGCTGAGGGAGCAGTCAATAGCTCGGCTGCAGCGGCGAGTACTGCTTCTGATGCCTCTTTAGGTGGCGCCTCGGGCTTTGGTTTGGTCGAGAGCTACGATCACGCTACAAGTGCCTTAAAAGAGCAACAAGCAACACCGCCTGAGGGAAGAGAGGCTTTAGCGCCAGATGCTGCTACTCTGTCAGAGTTTGCGGTAAATACGACACCTAATACCTCTGGCATGCAGCCTGTAAACGGCGATGCCGATAGCGCCATTATGGCCTGCATCAACTCCTTTAATGAGACCCGTGAGCGTATTCTGACCACAAATACGCAGTCAGTGATTCTGCACTCTAATGCCAACGGCATCTCCCCTTTTATCGTGCTGCAGATCTTAGGCTCCAATGGCTCCCATTACGTGTTGTGGCAAAACTTAAATGGCGATATCCGTGGCTATGCCTTGCGTAACGGCGAGGGCTTTGATTACGCCAATAGCGCCAATACACCGCTGCCTCTTGCATGGCATCCTACGTTGATCTGGGATCACCTCTTTGGCTCCACTAAGGAGCTAAAGAACTACTCCTGCGTGCTCACGGGGCGCACCCGTGTCATGGGGAAGCGGGTGAGCTTACTGCGTCTCATCCCGCAAGAGGGCTTACGCTACTCATTTTTACTGGCCAAAGAAGACGAGTCTGATTTTCCTGTAGAGCTATCGGTAATTGACCCCAAGGGCATAGTGCTCTCACGGCTTACCACTATGGATAGCCGCATCATTGCCGGTGGTGATTTCCCTATCCACGATCTTGTGTTTGACCGCATTGCAGAGAGTCAGGCCAATGGCACGTTAACCTCTGAGGGCCTCATCGGGAGTAGTGCGACTAATCCTGCTTATGCAAGTAGTGGCAGTGGCAGTGGCAATGGCTCTGGACAAAGCCTCTCGGCGTTAGCAGATGATAAGGTGCAGGTGCCATCACCTACAGCTACTGCTACAAGCGAGACTGAAGTGCCAGAGCGTCTCAACCTCGTGCTACCAGCACCAACCGCTAGTGCTGGTGCCACTATGGCCGCAAGCTCTGCCGGTACTGGCTCTAATATGGCGCGTACCGCAGCCGAGCTCAAAGCTGCCAAGTTAAAGGCATGGCCAGAGCTTAACATCCCACAGGTGTACACCATTATTGGTGAGGGGCACTTTACGCAAGGCGGCCAGCAGTGCATTTACCAAGAGTTTTCTGATGGCCTGACCTCGTTTCGCGTCTACCGTAACCAGCGTAGCAGCTCCTTTTACCCTGTGCTGACCAATGGCACCATTAGCATTGTGCGCAAGAACACCTTGCATTACGAGTATGCGGTTGTGGGAGAAGTGCCGGTAGCATTGGCGGAGTTTGTTTTAACCAAGATCAATGACTGAAATCCAAGTTAGAATGCGCATATTTAACTTGGATGCGTAGAACAGACGTCGGGGAGTTAACCATGATTTTTGGTTACCTCCCTTAAGTCGGGCTTATGGATGTCTGATATCCACACCACTGGCTTGCCTCTGGTCAACGC
>CASEBB010000022.1 GCA_949286015.1 uncultured Succinivibrionaceae bacterium | reverse complement strand
GTGTCTAAAGGCAAGCTACTGCTACCATATAAGCCCATTCTAACAAGCGCGTAAACCGCAATCTTATGGGCTTTATAGCCTTATTTTGGAGAACATGGAGAAAAGCGATAAAGGACGAGCCACCTGTTAAGGCACAAGTTAAGATCCCTGTCGACGATGCTACCTTAAAGTGGCTCCAAAGCCAGAAATTAAACACTTTTGCAGATGTCATCAGATTGCTACCACCAGAGCTTTTGGAATATGTGAAACAGGAACTATCACTCCAGCTGGCTAAGCAATTTACCGTAGATGCTGACGACAGCGCTGCTGACACGCTCTCACGCTCTTAGCTATGGCACTGCGCTGCCACAAAGCACTCGCCCAGAGGCGCCAAAGATGCGCCTCTTTATCGCCCAGAAAGCCGCCAGCGCAGAGCTAAACGCGTACAATATCGATTTTGCTAGTGTAGTGGTTCACTGCTCACTCCCCCACAGCATGAATCCACCCACCTCAAGCTCTGCCCCTCCAGCCTCAGCTGGTGCTTACGGCCTTTTCCTGTGATTACTCCCGCTTTACGATTGCCCCTTTTTGAGTACAACTACCATGCGCAACATTTACTTAGGCGTGAACATCGACCATGTGGCCACCGTGCGCAATGCTCGTGGTGTCAGCTATCCTGATCCCGTTACAGCTTGCGCCTTAGCCGAGCTGGGTGGTGCCGATAGCATCACCACGCACTTACGTGAAGACCGCCGCCACATCACCGACCGCGACGTGCGCATTATTCGCGAAACCGTGCAGACCAAACTCAACTTAGAGATGGCGATCAATGATGACATTATGGGCATCGCGGTGGCCTTAGCGCCACAAGCAGCCTGCTTAGTGCCAGAGCGCCGTGAGGAAGTCACCACCGAGGGTGGCTTAGAGGTCGCAAATGATCAGCTCAAAGTCGGCCATGCCGTAGAGCGCTTAGCGGCAGTGGGCACTGAGGTGTCACTCTTTATTGACCCAATCAAAGAGCAAATTGATGCGGCTGTGGCTGTGGGGGCGCCTTACGTGGAGTTCCACACTGGTGGCTACGCTAATGCCAAGAGCAAAGAAGAGATTCAACAGCGCTTAGAGCAGCTTAGAGAAATGGCCGCCTATGCCAGCGCCAAGGGTCTGCACGTGAACTCTGGCCACGGCTTAACTTACGACAATGTAGCGCCAATTGCCGCCATCCCTGAGATGGAAGAGCTCAACATTGGACACAGTATTATTGCCCGTGCTATCTTTGTGGGATTACCAACCGCCGTCCAAGAGATGAAAAAGATCATGCAGGATGCTCGTCGCTTCCCTTGCACTTATCACTAAGGACAGCACAGGCCGCCTCGCGGCACGGCTAGAGGATAGCAGGTAAAACCTACGTACCTACTATTTTGCATCATTGCCTGCTAAGGCAAGAACAAGCAGCGCTTAAGCACGCGCTCCACACACGCCCTCGTGCTTAGGCTTCTTGAGAATAACTTTCCATGTCAATCAACTTACTTGAGACCTTTGGTGTCACCGCCATTGACCGTGTTGAGGCCGCCCTCAATGCCATGCGCAAAGGCCGTGGTGTTTTAGTCGTAGACAATGCCGATCGTGAGAACGAGGGTGATTTAATCTTTGCGGCTGAGACCATGACCGTAGAGCAAATGGCCTTTATGATTCGCGAGTGCTCGGGCATTGTGTGCCTGTGCATTAAGAAGCAGCGTGCTCAAGAGCTCAATCTGCGCATGATGGTGAGTGAAAACACCTCCACTTACGGCACGGCCTTTACGATCTCTATTGATGCGGCCAAGAACGTGAGCACCGGTGTTTCGGCTCATGACCGTATTGAGGCGATTAAGGTGGTGTTAGACCCAGCTTCTAAGCCAGAGGATCTGGCGCACCCTGGTCACATGTTCCCACTGATTGCACGTGAGAATGGTGTGTTAGAGCGTGATGGTCACACTGAGGCCTCGGTGGACTTAGCCCGTTTAGCTGGCTTTAAGGAGGCGGGTGTGCTGTGCGAGCTGTGTGCTCCAGATGGCGATATGGCCCGTCTGCCACGCGTGTGCTCGTTTGCCATGCTGCACGACTTAACGGTAGTGTCGATTGAGGACATTATCGAGTACCGCAAGACCAAGGGCTGCTAATTTCAGCGCAGCTCACCGGCGCCGTAAACTCCAGATAAGGCAAGGCCGCACTTGCTTTATCTGGGGTTTACGCCCCAGCCCAGCCAGCAGCACACGCCCCTCCTTCTGCCCAGACTCCCGCATCTCTCCTTTACCCCAACTACCCTACCCCCAAGTACGCGCCAGCCAAGAGTGTCCTTGCTCTGATAGCACTTATTACCTAAAGTACGCTCCCTCATTAAAGTCAGGAGCAGCACGCCTTATCACTAGAGAACACGCGGCCAAAAGACCGCTTATCTCAGGGGTAGTATTTTAGGTAATAAGTATTGCCAAAAGTTCGTAACAGCACCGCACGGCGGGAATGAGCGCGGTGACAAAAAACTTGATATATATCTGATTTTCTACCAATAGAGCTTGTCAGAAACTCTGCATTGCGGCGTATACTTGTTCAAATGTGTATGTGTGCTTTGCAGCAACTACACAGCCCATAAAGACAGCAGCACCGCCAATAACCTGAAGCATGCGCTACTTGGCACAGGCAAACCTGCCTTGCAGCAAAGGGCTTTTTGCGCCCGCTCAAGATGGCTTTTAAGCCATCATTACAGATGGAGCCGTGCACCATAAAGGTGTCCGTAACGCTGTCTTCACAGAAGTCTCCTACAATTAGAATTAGCGATGTAGACGTGGCGTAAGGGTGACGCCCACGTTTGCGCGCCAAGGTCGCAACGGGCCTCTAAGGCTCGGCGCGCACACGCTCACGTATCTGTGTTCTGAGCGTAGCTGTGCCTCATGCGCCCTCGTGCTCCACGCCTCACACGCACATCATTACAGGTTCCAAATTGAGCAACTTGCCTCGTTTTATGGCATATAGGTTAGCGTGTAGCTAAAGAGGACGGCAGCGCCTCTCTCACGCTATCAGAGAGGTTTGGCATGCAACACTTAGGATTTACGCGTTGGGGCGATCCCCATGGTTATCCCTTGGCTATCATTCACGGTTGGGGCTGTGATTCGAGCTTTTTACTGCCTCTAGCCAAGATGTTTGCAGACCGTGATGTCTACCTCATTGACTTGCCAGGTTACGGGAAAAGTGCGCACTTAGCGCCCATGGCTGGCGATCTTGCGGCTACCACCTACTACCTCATCAACACCATTCCTTTTGCCGCAGACGTAATGGCGTGGTCATTCGGCACGCTCTACGCGCTGCATGCCATTAGCGCCATTAGCAACTCCTGCCTCAATCTTGAGGCCTATGCCGCCTCTTTTATGGCTGCCACAGAGGCCGACAAGCCGCTCATTAGCCCTAACGATCCACTCTCCCGTGTAAGCATCAGTGCCCCTGCTGCGACAATAACGCAAGGCAGCACCGGCAGCACAGGCAGCGGCACCACCACAACACAGATCCGCACTGCCGATATCAAGCTGCAACAGAGCACGCATGCGGAGCACTCGCTGCTTAAGGCGGCGGAGCAGGAGTACTTAAACTCCTGTCCTTATGGTCACTTCACCTGTGGTCGCACCGACGACGCTGCAACTGCCACTGCCGCTACTGCCAATACAATGAGTACTAGTGCCGCTGACAACGGCAGTGCGACAGGCACCGGCAGCGCGTTAAGCTCCATGCCCGAGAGGCAGACGCTGCTAGAGTGCAAACTCTGCCATGGCTCGCAGGTGCCGTATATTCGCAGTCTGATCACCATTTGCGGCTCACCGCGCTTCCCATCTGACCCTAATTGGGAGGGCATGAGCGCCATGAAGATCTTAAAGTGCAATACGGTGCTCACCCCAGCGCGCTTAAGTAAGATCCTGCACCTCTTTTACCGCATGATGGCGCATAACGCGAGCGCCGCTGAGAGTGAGTACATTAAGCAAGTGATCGCGCACGCGCCGCACTTGCCTTACGAGGTCTTACTCTCGGGCATTCAAACTGTAACGTATGTGGACGAGCGCCCCGCGATGCAGCACCTCAAGGTGCCGTCGCTACATTTGTTTGGCGCGCATGATCCGCTGGTGCCATGCTCGGTAGCAAAGTTTTTTAATCAGGATACGCCGCTGCACAGTTCCTACGTATTTCCGTACTCGGCGCACAATCCGTACTTATCCGAGCCCGAGCGCTTTGAGCAGGTGGTACGTGACTTCTTTGAGAGCTTAGCGCAGTTTAACTACGATAGCTTAGCTAAAGCACGGCCCCAAGCGCCGAGGCCTGCTTTAGTGGGCGTGAGCTCCGAGGCTATAGGCAAGCGCAGCAGCGTCTCTTACAGTGCGTAGGCTACTGTTGTGGCTATCCATGCGCCTGGGCGCTAAGTAACGACTGACTTTAAATGACGGAATTTAGGGCACGCATGCATGCCCATCTCAAGATAGGCTCAGGCTCGCTTGCACCTTTTATCTCGAGGTGGGAAGTTGCAGCCATGCACCACTACATCCGTCACTTATTAGCTCACTCTTTCCTAACGAGGCACAGCAAGGTTGCAGCGCGCTTTGCTTGCTTACTTCTTGCAGCGATACAATAATCCTAACTGTATGCTCACACAGCCGCTGCTGCTGTTTTGGCTGCAGCTACACCCCACCATTCTCCCAGCCTGCTCAATACCCTCACTGAGGATTTTGCTATGGATGTCGCTTCGACCTTTGCCGTGAGTGTAGCCCCACCGCCTTATCAAAAGGAGGTGGACGAGGCACGTCGCGACACGCAAAACCGTGTCAGCATTCCGCAATTAAACGAATCGCATGGCTCGACGGCGCAGACGGCTATTGGCGATCGCCGTCATTCTACGGATGAATCACTGTTAAGTGCGCAGCAGGCGGGCACGCTCGACGCTGAGGACGAGATCTACGTAGACTCCGATGGCCGCCGTAAGCGTCGTGGTCGTCACAGCCATGATGGGGAACAGGCTGAAGAGGACGAGAGCCAGCGCGAGCAACCTGACACGCAAAACGATGGTGGAGCCAGCTACGAGTTTGATGGGCGTGAGTATGCGCAGGACATGCATGGCAACCTGCTCAATGGTGAATTAGATGCGCCAGTAAAGGCAGGCTACGACCCGATTACGGGTTACTACATGATTCCCGCCACGCGCCGCACGCCAGCGCGCCGGATTCTGCTGCGCTTTAGAGAGCAGAATGTGCACTTTTTGGAGCGCTTTAGTGATAAGACCACAGCGGTGGGACTTATTAACTTTGCGCTGTGCCGTCGCTACGGGAGCATTATTCCGCACAGCCGCTTAGGGCAGGTGACTGACCGTCGCGCCTAAGTAAGAAAAGCTCTCAGGGAAAGCTGGTAGCAATTACCAGCTAAGCTACTACCAAAAAGGCCTCACGACGAGGCCTCTTTTGTTTGTGGGGCGTTAACCAGCGCTGCAGCAGCGCCTGCTCTGGAAGGACGTAAGAACGACTGACTTAATAAAGGATGGACTTTAGGGTAATCAGGGTGCACCGTCTTAAGAGAGGATTAGACTCACCTGCACCATTCATCTTGAGGTGGTATTTGCCATTACGCAGCCCCTCTTTTGTCACTCATTCCTAAGTACGGACTGACGTGGGCAAACAGCTTGTTAGCGCAGAGCCGAGGGGTCACCATACGCAGCCACGCGTAAATTGCCCTCAGCGGCCTCAACACGCGCTGTAAGCGTATCAGCCAGCACCTCGGCCGCCTCTTCCTCAGAAATGCTCTCGCTCATGGCAGTAAAAACATCGATATCCTCAAAAGGAGCGTCCAAGGCAGCATAGTAAAGCGGGATATTGCCTGTCAGCCCGTCCTCATACTCGGTGTCTAAGCCAATGTAGCTCAGCTCAAAATCGCCCTCATTGATGAGGCTCATGGCAAATTGCACGCTCAAGTTGAGGTTCTTAAAGGTGACGCTCTGCTTTACCAGATTGTGCGCAAAATCCTTTTGCTGTGCTGCGGCATCATCACTGAGCCTTGCCATAACCTCAGCCAAATACAGCATGGCAAAAAGCGCTTGGTTATCGTTTTTGAGGAGGTCTCTATCCTCAGGACGCAGACGGCAGGAGAACTCTACAAGGTGCTCGCCCTTTTTGGTCTCAAACTCTGACCATTGCGTGGTGCCCTTTACACAGCTCTGGTAATTATCGAGAGCGCCACCTACGGTAATCGACTTGGAGTACTCAGGCAGCACCCCTTTGCGCACAGCATTAATCGCAGGCGAGGCAAAGCCCCCAAACAATTCAGCGTGGACGGTAGCGGCACCTACCCACAGGCTGCACATTACAGCGGCAGCGGCCGCAATCTTTCCCCAAGTACGCATCACATCCCTCACATGTCTGTACTGCCATTGGCAGTGGTGCTCAATGGCCAAACGCAGCCAAACCAAAATAAGCCAAGCCAAGCTTACTCTACTGCGAACCACAAAAAAGGCCTCACAGTGGAGGCCTCTTTTGCTCAGTGGTGCAGGTGCAGACGCGACTACTTGACCATCGTGCTTAAGTAGCCCTGCTCTAACTTCTTGAGCTCCTCAGGAGTAAGCTCCGCTACCTCACCGTCTGCTGGGGCAGCATCATCGTCCATGTTCTCATGGTCGATCTGATGTGGCTCTTGCTCGGTAAACCACTCTGGGCTCTTGTAGGAGATCTTATTGACGTACCATATACGATCTCCCTTAGGTGTATGCACTACCGCATCATCACCCTCGCTCTTACCTAAGAGCGCTTTAGCCATTGGGGCATCGACGGAGATGTAGTTATCGCGACCAAAGATCTCCTCTGAGCCCACGATGCGCAGCTGCATAATGGACTCATCGTCATCGGCTTCGATCTCGACGTAAGCGCCAAAGAAGACGCGGCCCTCTTGCTGAGCGTTAAACTCCACAATCTGCAGTTTGTTGAGGGTCTTACGCAGGTAGCGAATACGCCGGTCAATCTGCGCCAGTAAGCGCTTATTGTATTGGTAGTCGGCGTTTTCGGAGCGATCGCCGAGGCTGGCGGCCCATGAGACCTTTGCGGTGACATCAGGACGCTTTTCTAGCCAAAGGTAGTCGAGCTCTTTTTTGAGCAGTTCATAGCCTTGAGCGGTGATATACGGCTTGCCAGCCATAGGGTGATCCTCAACAACAAAGGGTGAGAGCGGTGGCGGTGCTAACAGCAACTTGGTGCCTGTGACAGGGGAGAGCTGTAGGGTTTAGCAGAGCCTCTTACGTCAGGCCAGTCACTTAAGCACGGATCGTTGCAAGCACGGATTTTTGCTCAGCACCAAAAGAAAAGGCTCAAACAACTGCTTGTCTGAGCCTTTTCTCGATCAAGTCTCTTAGCCTGAGGCTAAGTTACTTCATGCTGCAACCTTAAGGTTGCGCCACATTATAACTGTGGGCCAGCCTTGACTAAGTCGCCGCCTAAGCTCTCGAACTTCTTGAAGTTGTTCTGGAAGCGAGCAGCTAAGTCCTTAGCCTTCTCATCCCACTTAGCTGGATCGTCGTAGGTGTTCTGAGGATCTAAGATCTCAGTAGCAACGCCCTTTAACTCAGTTGGGACGGTGAAGTTGAAGTACTTGATGGTCTTGGTTGGAGCGGAGTCGATCGAGCCGTCTAAGATGGCGTCGATGATGCCACGGGTATCCTTAATGGAGATACGCTTGCCAGTGCCATTCCAGCCGGTGTTGACTAAGTAAGCCTTAGCACCAGAAGCTTCCATTCTCTTCACGAGCACTTCAGCGTACTTGGTTGGTGGTAAGGTTAAGAAGGCAGCGCCGAAGCAGGAGGAGAAGGTTGGGGTTGGCTCAGTAATACCACGCTCGGTACCAGCTAACTTAGCGGTGAAGCCGGAGAGGAAGTAGTACTGGGTCTGCTCCTTGTTCAGGATGGAGACTGGTGGTAACACACCGAAAGCGTCAGCCGATAAGAAGATCACGCGCTTAGCAGCTGGAGCCTTGGAGACTGGCTTAACGATGTTCTTGATGTGGTAGATTGGGTAAGAAACACGGGTGTTCTCGGTGACGGACTTGTCAGCGAAATCAATCTTACCGTTAGCATCAACAGTGACGTTCTCTAATAAGGCATCACGCTTGATGGCGTTCCAGATGTCTGGCTCATTCTCCTTGGAGAGGTTGATCACCTTAGCGTAGCAACCGCCCTCGAAGTTGAACACGCCGTCATCATCCCAGCCGTGCTCGTCGTCACCGATTAATAAGCGCTTTGGATCGGTGGACAGAGTGGTCTTACCAGTGCCAGACAGACCGAAGAAGATAGCGGTGTTCTCGCCATTTAAGTCGGTGTTAGCAGAGCAGTGCATAGCAGCGATGCCCTGTAATGGCAGGTAGTAGTTCATCATGGAGAACATGCCCTTCTTCATCTCACCACCGTACCAGGTGTTGAGGATGACTTGCATCTTCTCCTTGAGGTTGAAGACCACGGCGGTCTCGGAGTTGAGGCCTAACTCCTTGAAGTTGGTGACCTTAGCCTTGGAAGCATTTAAGACGACGAAGTCTGGCTCGAAGTCCTTTAACTGCTCCTCGGTTGGACGAATGAACATGTTGGTCACGAAGTGAGCTTGCCAAGCCACTTCCATCACGAAGCGGATCTTCAGGCGGGTGTTCTCGTTAGCGCCGCAGAAGAGGTCGACCACGAACAGACGCTTGTTGGAGAGCTCGTTAGCAGCTAAGGTCTTTAACTGGCTCCAAGCTTCCTCGGTGACTGGCTTGTTGTCGTTCTTGAACTCGTCGCTGGTCCACCACACTTCCTTGGCAGCGTCGTTCTTAACGATGAACTTGTCCTTTGGAGAACGGCCAGTGTAGATACCGGTCATCACATTGACGGCACCCATCTCGGTGACATGGCCCTTCTCGAAGCCCTCTAAACCTGGCTTGGTCTCTTCTTGGAAGAGCTGCTCGTAAGATGGGTTGTGCACAATCTCAGTAGCACCGGTAATTCCATACTTGGCTAATTGATCTTGTAAGCTCATTGAATTCTCCTAAGAGGTCAAGGTTCTGAACCTTTTGCTAAACCGCAACTATTGTAGCCTAAAACGAGGCCCTTGGAATTAGCAGTAAGGGCTAGGGGGTAAAAAAATCTTGAGAGTTGCCGTCTAGCATGGTAAAGAGGAGAAAGCGTCTGCTCTGCTTTGGGGCGCGTTGCTCCTTACTTGCGCAAAAGAGCACTTTTACCTCTACAGAAAAGCTTTGATTTATCGGCTAAAAGTGCAGGCAAAGACCTAGAGAAAGCATAACTTTGCTTTTATTGCTAGGGACAGCAGCAAGCAGGTGGCAGGAGAGCGCGGCAACTTTAGCACCTCGAGATGGGCAAAAATGGTGCGAGCATTTCTTAAGGTGTATGACAAGTGGGATGGCAAAAGTGTGATCCATTTAGCGTTCCTGCTCATAAGAGGCACAGAAAGCAGGAAAACACTTGCAAGAAGCTGAGAAGAGGAGTGGTAAGCCCCAACTAGGGGGTATGAGGGGTAATTTGTCCTAAAAACCACGGTTTTTGGAGGGGGTGGCTCAAGAAGCACCAGCGGCACCCCAGCACCAAAGACAAGCAGCGCCACTAAGAGTAGACAGCAGCTCTATGAAAGGCAGCATCTTTATCTCAGCACCACAGCCCTGCTACCGCAGAGCCCAGTGCCCAAGGCAACACAGCTGTTACAGACAGCGGCGCTTTACAGACAGCACTGCTGTCACCGACAAGTGCGGCCATTCTGCCTGTATGCAGGCCAGCCTGCATATGGCATTTTTTAGCAAGAACAGCGCGCGCAATGCCGCAGTAGTGTACTTTTGTCTTATACTTTTTCTCACCACGAAGTGAGCCTGAGCGCAGGCTCAGGTGCGGCTGTTGTTGGCCACACCCTGAAACGGGAAAATATTGTTTTATGAGTAAGATTTCTGTTAGCCAAGCCGCTCAAGACCACCTGCGGGGCATGATTGAAAAGCAAAAGATGCCTGGTTTGGCCATTCGCTTAATCGTTACCAATCCTGGCACCCCTGGCGTCGAGACGGGCATTCTCTACTGCCCGCAAGAGTACATCACTCCTAACGATCTGCACTTCCAAATGGATGGTTTCCAGATCGTGATCGACTCCAACTACGCCGACCTCTTAGATGAGGCCTCTTTGGATTTATCCAAGGACGACAATGGCGAGGCGTTACTGACCTTCCATGCGCCAAACTTAAAGCGCAAGTTAGCAGGCGATGATGCATCGCTGCAAGATCAGATTGCGTACTTTATTGAGCGCTTTGTTAGCCCCTCGCTGGCCGGTCACGGTGGTGCCGTGCGCTTAGTAAACGTTACCGACGATGGCGTGGTGCAAGTGGAGTTTGCCGGTGGCTGCAATGGCTGCTCGTTAGCGTCAGCGACGCTGCATGATGGCATCGAAAAGCAGTTAAAGGCAGCCTTCCCTGATCAGATTAAGGACGTCATCGACGTCACGCAGCATCAGGTGACCAGCTCCTCTTACGCTTAGGAGTAAGCGCCTACGCAGCATCTGCGCAGCTGCAGCGCAGCCGTGTCAGCGCCAGAGCTACACCGCTGTCTCTCATCTCTGCACAGCACCGTGCACCCGTTGCACGGCTGCTGTAGTCCCTACTCCCCGCCCCCGCACTGACCTGCCCTCTCCTTCCACTGGCATTCGCCGCCCTCTTCTTGTTCTTCCTCTACCTACCCATTCGCCTAGCCAACCGCAAGCGCTGCCCCCTACTTCCTGCCCCTGAGTATTCTGCTGTCAGCTACTATTCTGCGGTCATCTCGCGCTGCAAGAGCTCGCGCGCTGCATCCTTAATGTCTTTGTGCTCCAGCAAAATGGAGTAAACCGCCTCACAGATAGGCATATCCACCTGATGACGCTGCGCCAGCTGATGCACCATCGAGACAATATGGTAGCCCTCGACCACCTGCGAGATCTGCGCTAAAGCTGCATCCACCGCCATACCTTGGCCTAACTTAATACCGAAGCTTAAGTTACGCGACTCGTTATTGCTGCAGGTTAAGACGAGATCACCTAAGCCCGAAAGTCCCATGAAACTTACGGGATCGCAGCCTAAGGCCTCGCCTAAGCGCACCATTTCCCGTAAACCACGGGTGATTAAAGCCGTGCTGGCGTTAGCACCAAAGGAAAGACCACGGGAGATACCCACCGCAATGGCGATGACGTTTTTCACGGCACCACCTAATTGCATGGCGTGGTAATCATGGCCCTGATATGGTCTAAAGGTAAAGGTATGCAGCAGCTGACAAAAGTCGCGCACAAACTCCTCATCCTCAGCAGGTCCTGCGCAGGCAATCGCGGTAGGCGTGCCCTTTACCATTTCAGCGGCAAAGGTAGGGCCGGAGAGCACCGCCAGTGGCACATGAAATGGAAGCGGCGCTAAAGCCTCCTCTAATAAAGTAGAGAGAAAGCGACCGTCAGAGCTTAAGCCTTTGGTGGCCCATGCGACGCGCTGCCCCTCACGCAGCAGCGGCACCAGCTGCTTCACGGTGCTGGCAAAGGCTGAGGATGGCACCACGATGAGGATATCGCGCGAGCGGCTCACAGCGGCAGCAAAGTCAGCGGTCACTTGCAGCGACGCGGGAAAAGGCAGGTGAGGCAGATAGCGCTCATTGCAGCGCTGCTCCTGCATGAAAGCCGCGCTCTCAGCAGAGCGGGCATATAAGGTCACGCTTAGGTCTTTAGAGGCAACTACCATCGCTAGCGCCGTGCCGTAAGAGCCAGCACCCAGCACGGTAAGGGCATCAGGCCATTGTGCGGCTGCAGTACTGCTCTTAGTGGCAGTGGTAGCGTTAGCGGTAGCAGTAGTGGTAACGGCAGAGGCCGTGAGAGCAGCGGCGGGCGTGGCCGCATTGGAAGAAGCAGAGGAGGAAGAAGAAGAGGCAGCAAACACAGTAGTCAGGGCACAATCAGCAAACAAAGGGCGGCAGGCGCTCAAGAGCAAAAGAGCGCAAAAGCTCAAGAGCAGTACCGCAAAAGTGGCAGTGGCTGGCGCAGAGGGCGCGCACAAGGCTCTTACCTGACGTCGTGGAGTTGAGCCTGATTTTCCAAAAACCGCTAATATACGGCCTTTACCTCTAAAGCAGTGAGTATGCTTGAGATCGTTTAGAGGTGTAAAGCAGAAACGGCTTATTTATCAGGAAAAATAAATACGAGCCAACTCCCCGATGTCAGCTTACCCAGAGCACAGCTTAGAGATAGAGCACGTCATATGCCGCTGCACCAGCTCTAAAAGCGTGGTCACCATTAGGGAGCAGCGCCTCAGCACCCCCTACTCTCAGGGTAAAACACCTGATTGTAGGCAGTGACCTCCTTTGAGATTTGCTTTTGAGATACTCACCTTATTCTGCCGAGCAGCAGCTAGCAGAGCAGCACCAGAGCAGCGCTTTATACCCCCAGAAAACAAAAAACGACGATCAGCGGGGGGCCAATCGTCGTTTCTGCGAGGGAGGGGCAATGACTGCGCGGAAGTCACTGCCCTGAAAAAAGGAGCAGACCGAAAAAGAAGACTACTTCTGAACGAAGATTTCTTCTTAGACCTTTCTAGCCTTAACTGGCTTCTTGTCCTCAGCCTTGTCCGCAGGCTTTTCTTCGCTCTTCTCTTCCTTCTTCTCGACCTCGTTAGCGGCCTGAGCAGCTTGAGCCTCTTGCTGGGCCTTACGAGCGCGGAACAGAGCCTCAAAGTTGATTGGGGCTAAGTTCAGTTGTGGGAAGGTAGCACGCGACACTAAGCTCGAGATGAACTCACGGGCATATGGGAAGAGGATGTTAGGAGCAGTACCGCCCAGTAAGAACTCACCGGCCTCGGCTGGAATGTTGCGCAGTAAGAACACACCAGCTTGGGTCACCTCGCAAATGAAGGCAGTCTTGCCCTCATTGTTGCAGGTCACAGTGATACGTAAAGTCACCTCGAACTGATCATCAGCGATCTTGGTGGTCTTGGTATCGAACTTAACCTGTAACTCAGGCTTCCACTGGCTCTGGAAAACGATTGGGCTGTGTGGGGTCTCTAAGGAAGAGTCCTTAGCGTACACACGGATTAAATCGAATAATGGGCGGGCAGCAGTGGCTTGAGCTGGGTTCTTGGCCTGATCGTTGGCGTTCTCTGACATGAGTAAATGTCCTTTAGTTATCTGCTCTTTTTGAGGCGACTACGAGCAAGGAGAATTGTCATCCCACACACAGACACGGCCGCAACGCGGCAAATGTGTCTGCTGCTAATTTTATGATCTAAGCCCGCACAGACGCGCACTGGTCTGTGTACTGTGGCAAGTGCAAGCCACGAGGCCCCAAGGGGTAAGTGAGGTGCACGCTATAGAGTATTAGGTGCGACTTAGCACTTACTTAGATCGGGCATGGGAAAACTAATGATTTCGCTCTACTTATAGGAAAGTGGCATGTTGGCGTTAGACCACTCGGTAATGCCACCGTCCAGAATGAAAACCTTGGTGAAGCCTTGCTTTTTCAGGGCACGGGCACTGTTAAAGCACTCACCATCAAACTTATCGCGACCGACCAGCACGACAGGCTTATCGCGGCGGCTATCGATGCGCGTAACCTTACCGCCTTTGATATCAGCGGAGGTCACATTAATGGAGTTAGCGATGTGACCTTTGGCGAAAGCATCGGCATTGCGGACGTCGACAAAGAGGCCATCTTCGCGATTGACAAGGGCCACAGCGCTATTAGTAGTGGCCTTTGGGATGCGAGCGGTTGTGAGCTTAAATTGTGCGGCGATTAACAGCACTAGCACCACAAACCATGCGCCGACCATAAAGTAGTGGCGCATAAAGAAATCAGGAAACTCGTTAAGAAACTCGGAGAAATCCATCCCTACCTCTCATAGTCCGGAGACTGCTCCGGTCGCTCAAATAGCTGAACATTTTAGCACAGAGAGGAAATGAGATTAAGAAGAGAGCGCCAAGTCGCGAGAAAAGCGTCAAGAGCAAGGGCACCTCAGAAGAAAGCCCACCACAGGGTGGCAACGGCAGTGCAGTCGAGGCTCAAGGCAAAGTAATGCGGCGCAGTAAGACGCACCGCTGCGCCCCCACTGCACAACCACTGCGCTGACGCAGCCCCCACTTTTGCCACAACTTCTCCCACAACTTCTACTCAAACTTCTGCCCCAACTTGGAATGCGGCGCACAGCCACTTTAATGGCCATTACCCGCACTCTTACGTATGCGCACCGCCAGAAAACGGCGCTTACCTGTAATACAAGGCTCCAAGGTGCTGGCGCTTACGGCGCTTATACACCGCAAAGTGCACAAAAAGCGCATTGCTATGCTAGATAGACGTGTTAACATACGCACACGCCCGCTAAAGGAAAAGTCCTCGCGCAACCTGTTTGCCCTAAGCGATAGCCTTTGAATAGAGGAAGACTTCTCAAAAGAGAGCTCCTTGAGAGGCCATGGCGATGCTTTTACGGCAACAGGCAGGGCAGTCGAACACATCCACAACATGACGCATTAGTGCAGGCAGTAGCGCCTGTGCAATGCCCTCGAGCAACGCGCACTGCGCCATGTGCCGCGCTGTAGTCGAGGAGGAAACGGACACGCCGCTAGGCCCGAAAAAGAGCTGATAAGCGTTGCCGTAGCGCAAACTAATTTTTTCTGGTCGTCATTTAGTCTTAAGCCACCGCTCAGGCTGATGACGCAACAATGTTTGAGAAAGTCATGGCCACTAAGAAAACTCTTGCCCTTATTATCATGGATGGCTGGGGTGACAACCCTGTGCACGAGTTCAATGCGGTTTACAACGCACCAACTCCTGTTTTAGACGGTTTGTGCGAGAAGTACGCTCACACTGACATCAGCGCCTCCGGTATTGACGTGGGTTTACCTGATGGTCAGATGGGTAACTCCGAAGTCGGTCACACCAACATTGGTGCTGGTCGCGTCGTGTATCAGGAATTAACCCGCATCACCAAGGCCATTCAAGACGGTGACTTCTTCACCAACCCAGTCTTATGCGAGGCTGTGGACAAGGCGGTGAAGGCTGACAAGGCAGTCCACATCATGGGCTTAATGAGCCCAGGTGGCGTGCACAGCCATGAAGACCACATCTTAGCGATGATCAAGCTGGCTGCCCAGCGCGGTGCGAAGAAGATCTACTTCCACCCATTCCTCGATGGTCGTGATGTGCCACCACGTTCGGCTTTAGAGTACATTGGCAAGTTTGAGGATCTGTTCAAGGAGTTAGGCGTTGGTCGCTTTGCTTCGGTGGTGGGTCGCTACTATGCCATGGATCGTGACAACCGCTGGGATCGTGTGGAGCAAGCTTATGACCTGTTAACTCAGGGCACCAGCGAGTTTGCGCCATACCCAACGATTAAGGACGCCATTGAGGCGGCCTATGCTCGTGGCGAGAACGACGAGTTCGTGAAGGCCTCTGTGGTCGGTGAGAAGGTAGGCATGGTTGATGGCGATTCGGTCATCTTCATGAACTTCCGTGCTGACCGTGCCCGTCAGATCACTCGTGCTTTCGTCAACCCAGACTTTGACAACTTCAAGCGTAAGGCTGAGCCAAAGTTAGCTGACTTTGTGATGCTGACGCAGTATGCTGCTGACATCAAGACTGCTTGCGCCTACCCACCAGAGGACTTAGTCAACACCTTAGGTGAGTGGTTATCCAAGCACGACAAGACCCAGCTGCGCATTTCCGAGACTGAGAAGTACGCTCACGTTACCTTCTTCTTTAATGGTGGCGTTGAGACGGTGTTCCCAGGTGAGGATCGCATCTTAATCCCAAGCCCAAAGGTTGCCACTTACGATCTGCAGCCAGAGATGAGCTCGCAAGAGTTAACTGACAAGCTGTGCGCCGCGATTGAGTCGGGCAAGTATGACGTGGTGATCTGCAACTACCCTAACGGTGACATGGTTGGCCACACTGGCGTCTATGAGGCTGCATTAAAGGCGGTGCAAGCTGTGGACACCTGCATTGGTCGCGTTGTGGAGTCGCTGCATAAGGTGGGTGGTGAGTGCTTAATCACTGCTGACCACGGCAACTGCGAGCGCATGAAGGACATGACCACTGGTCAGCCATACACTGCGCACACTAATCTGCCAGTGCCATTTATTTATGTGGGCCGCAAGGCACACATGCGTGAGGGCGGTCGCTTAAGCGACATCGCTCCAACCATGCTGTACTTAATGGGCATGGATGTGCCACCAGAGATGACTGGCAAGTCGATTGTGACCTTAGACGAGTAATCGCAGGTCAAACCAAACTAAGCACAGAAGCAGAGGCTACGGCCTAATGCTTTTGTGAGAGCCAAAGGCCCAACTCTGTAAAGAGCTGGGCCTTTGTGTTTTCTGGGAGGGATAACGAGCTAACCGACCGTGAGGAGGTCTAGACTAATTTTATAAAGCCCATAAATAAGGCGTTTCTTGTTTGTGCTCAAGTGTTACCTCGAGATAGTCTGATGCATTCCCATAAACCATGTGTTTATCAGCTTGACCAAAACTATCCCAGACCTCCTCACGGTCGGAGCTAACGGCTAAAGGCTATGACTGACAGCTAACGGCTAACGGCGTTTAAGCTTACAGCCGCACAGTCACAGCCTTAAACGGAACCTAAGATTGGACAGCGGAACTCTAAGCGTCAGAACCTAAGTCCTCAGGATGATCTGCAGATGCTCACTTCCCAGTCACCGCGCGTGGCTTTTTGCCTAACGTATGGCCTGAAACCACAGCCCAGAATCACCACTTTTGGCCGTAACGCCAGAGCGCAAGTTTTGGCTCTCCTCTGATGTGGTGGATACCACATCAAGCCAACCATTACTCTTAGGTGCAGTCTCTCCTCAGAACTTGAGCACTCGTTAAAGCTCAAGATGTCACGCCATACCATTGGGGCCATAGAGCCTTAAGATGCTTTTCCCTAAGCTTAGAGGAGCTTGCGCTCCATATGAGCGTGTATGGGCTGGCAGCAGCCTCATTATCAGTGTCAGAAAGGTGCTTGCAGCGCCTTGAGGGCAGCTTAAGCGTGGCTGTCAGCGGCAAACACAAGGAAGCCTCCCCTCTCAGGAAACGCTGTGGCCTCCATAAGGTCGTTGTCATCTCCAAAGCGCCCTCATTACACAATCTGAAACCAAATATCCACTCTATTGACCAGCTGTTTCCTAATCAGCACTCTCTACCAGCTCCCGCCGCCCTTTGCCACACCCCGCTACAGGTCTCTTTACCGCGCCTTAACACGCCTAACATCACTTTTGCCCCCTAACCTCAATTTCGTAAGCAATTACGCTTTTGCTCTTCTTTAGCTTATTTATCAGGTACGTGCTTTTGCAGTCGCTTACGTTGTGAGCGCGGTCTCTTTTTTCCTGTGACTACGACCCCATCTTGACAGGCCGCAGACCACTAACAAACGCCATATACATGCGCTTTTTACCTTAGAGCCACCTAGTTACGCCCCTGCAACTACTCTGCACCTTATGTGACAAACACCACCCTTTTTGGAGCATAAAGCACCGTTATTGAAAAATAATCGCAAATTTTTTGTGATCTTGCTCACAAAATTACAAAGTCATAAAAGTGAAGATTGGCGCATCAAGAAAGCGCTTACGTGCTTCCGTGCTTTTGCACGCTTTAGCACAGGGCACATCTGGTTACCGCAAACTAACTCCTGATACTTACAGGCTTTACCGCGTTTTAACCTCCCCTTAAAGTTACGCTGTGTGGCAAAAGTGCACCGTGAGCCGAGTGCAACACCGCTCTTAGGCTTGGCAGGGGTTAGTTCATGCTTCATTGCCGCGCTTATTTGCAGCTAGTAAAGGAAGCAAAAAGGCTTATATATGCGGCAGAAGTGGCGAGGCAGGCAAGGATGTACTGAGCAGAGGAAATAGTGACTTAAAGTTGCAATTTGAGGATTTTGGGCGCTTGCACGTGCTTTTAGAAGCCTTTAATCTTACGGCCACGGGTCGATAAAAAAGAGCAACACCCTGCGCTGCGACCACGTATGCAGCAAGTGTTACTTTTTTCTCGCACCTCCCGCATTGCAGGAGGCTAAAGGCCTTGTAGATGGTGCTTAAAGTAGTGAGTGGGCATCATCTAAGGCTGAGTGATTCTGACGTCTACGCTGTTTTTATGCGACTTAATCCAGTGTATGTGCTGCTTTAAGCAGCGGCGTGACGCTTATGAATCTGCACATCGCAAGGGATCGGATTAAAGATATAGGCACTGCTTCTCTAGGCACTGTCGTAATCTGCAATCTGGTGACGCGACACTCAGTCTAAGAAGAGGCATCTTCTTAAGGTCTTGGCTACCTGAGGCCAACGAACTTTCATAGTTTAGGTGGCTAAGAGAAATGCGTCGGAGCAGACGTATGCTGTATAGCTCTGTCCAGAGGGTGATCTGGACACCTTGCAGTAGCTCCTACAACAAAGCAGAACCCCCATTGCGATCTGATCTTTAACCACCACGTCCAGTGAGTGTCGGACGTGACCTTATGCCTGTAAGGTGTGTTTTAGTTGGTCGGAAGCCTCGGCTACAGAGAAGCGCCTGTAGCAGAGAGAGTGTTTGTGCTTGGTACTTGTTTTTTAGGTAGGAGATAGCAAGCCATGCAACAGCAGCAAGTCAAGCGCGGCTTTGCCTTAGTACACGATTTCGCTTACAAAGATGGTATGCGTGCTTTTAGCTTTACCAATCGTCGTGAGCCGCAACAGAAGAGTACGTGGCTCTATCCACTGCGTCCAGCAAACGTGTGGCAAAGCAGCAAGACTGCAAGCTAAGCTCATCTAAAGCTCCCCACATTAACGAGCAGGCCTATTGCCGAGGTTTTAGTCACGGCAGCAACAACAGGGCTTGAGCGGAAGGGGCGTGACAGATGGATTCATCTGACTTGACCCCATCAGACAAAGAGCAATCCTCCAAGAGCAAAAAGCATCCTACGGGATGCTTTTTTTATCTCTGCGAGAGGCAGGAATGCCCCTCAGGGAAAGGCGCAGCATGGCTATTGGCGCGGGATGGCACGGCTTACTCATAGAGATGATGATGATGATGATGATGATGCAGGCGCGAGCGTTTTTTTCCCTTGTTTCTGCAGAGTTGCTATAAGCTTGCAAGCAAGCACAGCGCATCAGGATGAATTGACAAACTCAGAGTTATTGCCACCGCAGGGCAATAGCCCCGACAACCAGCAGCAAGCGTCGCTACCGCGACGTATATCTAAGGTAGAGATGGTTACTGGCAAGTAGCTGTGCTCTCACTAGGGAAAAACGCCCTCAGCAGCGCTGAGCGGAGCGGATGAAGAGCACAGAATAGAAGAGAGGAAAAGAGAGGAGAGACCAGAGCGGGGTTGTCGCCACAGCGAGGCATTAGTTTACTGGGGTCAGTAGACCCCCAGACACAAGCCCTTTTACCACAAGTGAGAGTGGCCTTTTAGCTAAAATTGCGGCTCGAATCTCCCACTAGAGGCCGCAGTAAAACAGGTGAAGAGAGTGTTGGGAGTGTCTTGGTAGGAGTGGTAGGAGTGTTAGCGCTTAGCTTAGCTTAGCTGCCAGAGACCACCAGTGGTAACAATATCGAGCCTACCTTGATGCGATAGCGCTCGTCATAATCATTGCCCACCGCCACAATCGCCTTAAACATCTCCTTTAAGTTGCCAGCGATAGTGATCTCATTGACCGCATGGACGCGCTTGCCATTCTCAAAGTAGTAGCCACTGGCACCACGGCTGTAGTTACCATTAACGAGGTTCACGCCTTGGCCCATTAAGGACTCAATCACCAGACCAGAGCCCGCCTGCGAAAGCAAGCTGTCAAAGTCCTTAGTGTGCGCGTCATCAGATACCACCATTAAGTTTGAGGTACCCGAGGCGTGGCCATTGGACTTGAGCTTTAACTTACGACCGGTGTAAGTGCTTAAGAGGTATGTGCACAGCTTGCCGTCAGATACTAAGTCCTGTGGGAAGGTCGCCACACCATCACGGTCAAAGTTAAAGGAGCACAGGCCCGATGGTAACCATGGGTCTTCTTTAAGGGAAAACCACTCAGGGAAGACATCCTTACCCACGCTGTCCACTAAGAACGAACTGTTACGGTAAATGAGCTTGCCAGAGATGGCGTTTAAGAAAGCGCCAATTAAGCTCTGCGCCGCATTGCGCGTTAATACCACCTGATAGGTGCCGGTCTTGACTTGCGTCGCGCCGAGCTTAGCGAGCGTGCGCTCAGCACCTTCTTTGGCAATCACGGCATCATCCCAGAGCTTGGCAAAATCACGGCTGACGCTCATGCTGCCCGAGCGCTGCATTTGCCCATTTTGCTCCGCGATAAAGGAGATGTCCTTAGAGCAGTCAGACTCAATCGAGCTGTTTAAAAAGCCGTGGCTGGTAGCCATGGAGTCGATGCCATACCACGTAAAGTACGAGGTGCGCTCACACTCACGTAAGCCCTGCTCATGATATTGCGCCGCGACATCATGGCCGGTCTTATCTAAAGCCACCGCCATCTGCACGATCTTGTCGGCATCCTCCTCATAAGGGAAGAGTACCTTCAGATCACGCTCGCCCTTAAACATGAGGTCGGCATCGCACAGACCAGAGCACTCATCGGCAGAGGTGTACTCACATAAGTTCAGGGCCGACTCAATGGTCTCGGTGATCTTCTCAAGGGAGAGGTCAGTGGTGCTGGCAGAGCCGTTACGCTTGCCTTTGTTCACCCCAACACTTAAGGATTGCAGCTGGTTAAACTCGAGGTTTTCTACCTCGCAGTGGCGGGAGCTGACCGTGATACCCTTGCCACCGGAGATGCGCACCAAAGCCTCGTCAGCACCCTTTTTACGGGCGATTTCCACTGCTTGTGCCGCTAAGTCTTCATACTGCTGACGGCGCTTAGCGATTTCTGCAAAATAGGTCATTCTTATTCTCTTCCACTGGGCTCATACTCGCCACGCGCATCCCCTACCTTACCCTATAACCCTACCACCACTACTCTGCCCTGCCTGTCTTAATGCATAGGCAACACAGGGCGGCTGGCAAGAGGTCAGTGGGACTACATCACGCGCTCCTTGCACCTACCTCAGGTAGGCAACCTACCAGAGGTAGGACTTACGAGCCATTGGACTTTGGCCGTTGCATACTATCGGGGATGACAACGCCTGCCTTTTTGACTTCGGCCTTAATGAACTGATACAGCGCCCGCGCCGCTGGACGATCCGGAATGGTGGCACTGAGCTCATCATGTGCCCGCTTCACTAAAGTGCGCAGCTTATTGCGATCAATCGTGGGAATAAGCTCCACCATGGCGTTCACGCCTTTGATGCCACCGTGAATTAAGAACTCACGTAACTGCTCTAAGCGCATGGCCTGTGGGTCGACCTTAGAGGTCGCACTCATGGCATTGAGCTGCTGCTCTAAGCTCTCATGACCATAGAGGCGTAAGAGCTTGGCGGCATATTGCAGCTGCCGCCGCCGCTCATCGGAGGCTACACGCAAGCCACGGGCGGTAGCAAAAGCCTCTTTGAGCTCTGGCTCAGGGAACTGTAAACGGGAAAATGCTTGGTCACCTAAATCACCAATGCGCTCAGCAAGCTTGCGCACGGCCTGCGCGGCGCGCTTTTGCGCGCTGCGACTAGTCTCATCAGGAGCGGTATCAAAACCCTCAAAATGCTCTTGTTCTGCCATGGGGCTCCTTTACTTGTTCCTACGCAACCACAGCGGGCGCAACTTATTCCTGCGTACCACCAATAGTCAGCTCGTCGACCTTAATGGTAGGCTGACCGATGCCCACCATGACGCTCTGACCACCTTTACCGCACACACCCACGCCACGATCAAACTCCAGATCATTAGCGACCATGGAGACCTTTTGCATGGTCTCAGGGCCATTACCAATTAAGGTCGCACCCTTAATTGGCGTGGTGATCTTGCCGTTCTCAATGAGGTAAGCCTCAGAAGTCGAGAAGACAAAGCGACCAGAGGTGATATCCACCTGACCACCACTGAAGTTGACGGCGTAAATGCCCTTGTCCACCGAGGCGATCAGCTCGTCTTTGTGGTAAGGGCCTGGCATCATGTAGGTGTTGGTCATACGTGGCATTGGGGTGTAATCGTAGGACTCACGACGGCCATTGCCTGAGGACTTGGTGTTCATCAGCAAGGCGCTCTTGCGGTCGTACATATAACCCTTTAACACGCCCTTTTCAATGAGGACGTTGTGCTGGGTTGGCGTGCCCTCATCATCACAGCTTTGCGAACCACGACGGCGCTCTAAGGTACCATCATCGACAATGGTGCATGCCTCTGAAGCTACCTTTTGGCCCATGCGCTCACTAAAGGCCGAGGCCTTGGTATAGTTTTCATCGGCCTCTAAGCCGTGACCGACTGCCTCGTGAATTAACACGCCAGGCCAACCGGCGCCTAAGACCACTGGCATGGTGCCCGCTGGAGCAGGAATAGCCTCACAGTTAACAGCAGCGATACGCACTGCCTCTAAGGCGACCTTTTCAAAGGCGTTGTCGTTGGTTAGCTCATTTAAGAGATAGGCACCGCCCATTGAGGCCGAGCCACTCTCTAAGCGCTCACCGCTCTTCATCACCACTTGCACGCTAAACTGCACCACCGGCTTCACATCAGCGCAGATGGTGCCGTCGGTGTTTGCAACCAGCATCAGACGGTGTAATTGGTTTAAGCCCACCGAGACCTGATTGATGCGGTTATCGGCAGAGCGGGCAACCTCGTTAGCACGCTGTAAGAGGGCAATCTTCTCGGCTCGGCTTAACGAGAGCAGGGGGTTGTCCTGCACGTACAGTGGCTTTAAAGCTACGCCCTGTGGGGTAATGGCCACGCGCTCGCAGTTATGACCGGAGCTAATGGAGCGGGCTGCTTTACAGGCGTCCATGACGGCATTGGGGGTAATGACATCTGAGTAGGCAAAGCCGCACTTTTCTCCTAAGACACCACGGACACCGACGCCGCTAGTGATAGAGAAGGCGCCGCCTTTGATGATGTTCTCATCGAGGCCAAAGGACTCCGAGACGGTGTGTTCAAAGAAGATATCGCCAAAATCGAGGTGGCGCTCGGCCAGCTGAGCGAGAGCCGAAGCCAAGAAGGCCGCGTCGATACCGGCTGGTTGCAGCAGGTTTGCGGTAACAAAAGCTAAGTTATCTTGCGACATGAGGTTTCCTTGAGGCCTCTCACCCAGAGCGGGCAACGAGGTAGTTGCGAGGGCAACGCAGTGATTGCAAGGCAACAGAAGGTTGCTGAGGCAACGCGGTGGCTGCTGAGGCAACGTGGTGGTTGCAAGGCAGCGCGATGGTTGCAAAGCAACGCGGTGGTTGCTTCAGGGGAGCAGGGTACGCTGCACTAAGGAACGACTAACTTAATAAATGACGGAATTAGGGCAAGCAAGCATGCCCATCTAAAGATAGGCTCAGGTTCACTTGCACCTTTTATCTCGAGGTGTGGGACGTTACCAGCACTTAACCTTGCCACCGTCACTTATTAGAGCACTCATTCCTAAGCCCACAATGAGGCGTCGACAGTACGAGGCTTAATGCCAAAATCAGAGAGGATCTGGCGCACCTGACAGATAGGCAAGCCCACAACGGAGCTTACTGAGCCCTCGACCTTATCAATAAACATCGCCCCAACGCCCTGTACCGCATAAGCACCGGACTTATCATCGCACTCACCTGAGGCCACGTAAGTATCAATGAGCTCCTCGGTAAGTGGAGCAAAGGTGACCTTTGTGGAGACAAAGAGCTCACGCATATCGTCGTCTTTAATGACACAGACGGCGGTCATGACCTCATGGGTATTGCCCGAGAGCAGACGTAAGATGCGCTTGGCGTCTTCGCGATCGACGGGTTTGCCTAAGATTTCATCATGGCACACGACCACGGTGTCGGCAGCCAGCACCACATTATGCGGGTGTAAGGCAGCGACATCTTGGGCCTTTTCTACAGCCATGCGGCTGACGTAAGCGCGAGGCTCTTCACCGACGAGCACCGTTTCATCGGTGTCTGGTTTGACAATTTCAAAGCGCACGCCCATTTTGGCAAGGAAGTCACGCCGCCGTGGCGAGCTGGAGGCCAAAATCAAATCGTAGTCAGACATTGCTGTCTCCTCGATGATGCCAGAGGATAGCTCCTGAGGCTATCTGACATCAGAGCCATGAATGGACACAGCGGCGCAGGCCGCCTGTGAGTAACAAAAGCCAGCAATTGGCCTAAATGCACAGAAAACAGTAAGAACAGCGCTCTTGTGGTGGCAGTGGTAGTGGTGGTACTACAGGCAGCAGCGTGCTCACATCTCAAGAACACCGTAGCCAGTGCCGCAGCACCGCAGGTACTGACAACACCGTAGCACTTTAGAGCCTAACAGCACAGCGTCTTAAACAGCGCTGCTATCAGACAAACACCGCTGCTCTCAGACGCCACCGCGCTCTACAGCTCCTGCTCTGGCTTGCTCGAAACACTGGAGACGCGGAAGAAGTACCACAAGAAGCGGTATATACCCAGCATAATAGGCCAAATCAGCAAAGTTATGAGCGCTTGTAGTGAAAAGTGCGTGGTGTAGCTGCTCTGCCCAATCAAATGCCCCAGCCAATACACACCAATGTGGCTCACCAAATTGACAATACCAATGATGATCATCTGCTGCCACACCATAAAGTCCGCAAAGTGTCTAAACTGCGTCCCCACAATAAACACTTGCAAGGCTAAGGTCAGCGCATTAATACCAAAAGGAGCACCCGAAATGAGGTCTAAGATGAGGCCGGAAATCCACGCGATGCCGACATTGATGCGCTTTGGGTCTTTGCTCAGAAAAAAGAGCACCAGCGTCGCCAGAAAATCAGGGCGATAGGCGGCAATCGAGGCAGGCAGATGCATGATCTCTAGAATCAGCATCACAAAGAGCAGCGGGAAAAAGATGACGTAAGAGGAGCGGCGTACCTCGTTTTTTGGATTAGGCATAGTGCTCTCCCCCAAGTGAGTCGGCCGACGCGCTAACGCTGACTACAGTTAAGACCACATCCTGCGCCTGCAGCCCATCCTGTGGCACCAACGGCACCTGCTTTAACTGTTGCAACTCTTGACCAGACGGCCCCCACAGTAAATGTGGCAGTGCAGCGCTTGGCGCTGGGGTAGTAGCACCCCCCTCATTAGAGGTCGTGCCCATACGCCGTGGCGGATTACCCGCATTATTGCTGGCTGGGCGCGTGGCACCACCACCGCTGACACCAGAGGCGGTAGAGCCGGAGGTACCCACAGCTTGGGCGTTACTCTCGGAGCGTCCCTCTAAGCGGTCATCATCGGTAAGGGCATCAATTAACTGGCGAATGCGCTCTTGTCTTAAGATGCGCTTGCCGTCAGTCTGCTCTTTTACCGGAGCCAGAGGGCTGTCATTGCCCATATTTGGCTGGTACCAGAACATCAGCACATAGCGGATCTTATCGGTATCCACCAAAGGCTTGGCCTTAACCTCAGCAAAAGGCTGATCGTCAGAAAAGCCCACCGAGCTGACAATGGCTACAGGGTAGCCTTCAGGGTAGACACCACCTAAACCGGAGGTGACTAAGAGGTCGCCTTCTTTGATGTCAGTAGAGCGCGGGATGTTCTCGATCACGAGCTCATCATGGATGCCGGTGCCAGAGAGGATGGCGCGCACTTGATTGCGGGTATTGGTAACAGGGATGGCGCTGGATGGGTCAGAAAAGAGCAACACACGCGAGGTGGCGTAAGCCACACTTACGACTTGACCGACAAGGCCCTCGTCGGTAATGACCGGCATACCGGCATAGACACCGGAACTGGCGCCGCGATTTACCACCACACGCTGTAAGTAAGGATCGGAGTCGACGCTGATCACCTCTGCGAACATACGCCGTGAAGAGACGCGCAGAGGGGAGTTGAGCAGCTTACGCATGGCCGCGTTTTCTTGCTCTAAGGAGCGCAGGCGCATGATATCGACCCGCTGCATATAGTTCTCAGCAGAGAGGCGCTCGTTTTCTTCTAAGAGCTCAGCACGGGTTTTAAATTGAGAGGAGACGACTTCGGAGACGGAGTGCGGGGAATCAGCGAAGATAAAGATAGGGTAGAGCGTGGTTTCGACGTAGTAGCGAAAATCACTTAAGAGCTTCAAGCGTACATCGACAAAGATGAGCACGATCGACAACACCAGCACTAAGAGAAAGCGCAGTGTGATAAAGAGTACAGGGGTATCATCGCGATTCAATCGTGTGTCCTCGAGCGATGCAACGTGGCTCCTCTGACGCAATTTGGAGGAAAAAGCGAAAGTGATGAGGGATGAGGGCAGGGGGTGAGGAAGCTGAAGCGTCTACAGGCCGCGACGCTCTGCGTAAGGAAAGAGTGAGCTAATAAGCGACGGATGTAGTGGTGCGTGGCTGCAACGTCCCACCTCGAGATAAAAGGTGCAAGCAAGCCTGAGCCTATCTTGAGATAGGCCTGCATGCGTGCCCTAAATTCCGTCATTTATTAAGTCAGTCGTTCCTAAGCTGATGCCTTAGCCTTAGCCTTAGCCTTAGTGCCTAGTGCTGAAGTGGCCACTTACAGGTGATCACCAGCGCCCCAAGGCCCACTCTAAAAACAGTGACGCCCAACCACAAGTGGCTGGGCGAGACACCTGAAAATAGCTTTTACGACAATGCTGCTCCTCTGTCATGAGCCATGAGCGGAGCGGCACACGAGCTTAATCAAAGAGCTCGTTGTCTTGAGCGTCGTACATCTCTAAAGCACGACCGCCACCACGCGCCACACAGGTTAATGGATCGTCAGCCACGATCACTGGAATACCTGTTTCCTCGCGTAAGAGCTTGTCTAAGTTGTGCAGCAGCGCACCACCACCGGAGAGCATCATGCCACGCTCAGCGATATCAGCAGCCAGCTCTGGAGGGGACTTCTCTAAGGCCACACGCACGGCAGCCACGATACCCTTAATTGGGTCAGAGAGGGCCTCTAAGATCTCGTTGGTGTTTAAGGTAAAGGAACGAGGTACACCCTCGACCACGGAGCGGCCACGCACTTCTTTTTCGTGCATTTCCTGCTCGGCGTAGGCAGAGCCAATCTCGATCTTTACTTGCTCAGCGGTAGCCTCACCAATCTCGTAGCGCTTGGTGTTGCGCACGTAGTTGATAATGGCCTGATCAAAGCGGTCACCACCGATACGCACAGAGGAGGAGTAAACCACACCGTTTAAGGAGATGATGGCCACTTCAGTGGTACCACCACCGATATCGACGATCATGGAACCAGCGGCCTCGGACACAGGCAGGCCAGCACCGATAGCGGCGGCCATTGGCTCGGTGATTAAGAACACCTCAGAGGCACCGGCGCCCTCGACGGACTCACGAATCGCGCGGCGCTCGACTTGGGTAGCACCGCAAGGAACGCAGACTAAGACGCGAGGGGAAGGCTTAAATGGGAAGAAGTGCGAGCCGGTCAACACCTTATCGATGAAGAACTGGAGCATCTTCTCGGTGTATTGGAAGTCAGCGATCACGCCGTCTTTCATTGGGCGGATAACTTCGATGTTATCTGGGTTCTTACCCAGCATCACCTTAGCGGCTTTACCGACAGCATCGACTTTGCGCTGGGCACCACCATTTTTGTCAAGGCGGACGGCCACTACTGATGGCTCGTTCAGAACGATGCCTTTATTCTTGACGTAGACTAAGGTGTTAGCGGTTCCCAAATCGATCGAGAGATCGTTAGAGAACATGGCGCGAAGTTTTTTAAACATGTGAACAAACCTTGGCCGCTAGAATTGACATTTTCTGCAACCACACAGTGACCAGCAAAATGAAGCAAGTCAGGCGAGGGCACCTATAGCAGCGCACAACGCTGAGTAGCACTTACGTGGTCAGAGCAAGTGCAGCTCAGGCAAGCTACAGGGGGATCGCCGCTGGCGACGAGGCGCCTTATCCCTCGAATGCGGTCTTGGGTAAGCAAGGCCGAGCCTATGAAAGAGGGACTTGCGACCAGAGATGTCTTACCACCATTAAGGCAGTGAGCCATCTTAGTGTTTGTGCCAGCGCGGCGGCGAAAGCTGATACCAGTCTCCACCGCAGACGCTAGCTAGAAATTGGCTGTCCGCAGGCTCAAGCCCACGGGACAGGCTGTAAGCACGCGGCGGTAGTGCGGTCATAGCCACGACCTCACGTAACTTACAGATATTTTTATGATCAGTGTACTAAATTCACTAATTGTGTTAGTATACTAATCTGCAAAACTGTTGGCGGCTACAGGTGCTTGCGTGGCAAGGCAGTCTGAAGCGGGCGGTACAGCTTAAGCGGAGGCAGAGCTCCCACGCAGTGACCCCCTCGAGGCAGGGTCATGTACCCCACATCTCAAGGGTGGTGTAGACGGTTCACCAGCTCCTGTATTAAGGAGGGGGACACACCTGCGTAATGAGGCCAGATCCTGACACCTGACAACAGGGCGGTGCCACGACAGAGCTGTGTCTCTACCACGTTGCTGTCGTGGTAATGCTGGGGGATAGCGTCAAGGCTAAGAGGGTAGTTGACCCTATACCAGAGCCTAGTTACGCCCCGAGCAAGAGGTGTGTGCAAACCGCGTGACAGGCAGCATGTTTTAGCAAAAATTTTTGCGTGCAAAGTATATCATAACGCGCCTGAGCAAGGCTATGCGCTTCCTTGGCCATGGTGGTATGTGACCTGCCCCTGCTAGATGTAGACTTGCCTGTATGGAAGAAGCGCCGCGACCGAGGCGAGGGCAGAGGCCCCCTACTTGGCTTGTTTATGGGCTTTGGTTAGGGCAGTATATTTTGGCGATGAGAATTTTTAATATACCGGAAGCATTTTCAGAGCTATAGCGAGCTGGGGTCTAAAGGCGGGGTAAGGAGAGCAAAGAGAGGGTGTGCTTAAGGGTACAGAGGGAGGTAATGGGGAGGTATTAAGCTGTAGTGAGCGCACGTGTGGGTTGAGTGCTGAGAGGCAGGCTAGCCAGCACAGCTGCAACCCCCAGCACGAAGCAAGACAAAAGCAGCAAGACCAGAGCAGGCGGCGCCACCGCTGCCACCACAAGCGCTCTTTAGAGGCACCCTATCCACAGCGCTATAGGCCGTGAGGCCAGCTGCAAGAGCACCATGCTTAGAGTGTGGCGGGAGCCACAGGGAATGACCCACGCTGCTATAGCCAGCCGCCATCCAGACAGTCAGCGAGCGCTCCTCAAAGGTAGCTGCAAATAACAACGCCCCTGTCTTCTTAAGAAAACAGAGGCGTGTGGCTAAAGCGAGCTCAAAGCAAGCAGCGCAGCCAGCCCAGCCCTAAGAAAAGGCAGAGGCTGCGGCTAACGCTCTGCAGTGGCGATCAATCAATTAAAACGGAATGTCGTCGTCACCGCCGCCCATATTGCCTTGAGGGCCGCCAGAGAAGTTGCCATTGCCGCCATTGCCCGCATTGCCGCCGTTAAAGCCGCCGTTGCCAGCGTTGTTGCCACCTTGGTTGTGAGGCATGCCCATGCTCACGCCCTGAGGCAGCTGGCCATTGCCCTGACCTTGGTTCTGGTTTTGGCCTTGGCCGCCATTGTTTTGCTGCTGGTTGTTAAAACCACCGTTAAAGCCACCAGCATTGCCCCCATTAGGGTTGTTCCAGCCCTGATTGAAGTTAGGGTTAGACCAAGGAGCTACCGTGGCATTGTTGTTAGCAGCGGAGTTGTTGCCACCCTGTTGGTTGTTGTTACCACCGTTGGCAGCCGCACCATACTGCTGATTTTGGTTGCCACTGCTACCCCAGCCGCCACGCTGGCCACCGTTGTTGCCGCCATTGTTGTTGGCAGCGTTAGTCCAAGGGGTGTTGTTACCGCCGCCTTGATTGTTCTGCTGGTTCTGGTTGTTGTTGTTCCAGCCACCAGCGCTGCGATTGCCGTAGTTGCTGTTAGCGCTGCGGTTGCCATAGGAGCCACCGGCACTGCGGCTGCCATAATTGCTGTTACCGCCGTTGTTACCGTTGCTAAATGGGGTGTAACCGCCATTGCTGCCACCTTGGCTGTTACCACTGCCACTACCACCGTTACCGTGATCACCGCGCGAATCCAGCATGATCATGTTATCGGCGACGATTTCCGTGCGATACACGCGCTGGCCGTCCTTATCGTAGGTGCGAGTAGCGAGGTGGCCCTCCACGTACATGCGGGAGCCCTTGTGGACATAGGTCTCTACGGTGTTAGCCATGCCGTTCCAAAAGACCACACGGTTCCACTCGGTGGTCTCTTCACGCTGACCGGTCTCCTTGCTTAAGCGGGAGTCGTTGGTTGCCACCGTGATGTTTGCGACCTTGGCGCCAGAGTCGAAAGTACGGATCTTTGGCTCCTCGGTGACATAACCGATTAAAAGCACCTTATTGAGGCTACGAGGCATACTAATATTCCATCAAATCCGCGCTGTACGGAGCTAAGGCACGCCTACCACGGAGCGTGTGAGCCGCACAGTGCACACTAACTAAACCAGCATCACGATGAGGGTACACGGCGCCGCAAGAAACAGTGCAGCACCCGCGAGCTGGCATCACTAATAACAACGTAAAACTAAAGTCCTTGCGCCCCCTACGCCCTGTCCACACGGGGAAAACGCGTATGAGCTTACTGACAGCCCAAAAGGCACCAGCGCAAGGGAGGCCTACGCCTCACAGGCACAAACGCCTGCACCGCAACTTAATTCAAAAAAGCCTGCACCTCGCGGTAACTAAAGCTGAAAACAAATATTACGGCAAACCCGTAAGTTCACATCTACTATTTTACTCTTTTTTCAGCAAAAAGGGAAAACTTGTCAGACGTGATCGACAGTGGCTCACAGGCGGCCATAGCGGAGAAAGCGCTTTGCTACGGGCTTTAAGGGCAATATGGCGCGATTGTCCGCACAACCATGCAACCATGAGCAAAGGGGATGTCACCGGTAGCAGCACGCACTACGCTGCGCTGCGTAGCACCATGCAGCCGCCAGAGCCAAAGGAGGGAGAGGGAGCCTGCACCTACTATAGTGACGGCAGCCATTACTGAGAATGGCAAATGGCGCATGGCGCATGCGGCCGCGCAAACAGCGGCGGCGCAACCTACAAGGTTAAGGTCTCACTACAGGTGAGCGATTTCTCGTCCCCACACTTTAGCGTAAAGTTGCGGGCATGGCACAGAAGATTGCGTAAGAAAGATCGCAGAGTGCTTTTTAGGTGCGCGCCACATAGGTGGGCACAGCGGCTTGACGCAGCACAAAGAGCGTAAGCATCAGCTTTTCAAGTTGACAGGGCGGCCTTTCCAACAGAGGGTACCAGCTTAGAGCCACGATCCGATCTCATCTGGTGATGATGTTGTGGGTAGCAAGGACAAGGAGCTATACGGCTTGAACAGGCGCACGCAGTAGCTGCTCTGGTAGGCAGCAGCCCCTCTTCCCAACCACATAAGCTCAAGCTGCCACACACGCAAACACGCCACACACACGCACGCACAGAGAGCGTTTTTCCCTTGTGTGAGCAACGCTACTTGCCTTTAACCTGCCGCAGATACGTCGCGGTAGCGACGCTCGATGCGCCATATCAAGTTTCTGCCTCAAGGGCCTGCCCTCACCTCAAAGGCCGGTTTTAAACCAACAACACAGGGGAAACACTCTAAAGGAGCAAGGGGAAAAACGCTCCACACACACAACTACCGCTTCACTCGCGTGTCCCATTTGCGCTTGTGTCACCACCTAACAAGCACCTTCTTAGCGCTGTTCTCGTCCTCCATCCCGCCCGCACCGGCAATCCATGAGAGTCTCGCCTTACAAGAGCGTAAACAAGGCAAAAAGCACGATGTCTATGGCTATTGGCCGTCACCACAGGTTTTACGGTGCAGTCAAGTGTACAAGTCAGACTGCACCTTAAAAGCGGCCACCTTAAACCTGATAATGAGGGCGCTGCACCGCATCGCAAATCAGCTGTGCAATCTCATCAAAAGTGCGGGTGCCGCGCGACCTTACGCTCAGCAAAAGTACAGGCAGCGGAGCATAAGCCCAGACGAATTTGCTGATATCAGCAATCAAACTCCATCTTGATGCCTGTACGACGCGGAAGCGTAAGCTTTGCACCTCAGGCATCATCAGGGAAAACAGGCGGTTGCTGGAGCTTAAGAGCCAATTCCACGCATCGACTGTCGGCAGCGCAAGCAGCTTCTGCTTGAAGCGCTGCCATACCCCCACCTCTTGTGGCGGCACGCCCGCAGAGACCTCACTCAACGCACGGTAAGCGACAGACTGCCCTGCGAAGTTGAGCCACACTAACAGCAAGTCACGGTTGGCACCTTGCTCGATGTTGCGGACAATGGCGTCTAATTTGCCCTTCTCACAGCCCAAACCAAAGAGGTAGCGGAGAAACACGACCGAGCACAGCGCCTCAGTGGTCATACGACTCTGCGGCGGTGGTAACACACTGTTGTTTTTGCTATCGACCATGCCGTAAGCGTGCAGCAGGGCGTGATAGCGCCACGTGAGACCATGTAGTTGCGCGGCGGTAAGCAGCGGCAGATCCATTGGCCGTGTGTTGCAGACAAACTTGTAGTCTGCATAAGGGCCATACACCACATCGCGGCCATTGACCTTGCCATAGAGGCCAGCCACAGTGCTCACATCCGACTTGAGCTCCAGCTCTTGTTTATAGGCCGCATCATTGCCGTGACCGGCGCTATAGGCAGTAGGCCCCAGCTGGCGTGGCAAGCGCTCATCTGGGGTGGCCTTGGGATAGCGAAAGAAGATCTTGCCGCCCTTTTTGCCACTGCAGGTATAGAGTTGGCTGGGAGCTAACAGCAAGTAATCTTGCAGCAGGCGCATGAAAAGCTGCATAAGCTCTGGGGAGTGGAAATCACAATCGAGAGCAATACTGTCAGTATCTGCAAGGCGGAGGTTTAAGGAATTGGCACGACCAGAGAGCAGATTCTGCTGCGCCCACAGGTGCAATTGCTCGCGCTTTGGTGCCTTCCATGGATGCAGGTTAGGGATCTTGTTACAGGAGCCGATCACGGCCCAGCCCAGATCGAACATGCCCACCTCGAGATTGCGCAAATACGCCATGAAGTTGGGCAGCGTAGGTGGCGCATACACGCCTGTTTTGGCAGTGGTTAACTTTACGGGAGCGGTCGCATCGAAGTACGAATCTAAGAGGAGTTCGTCTAAAAAGAGCATTCCCACCTCCTCTGCTGTTGGGGATTGTGTTGGCCAAAGGCGCTGAGACTCGCGCTGTAACCTGATAGTAGGTGGCTGCTGTTGTGTCCTTACGCTACTTTCAAGATCATGGCGCCGTCAGACGCTTGTGGAGTCTCTTCTGAGTTTGGTGGATACCAAAAAGCAGCATCGCTCTTGCGATCAAGCATGGGGGCCAATGTGGTGGCTTTTGGCGTGACCACCACTTGGAGTAACCAACCTTTGGTGTAACCAACCTTGGAGCAGTGTTGGTGCTCTATCCACATCACTCAGAGTAGAGCCCGCCTTTGCGTGTACTTACAGCTAAAGCTGTAATTGAGGGAGTGATGGCAGCGGGCTGCGCGCAACTTTAGAGATAGAAGTTGAAACGCGAGCCGGTGGAGCGCTCCACATAAATTGGAGAGTCCAGCTGCAAGTCCGACGTACCGAAGCGGGCCTTGGTGATGATGAGGCGCAGTGGCACCTTGTGCTGGTGCACCACCGCATCGAAGATCTCCTCATCCTTAAGATCGTAGCTGGCAGGAGTGGAGGAGGTACCGGTAGGTGTCTTCTGCTGAAAACTTGGGGACGAGTATGTCCCAGCGTCAGAGACCTTGTACATCATGAGCACGGCGGCAGCTACATGAGCGGCATACGAGCACTCAGCGATGTCTTTGGTCGTTGGGACGGCGGGCACATCCTTACCTCCCCTTTTACCCCAGCTTGCAGGGTTGGTCAGCTGGGCTAAGAGCAAGATGGCGCAATTGCAGTCCTGCGCTACTTTCTTGAGCGTATCGACCAAGTGCTTGAGTTTACGGTAGTGCTGGGTGTCTGGTGGAACCATATCGTTTTCGATATTCTGAAAATAGTCGATTACCACCAGATCAATAGGTTCCTTAGCGCTTTCCTCGGTGATGAGGTTGACGAGCTTGGATAGAGTTAAGCCAACCTCGGTGCCGTAAATGCGCAGATCCTCCTTGAGGTTGCTCTGGCCATGCAGGTTAAGCGGCTGGTCAGGGTCAGAAGAAGCCTCATAGGAGAAATGCCGCTGGGTAAATTTGCGGAAGGCCTCTTCCATCTTTGGCAGCTCACCGTGCTTTTTGGCATAGCAGAGATTGCTCACTCCGATCTTGCTGTTGGTAGCAATACCGAAGTAGCGCAAAGCGATGCTGCTGACGTCCATCTCCGTAGAGAAGAAGAGCGCGCGGAGTTTGGACTTCTCGATGAGCTTAAAGGTGGCGTCGATACCAAACCACGTCTTACCCGTGCCAGAGCTGCCCGCAAAGATGGTTATGCCGCCACGGTGGTAACCAAAGATGGATTCATCGATGAGCTTGTGGCCGCTAGGAACCCAAAGCTTCTTACGCTTCTCTTCGTCAGTGATTGTGTCAGTGGTCTCGTGAGATTCATCCGCCAGTTGCTCTGCACTCAGAGACGTCTCCTTCTCAGCAGCTTGGGAGGCGAGAATGAAGTCATTACGAGCTTTACGGCAAAGATCGTAGTCGCTGGTAGTTTGCAGCTTGGAGATTAACTCCTTGGCGGCAATGATGCTTTGCAGACGCCAGCTCTTAGAGTAGAGCTGATCCATGCACACATTGACGTTTACGCGGCTAAAGGTGCTGTGATTGCACTGGCAAATCTGCTCGATGGCCGTGACCGAGACCTTATCAGGCTGGGTCATCTGCACCCAGCTAACGAAGTCCGAGTAGTTAAATGGTCTGTACGGACTCTCGCTTTCTTAGCGCGCTTGGCAGTAAGTTAAGAGGGCCTCGATGATAGGCTGGTGATCAGGGTGTAAGAAGCTAAAGCGGTTACTGTTAGCAGTAAGGAAGCTGAGGCGGGCCCTGTCATCCTCGCTGGCGCAAAGCCAGTAAGACAGCACTTCCTCACCTAAACTTAAAATCTCCGCTTGCGTTTGGCGCTCGAAGCTCGTGAGATTGAGCTCCGAGGTAAGTCGTGTCAGCACTTCCTGCTTAACATTGTCTGCTGATGCCACTTGCAGCCAAGGCAGAAACTTATCAGGAATCTGGTAGCCTCCCCTTTGCGCCAGAAGCAGCACTTCGTCGAGCTGATAGGACGAAGGATTTTTTCTGTGGAAAAAGAGCAGCTCAGCAACAAACTGATTGTTAAGCCAGTTTCTGAGCAGATCGTGAACCGCAGGATCTTGGTCGTAGGCTGTGCCGAGGCACAGGCAAACCTTAGCGCGATTCTCTTTATCAGCGGTAGGGATGTACTGCAGGATTTCACCTAACTCCTGCAGCGACGGCTTGCTTAAATCAGGTCGAGTGGAGTTGGTGTCGGTCACCTCGGTAGAGGCTGGCGGGCCAAAGTAGAGGTCGTTGTAAACGATATCATCACCGCCATCACCATTGTAGGTGAAAGGCTTAAGGATCACCTTACCTTGAGGGTTGGTGGTGGTGGTGCTTTGCGGGGCTGTCCCCACACCGTTTGGCGCAGCAAAGCCGGTGTTTGGCTGTGACGCTGCCCCCCCATTTTGGTTGTTGAAGTAAGTGACGCCATTGGCAGCACCATTAGGAGCGTCTGGCACAGCTGGATTGCCTGCATTGTGAGCAGACACGCCGTTTGGCACAGCAAAGCCAGTGTAGCCAGCTGGAGCGCGTGGCGCTGCTTGATTACCCGCATTGTGGGCAGACACGCCGTTTGGGGCAGCAAAGCCAGTGTAGCCAGCTGGAGCGCGAGGCACAGCTTGATTACCCACATTGTGGGCAGACACGCCGTTTGGGGCTGCAAAGCCAGTGTAGCCTGCTGGAGCGCGTGGCGCTGCTTGATTACCCGCATTGTGGGCAGACACGCCGTCTGGGGCAGCAAAGCCAGTGTAGCCAGCTGGAGCGCGAGGCACAGCTTGATTACCCGCATTGTGGGCAGACACGCCGTCTGGGGCAGCAAAGCCAGTGTAGCCAGCTGGAGCGCGAGGCACAGCTTGATTGCCTACATTGCCGCCCATAGCGCCATGGTTAGGGCCAGAGGCAGCACTATTGTTGGTAACGCCGCCGTTACCGTGATTCAGGTTAGACATGAGCGCAGCCTCCTAATTTGGTTAAGAATGGGTAGTGCGAGCCAAAGGCTGACACAAATTGGCCCCAATGCTCTTGCATTTGCTTGTCATAGGCCAGAGCTACCAGCAAAGACGCAGCAACGTTGCTGTTTTCCTCGTCATTGCACTGCTCCAGACCGGAAGCGGCACGCACGCACGCAATCTTGCGCCACAACAACATAGGGTAGGTCAGACGAAACACACAGCGCTGATAGTCCACATGCATCAGCCGCATGAAATCAGCAGGGTAGACAAAGCGCATAAACTCAGGGCCAAAGCCGTAATAGTTGAAGTACGACACCCACTGCTGCTTCTGCGCATAATCAAGGAACTCTTGCGTGAAGATCTGCAGCATGCTTTGGTATGCAGACTGGTCAGCAAAGCTTTTTACCAGCTGGCGTCTCACACAGGCAGTCAGAAAGGGCAGCGGTGACTTATTTGGGAACAGATGCATGTTGCGGCTAATAGAACGCCAGAGGCTATCCGAGCACCATGGCAGCAGCTCATTGTCGGCATCGTGATAAGGGCCGTAAGTGACACCGCTAGACACCGCAAGCATTTGCAGCAGCATGCCCCGCTGATGCATAGCAAAGAACTTTTTGAGCTCAGCCACATTGCAGCAAGGGGCCTCTTCAGGGCAGGCAAACATGTCCTCACTGTAGTAGCACAGCTCACTTAACAGCGAGAAGCGGAAGAACTGCTCAAAGCCCTTATGGAGGTGGGCCCAGCTGTAGTGATTGAGCTCAGCAGAGGCGTGGTCTGCACTTAAGAACTCGGCCATAGGAGCAAAGTCAAAGCACAGATGTGGCTCGCTCTCATCCCAAAACACGACCGGCCCTAAACGCAGCTGATTGACCCGCTCAGTAAAGTCAAAACGGTAGAGGTCGCAGTGAATAGGCAACTTAGCGGCGTTAGGCGCTGTAAACACCCGAAGTGGCCATTGATTGTGCTGCACCATACGCGGGTCAGTAGCAGGCAGCTGAGCTAACTCTAAGGCACTTAACGGCTGTTGCGCAGCACTGCTTGGCTCATGCTGGTTAGCGGCGAGGCGTAACAAGACCTCAGTAAGGCTGAGCTCTGTGTTTTCTTCCAGCATTTGCGCCATGAGGTCAGCGTCACTGGCACAGTCACTGTCACGTCTGGCAGTAGGATCAGAGGCTGCTGTGGAGTCGTTACCACTAGCGTTAGTGGTAGCGTTTGCCGCCGCCAGTATCTCGTCCATTGGCGCCTCGATGTAAGGCACGTCGGCGTTGACCACTAAGGTGCCATGGCTGGACTCTGGCTGGTCGTCTTCAGACTCATTCAAAGACAGCTCCTCAGACGCCTGTGGCAAGTTGCCAGCACGCATCAGCGCGTCTTTAGGAAGAGGCCGCTCATCTGCATCACCTACATTCGCAGCGTCAGCAGCAGGTGAAGTTGTCTCTGCTGCAAGCGCAGCAACTGGCGCTGGGGCAGGTAAGCCTACCCCATTAGGAACGTCGCCCAAAGTCGCCTCGAGGTTCACACAGTCACTGCGCTTTAAGTCATACTCGGCTAGCTCCTCATCAGATACCCCCTCGGAGAACTGCTTGAGGAAGATGCGATGTTGCACAAAACCAGCAGGGCTGAAGTCCTTTTCTTTTCTCATGCGAGCAAGGCAAGCCCGAGCGAAGGGAGACATCGTCTCGCTTGGGAGCACTTCCTGCGAGGCGGTGCTTGCCGACTCAGGAGAAATAGCGACGGCGCTTGCTGGAACAGGGGCAGGATCAGGAGTGACTGGGGCAGCAACAGTAGCGCTTGGCTGTACTGGGATGCTTTCAACAGCAGGGATTGGCGCAGCTACCACTACTTCTTGAGTAGAAACAGGTGCCGTCTCAAGACAGTCATCAGCGTCGATTGATGGAGCAAGGGCAGGATCAGGAGTGAATGGGGCAGCAACAACCGCAGCGATTGGCTGTACCGGAGTGCTTACAGGCACAGAGGCAGGTACAGTTACCGTGCTTGGAGTAGTGATAGGCTCAGCTACGGACTCTGCTTCAGCCGCAACAGGGACAGACGTAGCGTCATTGGTAGGAGTGAATGCTGCGCACTCCGTCTCAATAGAGGCAGCGGCGTCGCTTGATGGAACAGGGACATGATCTGGAGTGACTGGGGCAGTAACAGCCGCAGCGCTTGGAGTAGTGACATACTCAGCTACGGACTCTGCTTCAGCCGCAACAGGCACAGGCGTAGTGGCCACTGTATCTGTTTCTGCCACCTCAGAACACGAGCCTACATCTGGCGCCACCACTTTGCTGGACTTCGCAGCCTTAGCCTTGGCCTTAGGCTTCTTAGCCTTAAAGTTAATTGGCTCGTAATCGATGTCCATGAAGTCGGTGTTATTGCCAAACTCCACTACTTGCTCAGTGTTAAAACGCACAATACGGGTGTTAGGGCCGACCTTAGTGTGCTTAATCCGGACGGTAATCAGCCCCCAGTACTCAAGTTCCCTAATGGCATGTTGGGCGGTGCTGCGGCAGACATCAAAGAGGTCGCAGATTGTTTTGTTAGTGATATAGCACAGCTGCTGGCCAGCACGGGTAAGCCCCTTGATGCAACGCAGGACATCGAGAGCGGTGCCAGATAGGTTAAAAAAGCACACCAAGCGCAGTTGTGTATCGTCGAGAGGGGCTAAGTCATCAGAGGAGGCAGAGTCGCTCACACTGAGCGCATCTGGGGCGTAGGAAAGGGATGAGATTGCGGCTTCCATAGTAATTTGCTACCATTGCCGTCGACATCTTTCGATGTCGTGTTTTATGGAACCACCTGTAAAGGTGGAATTGTAGAAAAGGACGTCTTCTAAGTCATTGCGTCCTTTTCTTTTACTCGCGGCAGCCACACATTAAAGTTGCTCCACCGCCAGTGTCTATAGCTTACCGCAAAAAGTAACGCTGTGCACAACTTTTTTGCTCAGCATCTGGAAAAGCCACATAAAGCCTTGTTTTATCAGGTTTTGTCCTGAGCAGCCCCCACCCCACCGGCACTTATCTCGTCACCTCTATAGCGTAAAGTACGCAACCTGTACGCCCCACCTGAGCCCACCACACGCGCCCCCTATACTCCTTTTCCCACGCCAGCCACCTGCACCTCATCCCTTCCTCTATATTCACTCTTGCCTTGCCATCGCCGTAGCACCGAGCACAAGCGCTTATGTCTCTACCTTTAAGAGACTACTTACCCCAAAGGAGCCATCCTTAACCTGTTAAGCCCTGATTGGCTTAAAAGCAGGCTTTAGCTTGCAGTTAAGACCAGTGACACGCACCGCGCACCGAGCGTGCGTTAACGCCCAGCCCCTGCTAACCGCCTTAAGGCCCTGTTCTGTTTGGCCTTTGGTAGCAGCCATGGTGTACCCATGGTGTAATCCATGGTGTAGTCATGGTGTAACCCATGGTGTAGTCATGGTGTAGTCATGGTGTAACCCATGGTGTATTCATGGTGTAGTCATGGTGTAACCCATGGTGTAGTCATGGTGTAGTCATGGTGTAGTCATGGTGTAGTCATGGTGTAGTCATGGTGTAGTCATGGTGTAACCCATGGTGTAGTCATGGTGTAATCCATGGTGTAATCCATGGTGTATTCATGGTGTACCCATGGCCCAGTCATGGCCCGATTACACCCATGTGGGCCGCTTATATATCAGCTTTTACCCCGCCCTTAATAATATAAAGAAGAAAAACAAAAGAAAGAATACAAACACAAACACAAACAAAAGTGCCCGCCCGTGTCCTCCCGCCACGGGCTTTAGGTGGTTGGCCGCCCTGCGGCCTCCTTCATGCGAGGCTCCCACCTCGCGGTGTTTACGGCGTGGCGCCAGCGCCCCGCCTTGTTACGCGTCAGTGCTGCTACGCAGCCCTGCCGCTTTTTGGCTCTTTCTTTTTTTCTTTTTCTTCTTCTTGAGGCTACCGCCTACCACAATGAAGGTGATTCCCCCGCCCCGTGCTCAGCACTGTGTATGGCTGCGCTGTCACGCTCCGCTATCCCTGCTCCCCTCACGCTTAGTGCGCACCCGTGGTTTTAGTGCTGCCCGCAGGCGGAGCCCCGTTTGCTGCCGTCCACAGCGTTTGGTGCTGCCATCACAGTACAGCCTTACCCCAAGGGTAACGGCAGCTTTGCAGCTAGCAGCAGGTGATCATGCCCGCAGTGCTCTGCTGTACCGCACCACGCTCTGTCCTCACAGCACTGGCCTCGCACTGAACTCCCTGCCACGCATTAAGATGCACGACCAGCTACCGCCTTACGCTGCTAAACGATAGCCACCACTCTGAAGCTTGAGATGGGGGCACGCTCCGCTTTAAGGCTATCGCCTTGCTCTTGAGTGTTAGTCGTAAGTAGATCCACTCTGAGGTAAAGGCCGTATCTTAGAACTCTAGACGTCAGTGTACCTGTCACCTCTGGGGACGGTTGTTCCTGCCACAGACAGTATTACCCTCTTGCCTTCCAGCTGCCTGTCTGCCGTCCTACTTTCTGCTTTCCTTCCTCATTGCTTGCCAGCGTGCAAGCTCATCACCCCTAAGACACGTGCTGCCTACAGTCCACATCTGAGGCCATCGCTCTAAAGATCCCTTTTTGGCGCTCACTTAGTTTCGCTCCCGCCTCCAGCAGCTTCCTTGCCAGTGCCTTCTTATCTATCTTTACCTTTACGCCTTGCTGTTGCACACATTTTCCCTTATTTAAGCCATTTCTGAGGTGTTGTTGCGAGGGAGTTGCTGTTTTCTTAAATGCATGGCTGAGCAAATATAACAAAGTAGCCGTGTCTTGCGTGTCTTGCGTCTTTTTTTGTAACTGTAGCTGAGCCGCATATTTATGGGACGGAAGAGAGGTGTGTACAGTCACGTCACTTTTGCGGGGGGTTTAGCCAAGGGGGCGGGGTTATGGTGGAAATGACGGCGCACGTAGCCCCCTCCTCCTTTGCTTGCACGCTGTTGTTGCGGTTGTGTAAGCAGTGTTTGGAGTCTTGGGCGCAGCGCTTTAATCCACAACCTTATGCAGAGCTCTGCTCTGTGAGAAAGGAGTTAAGCAGTATGCCTGACTTTTACGATTCCGGTAACGGCATTAGCAACAACGTTGCTGCAGGTTTTAGCAGCAACTCAAGTCGCATCGTACCACGCCCAGATGCGGACAATCTTCTGTTACCAACAGGTTACGACTTCCTCGATGAGGTAACCGGTGGTTACGTCCGTGGTGGTGTCACCATCGTGGCAAGCACCAGCGGTTTAGGCAAAACGTGGTTGGGCTTGGACGCGGTCTTCAACCTGTTAGAGGGTTATCACGGCCGAGCGATCTACATCTCAAATGAGATGACTGCCAGCGAGCTAGGTCTGCGCATGTTCGGCCTCGTCAATGACGTACCGGTGGGCGTGCATGACCTCTGCTCTTACCGCAAAAGAGGTGAGTTACCAGCGCTGGAGGCTAAGTTCTCCGAGTTTTGTCAGCGTCATTTTCGCAGGGTGGGTGGTGATAAAACTCCACCGAGGACGGTAGAAGACCTGCGCATCTACGGCTGTGAGAAAACTCATGCCTTGTCGGAGATCATCAACATCATGGTGGTGGAGAGCTGCACGGAGCCTGTAGATCTGTTCGTGGTCGATAATCTTCATATTATCGAACACGACCACACCAACAAAGAAGCATCTTGGAGCGAGCAGCTCAAGTTCAGCGTCACGGCCTTAAAGAGTGAGGCTCCCGCTCTCAATTGTGCGATCTTGCTTCTGGCGCAGCTTGAGAGTCCTGACGCTTGGGGTAACCAAGAGGAGCAAATGCCAACGCTCAGTGACATCGCTGCAAGTCCTTATGCCACTAATGCAGCTGACAATGTGTTCATGCTGTACCAAGATCAGAGTCAAGTCGGCTACGATAGAGCAGGGTCGTTACGACTGGTGATCACCAAGGCACGCTACTGCCGCAACCCTGCTGCAATCCTTAACAAGCCGATTAAGGTAATGCGCAGCCCTGGCTCTCGCTTCAAGTTCTACATCTAAAGCGCAGAGCCCTCTCGGTTGACGCTGTATCACTCCCTTCTTCACTCCCACGAAAACTCTGAGTCATAGCGCCGTAAGGTGCTGAGAAACGGCAGCCTGTACCAAAAGCAGGCTGCCGTTTTTGTTTGTGCTGAGCCGCTACAACACGCATGCACGCATTCCTGTAAGGCTCAGTACGCTCCGTAGCTGCCCCTTACTCCTTTACCGCCAAAAGTCAGCATGTCCTGACAACAGGCAGTAGGCACGTCTTTATTTTTCCTGATAAATAAGCTGTTTCTGCTTTACGCCTCTCAACGATAGCCACCACACTGAAGCTTGAGATGGGGGGCACGCTCCGCTTTAAGGCTATCGCCTTACCCTTGAGGGGTAGTCGTAAGTAGCTCCACTCTCAGGTAAAAGCCGTATCTTAGCGGTTTGGGCAAAATCAGCAGCAACTTCTCGACGTCAGCTGCTTGCTCCTGCAAGAGCCCCTTCACCTGAAAGGCGGTGTTTGTTGTTGCTCTGCTCTGTTTGGTACTGCTTAGCTCGTGCTCATGCTCATGACGCGGTCTCACGCTTTTGGGTTATTTTCGAGCAAACAGTGCCGCAAACACGATAACTTTGCGGCAGCAACAACCAAATGGCTCTAAGCGGCAGGTCCTAAGCGGCAAACAACCTTACAAGGCCGCGCATGGAGTAAAATCTCTGCCGCGCCCACTTTCCTACATCTTCGAGCGGAGGCCTAAACATGGCACAAATTACTGTGCGTGGAGCTCGTACCCACAACCTCAAAAACATCACGGTATCGATCCCGCGTGATCAGCTGTGCGTGATCACCGGCCTCTCTGGTTCGGGTAAATCCTCACTTGCTTTCGACACCCTCTATGCCGAGGGACAACGCCGCTACGTCGAGTCGCTCTCCTCTTACGCCCGCCAGTTTTTACAGCTCATGGATAAGCCAGATGTAGACGCCATTGAGGGCCTCTCCCCTGCCATTTCCATTGAGCAAAAATCGACCTCACACAACCCACGCTCTACTGTGGGTACCATTACCGAGATTCACGACTACCTGCGTCTGCTCTTTGCCCGCATTGGTGTCGCCAAGTGCCCAGAGCACGGCACCATCTTAAAGGCTCAGACCATTTCGCAAATGGTCGATCAAACCCTAGCTTATCCTGAGGGCACTAAGCTCATGATTATGGCCCCTGTAGTGCGCGGCCGTAAGGGTGAGTACAAGCAACTCTTTGGTGAACTGGCACAGCAGGGCTTTATCCGCGCCCGTGTCGATGGTGAGATCTGTGACCTCACCGATCCTCCAGAGCTGCAACTGCGCATCAAGCACACCATTGAGGTGGTAATCGATCGCTTCCGCGTGAAACCAGACCTCAAACAGCGCTTAGCAGAGTCCTTTGAGACGGCCTTAAAGGTGGCTAACGGCTTAGCCATGATCGTACCGATGGACGAGCACAGCAGTGAAGAGGAAATCACCCTCTCTTCACTCTACTCCTGCCCTATTTGCGGTTACTCCATCCCTGAGCTGGAGCCGCGTGACTTTTCCTTTAACAACCCACATGGTGCCTGCCCACGCTGCGATGGTTTAGGCAAGCTCATGGTCTTTTCTGAAGACAAGATCGTCCCAGATCAGAGCAAGAGCATCGATGAGGGCGCCATTGAGCTGTGGGATAAGCGCTCGTGGTCGTACTACCGCCTCTTAGTACCAGTCTGTGAGCAAAACGGCATCGATCTCTACACCCCATATCACGACCTGACGCCAGAGCAGCGCCATCTTTTAATGTATGGCAACCTCGAGACGGTCACCAAGGACAAGATGTCCTTTATGGGTGTGATTCACTACTTTGAGCGTCAGGTCAAAGAGAGCGACTCCGAGTCCTATCAAGAGGCCTTACAGGCCCTCATGGAGACGCAAATCTGCCCTGAGTGCCACGGTGCGCGCTTAAAGAAAGAGTACTGCCACGTCTTTGTCGGTGAGAAGTCACTGCCAGAGATTAATGACATGTCCATTAGCGAAGCCTACGAGTTCTTTAGCCACTTAGAGTTAGGCAGCCAAGACCAGCAAATTGCGGAGCGTATCTTAAAAGAGGTGCGTGAGCGTCTCATGTTCTTAAAGGACGTGGGATTAGGCTACTTAAACCTCGCGCGCTCGGCTAACACCCTCTCAGGTGGTGAATCCCAGCGTATTCGCCTCGCCAGCCAAATTGGTGCGGGCTTAGTGGGTGTGATGTACATCCTTGATGAGCCTAGCATTGGTCTGCACCAGCGCGATAACCAGCGCTTGTTGGATGCTTTAAAGCACCTGCGTGATCTGGGCAATAGCGTCATCGTGGTAGAGCACGACGAAGATGCGATTAGACAAGCTGATTACATTGTGGACATCGGCCCTGGTGCAGGTGTGCACGGCGGTCAGGTAGTGACCTGCGGTACTCCTGAGGAGATCATGCAGTGCCGTGACTCTCTGACGGCAGACTATCTTGTAGGTCGCAAGAGCATTGATGTGCCGAAGGTACGCCACCAGCCTCAGGGCTTTTTGACCTTAGAGGGCTGCCATGGCAACAACCTGCGTCACATTAACGCTGCTTTTCCTTTAGGCTGCTTTGTGGTGGTTACGGGTGTCTCAGGTTCAGGTAAATCCACCCTCGTCAATGACACCTTAGTGCCACTGATGACCATGTTTAAGGGTAGCCCTGCAGATGTGGCCAATAAGGCCAGCACCAGCCGCAAGCAGGCGCTCTTTAACAATGACGAGTTTACGGCCTTCTTAGAAAAGAACTACGCCTGCCACAATGCCACGGGTATGAGCCTGTGCGATAAGCTGATCTGCATTGACCAAAGCCCAATTGGCAGAACGCCACGCTCGAACCCAGCCACCTACATTGACCTCTTTACCAGCATTCGTGAGCTATTTGCGGCCACGGAAGAATCTAGAGCCCGTGGTTACACGCCAGGTCGTTTCTCCTTTAACGTCAAGGGCGGCCGCTGCGAGGCGTGCCAAGGTGATGGCACCATTAAGGTGGAGATGCACTTCTTACCTGATGTGTATGTGCAGTGTGAGCAGTGCCATGGCCAGCGCTACAATCGCGAGACCTTGGAGATTAAGTACAAGGGCAAGAACATCAGCGATGTGCTCAACATGACGGTGGAAGAGGCCTATGAGTTCTTTGCGGCCATTCCTAAGATTAAGCGCAAGCTGCAAGCGCTCATGGATGTGGGCTTGTCTTACATCACCTTAGGCCAATCTGCACTCACCTTCTCCGGTGGTGAGGCGCAGCGTATTAAGCTTGCTAAGGAGCTGTCCAAGGTGGCCACGCACAACACCCTGTACGTGCTCGATGAGCCAACCACGGGCTTGCACTTCCATGATGTGAAGCAGCTACTCGACATGCTGCTGCGTCTGCGTGATGAGGGCAACACCGTGATTGTGATTGAGCACAATCTGGACGTGATTAAGTGTGCTGACTACCTCATCGATCTGGGCCCTGAGGGCGGCAGTGGCGGCGGTCAGATCATTGCCACGGGCACTCCAGAGCAGGTGGCGCTCAATCCGATCTCCTTTACGGGACAGTTCTTAAGGCCAATTCTGCTGAAAGCGGGTACGCTCACCGCCAAGCAGGTGGCAGAGGCTAAGATTGCCCCTGCTAAGGTAGCTCCGGTCAAAGGCAAGGCTATAGCAGCTGACGCTGCTGCTCCAGATGCACCGGCGGCACCTACCAAGAGTGCAGCTAAGCCGCGTAAGGCTAAGAGCACCACCAAGGCTAAAGCGGCACAGGCCAGTACCACTACCAGCGACAGCGCTGGCTCAGGAGCTGAGGACGCCCCTGCGGCAGCAGCAACGAGCACTACCAAGCGCAAGCGCACAACTAAGCGTACTAAGGCCAGCAGCAGCGCCGCCGAGTAATGCCCTATGCTAGTAGTCTCCGCCACTGCCTATCCACTCCCTGCGCAACTCCCAGCGCCCCTACTCCCTTCCCAGCTGTAAGTGCTACGGGGCGCTGTGGCGAAATACACTACAATGAGTGCTGACACTAAGGTTTACTCTCTTGCACTCTAGCGGTAGTGCGTGGCAAAAGCACTACCGTCTGCACTGCACTCCACACGGAATCTACGATGACCACGACGAATATCGACTTCCCAGAATTAAGTGAGCAACAGCTGGAAGCGCTGGTAAAGCTCAACCCTGAGTACCGTCAATTCACCTGCTTAAAGCAGTGCCAAGAGCAAGGCGTGATTGTGCTCTTACACAACATTACGGATGACTTTCCACTGGTGATTCAAGCCCCTGAGCAAGAGGACGCTGAGAGCAAAGCTGAGGGGGAAGATACCATTGAGGACTTTATCCCTATCTGGAGCCACCCACAGCAAGCGCAGTACTTCTTAAAGCACAATCTTGAGGGTAAGGCTGGCGCACCACAGTGCGAGATTAAGCTTCTGCCACTTGAGGTCTTTAAGGCACAGTGGATTGGCATCTTAGAGCAGGCCAATATCCACTTAGCGCTGATGCCGCTTAGTGCTGACGATGACTTTGCTTTTGTGGCGCCAGACATCTTCCGCAATGAGGACGCAGCCAAGGCTGCTGCTGAAGCCAGCGCTAAAGAGGCCAGTGCCGACCTTATTGCAGCTACTAAGGAAGCCTCGCAGCAAAAGTAGCATCTCGCCTCCTGCCCCTTACTTCCTGCCTCTCTATGCTGCCCTTTGGGCAGCATGGCCCGTCTGCTTTTCCCGCCTTAACTCCATCTGCTCACTACCCAACCACCAACCCCACCACCGCTCACCTCTGGTCTGCTCTCTACCTTGGAGTATGAGACGGGTGCATAGCGCCTCACGGCGCTTTATCTCAAGGGGCGTACAGGCTCTTCTTGCAGGTGAACGCAGCATTCGCGCGCCGTGCGCTCTTACCCGCTCTTTACCCTTGCTACATCTTATCAGTGTACGTCAGATTGCGCGTCGCGCGGTACCAGATCTGCCACGAGTTCACCGCGTTCTGCCACAGCATATAGCAGCCTGGAGCAATAGCCGCAGCAGGTGACAGATACGAGTACGTCACCCAAATACCAAAGACCATGTTCTTTTGGCCTAAGCCCTGACCAGCGCTAATACGCTGCCCCTCTAAGTGGCCAATGAACTTACCAAAGGCAAACTGCACCGCTGTAGCCACTAAGCCAATCACCGCCAGCATAATCAGCGTGCTCCCGCTCTCATTTGAGTTCATGATATTGGAGCAGGAGGTCGCAGAGACGCTGATCAGCGTAAAGGCCCACAGATAGTAACCAGCATCCTTTAAGCGCGTCGTAATGAAGCGATTGACCGGCTTAAAGCAAAAGCGAATAAACTGCGCCACAAACAGCGGCAGCACAATCATGGGGAAAACGCGCTGCATAATGATCAAAAACTCTGACCAGAAATTCATATGAGCAGAGGAGATCAGAGGGAAGATCAGCGGAATCGAGACAGCAGCGCCAATGTTACTCAAGATGGTGTAGGTGGTAAGCGAAGACTCATCACCACCCAGCTTACCGGTGATAACCGAAGCGGCAGCAGCGGTCGGGACAATGATGCAGGCAATCAAGCCCTCAACCTCGACATCAAAGCCGCTCTGCGGATTGAGCATCACCACATAAGCCAGCAAAAACGGGATGCCTACCTGAAAGGCAATGAGGATAAAGTGCCAGCGCCGTGGCTTCATCTTGCGGATTTCTACCTTAGAGAAGGCGATAAAGAGCATGATGAAAATCAGCCATGGCACGAGGCCATCGACGGCGTGCTTGAGAGGGTACTTGATCGGCGCAAGGAAGGTCACGTAGTGGAAGATGAAATACGCAGTGATGCCGATAGCAATGGCGATAAAGATGATATTGAGGCGAATAAAGCGCTGCAGCTTTTGCATCGGAGTGCGAGGCACAGCAGCGGCCTGAGCTGCAACTGCAGATGAGTTTGGCTGTGATGGTACAGAGGAGTTGTGAGCACTCATGGCAAGGTCTCCACTAAAGTGGAGCTACCTTAGCACAGAGATGGGGGGAGCAAGCGGCGCTGCTTAAAAAAAGCGCAGCGCCACTGCAAGTTGTCTCAAGTGAGGCTACAGAACAGCAGCCGCAAGCAGAGGCTACCGCTTGTAGTCTGCCTTAGCGATCCAGCGGGTGAATCGTCAGCGGTGGCAGCGCCTTTACGATCTGCATCGTCTCCAGCGATACCGTGATTACGCGCAAAATGAGGTTGAGGATGTAGTCCTCATCTCCCATATCCTGGGCAAAAGCGTTGTAGTCATTGGCGATGCGGGAGTCCTTATCGACGCTAATGCCGCAGCGCTCGACGACCCAATCAAGTGCCGACTTGCGGTTAACCACATACTCCTGTGCCTCCAGAGGGATGCCCGTAATAGTGATGCTGTCGTTGTAGTGGATTGTGGTTTTGTCCTTGGCAGCATTGCCCTTTTTACCGGCGTTTTTGCCGTAGGTGAGCTTGATGACACGCTTGGAGACATTAGGCGTTAAGCCCACAATCTTGCAGCCTTGGTATGGCGTTACGCTCTCATAGCCCACGTGCAGCTTACTGAGCTTACGTCCCGCCTCCATAAAGGCCTTAAAGTCATCCCACGTTGCCACACGCGGAATGCGTGGCAGCTCCTTTTGCAGGTTGTTAGCGTAGGTGGTGCGGTAGTCGCTGCTGTGCAGCAGGCCGTAGATGTAGTAAAACACGGCATCGGCGTCGATTTCCGCTTCGTGACCGGCATAGGCTGCTTGGAAATGAGCTACTGCTTTAGGCTTTATGACGTCCTCGCGCACATAGCCGTTGACAATGACCTGCGGTGCGGAGGCGTCGTGCTCTACCACATCCAACAGCGATGAGGCTTGAGGTGCAGGGGTAAGCACGTCTGCTTCGAGGTCACCTAAGAGCGAGCTGGTGTCCTCATAGCCGTCGACGCGGGCTTGGCGATAAGCTGCAAGCTCGGCTTTGGTGGCAGGACGGTAGGTATAGCGCGGGAAGCATTGCGACTTTTCCATGTGATCAAGACAGCTAATGCAATTGCTCATGAGGCAGCTAAAATCATGAGCACCAACACCAGTCACATCAATGGTGAGGTTCTCCACCCCCTCAAACGGGAACAGCTGCGGCATTTGGTATATGCGGTTAAGCCAAGCTCTATCGTTATACAGCCACTCCTTAAAGAACGGACGATAGAGGGACAGTACAACCTTAGCTTCATCAAAAGATGGGTAAATAACCCATGGGCGTTAAGTTAGTGGTTCGCTTGGGGTAGTGAAAGAGGCATTTACAAGCCACTTAAATCGCGTTGGACGGTTTTAAGGCTAAAATGCCAATCGACCGGCCTAAAAGCCACTTTAAGTGGCGCTGATGCTGATGTTTAAGCGCTTTTGCTTAACTTAACGCCCATGTAAATAACCCCCTTTTGGACATTATTGAGTTGAGCAACATCCCACTTAATCTTGGTAGGATCTCTATTCAGCTCGAAAGCATCACCTTGTGCTTTGGCCAGTTCCACTTGCTCATTATAGGTTGCAATGCAGCGCCCCATATTGGACGCTAGAGCAGCTTTGGAGGAGTTATATGACCATGAGTCACGATTGGTCTTGATGCCGCAAGAGTAGTTGGCAAATACCGCCAGACCGTCGTTTTTCTTGCCATCAACCGTAATGAACTTGGCAAAATCATCACAGCGCTGGTTGAGCCAATCTCCATGAGCATCTGGAGTGATGCGAGCAAGCGGTACTTGTGGGTTAAGCACAGAGCCCATGTCACGCAGTTGTTGCAGCTTCTGCTCACGGGTAAGGTAGTCATCTACGGTGGCAAAGTAGATTTGCCCTTGCTCTGTTGCCTCAGGATTCTTTACCAAGATGGTAATGGCAATAGGAGCGCGACTGCCCTCACCAAAGACGTTATCTTTTTCCTTGCGGCGTTGCTCACCAGAGGTACGAGCGTTACCCTTGAGGTGGTAGACATGGATCGAGCTAAACTCCTCAGCTAATGAGCGTCGCACGCCACTGGCCGCAGCCGAATCCAACCACCCTGCATTGGTCACAAAGGCAATAACACCACGCTCAGTGATCTTGTCCGAAGCCCAGCGAAACGCGCGAATATACGAATCGTAGAGGCTGTTTTTGTTGGTAACCTTGCCCGCACGCTCGACGTAAGTCTCAGCAATGCGCGCGTCTAACGCTGGGTACTTCTCATTTTGGTTATCGTCGTTTTGGCTCTCTTGGCCCACGGAGTAAGGAGGGTTGCCTAAGATAACCCGTAGCTCAAGGTTCTCCACCTCACGACGCAGCTCGCTGTTAGGCACAAACGGGTTATTCGGGTCTAAGCTGCCCTCTTTGGCTGCGTAGTTAAAGGTGTCCGTGAGCACCATAATGGAGTTGCTCTGATACTCCTCTACCGGCACGGCATGCTCGTGAGCCCTCTCATAGCGCTGGTTATACACCGATTCGATGTTAATCGCCGCCACGTAGTAAGCCAGAGGCATGATCTCAAAAGCATGCAGCTCATGACGGTACTTCTGATCCAGCGCCTCATTCGTAATGAGGTTGCTTTGCAGCAGCTGCGCGATAAAGGTACCTGTGCCCGTAAACGGATCCAGCACATGCACATGGGGTGAGGAAAAGCTCTCGCCAAACTCCCGCTTAAGCAGATCACTGACCGAGTGCAGCATGAAATCCACGATCTCCACTGGGGTGTAGACGATGCCCAGCTTCTCCTGCTGCTTCGGGAAGGCGACCTTAAAGAACTGATCAAAGAGCTCAATGATCACCTTTTGGCGATCGCTGACGCTCTCAACGTTGCGCATGCGGAACTGCACGCTGTCGTAGAAGTAGTGCAGCTCATCATTGGCGCGATTGAGGCCGTCCTGATCAAGCTGATCAAGCATGCGCGTCATCGAGCAGGCAATGACATTACGCTCGGTAAACGGGTAATTAGGGAACAGCGCATCCAGCACCGGCTTAATCACAATGTGCTGAGAGAGCATCTCCACCACATCATCAGTGCTTAAGTTCACGCTGGTAGCGTCAATGAGCTCCTTGTGGAAAAGAGCAAAGGCCTTAAGGGTTTGCTCCGAGGTGTCTGGGCTGTGCAAGATGCCCTTAATGAGCTCCACTTGACGGGCGCAAATGGCACCGACATCTTGCGCCCAGTCCTGCCATGTCTTGCGGTTACCGAAGTTGTCGATAATGGTCGACTTGATCGCTTCCTCAATCTCAAACGCACGCAGCAGATTGAAGAGCTCGGACTGATCATCGGTGGCGACTTTACCCTTGCCACCAGCTCCAGAATTACGCGGTGATTCACTACCGGTTTTGCGGTAGAGCTCATTGTTGTTCTCGCAGATAATCGCGATGCGCTTGTCGAGCTTGTGCAGATAAGGATCGGCCAACACGCTCTCTGGGTTGATACTGCGTAAGGCATTGAGGATTTCCCACACCACCTTAAAGGCATCGCTATTGGCAAGGGCTGAGGCTGGATCCTTGAGGTTGTGCGCAATCACCGGAATGATGACGTAGCCTTCTTTCTTGCCTGGGGCGGTGCGCATCACGCGTCCGACAATTTGCACCACTTCCACAGGGGAGCGACGTGGGGTTAAAAGCGCGACAGCATCCAGCGCAGGAACGTCCACACCTTCGCTTAAACAGCGCACATTAAAGAGGATGTTGCACTGGTTCTCACCAGGATCGGAGCGCAGGAACTGGAGCTTCTCCTCCTTTTCCATGGCATTCATGGCGCCATCGACGTGCTCACAGTGGCAGACAAGGTCGTGGCTGTCCACAAAGAGGAACTCTTCACTTGGGTCTTGATGCGCAGCAATCGCCTGTGCTCCTTTACTCAAGACACGCTGACGGTATTGCGTAATGACCTCAGAGAAGTACTGTGCGTACTCCTTTGAGGAAACGATGTTCTCTTTGTTGACGTTGTCCTTCATGCCCGCCGTGGTAATGCGCTGGGCATAAGCAACAGCACGGCGAATCGGCTGTGCATCGAACTCATCT
>CASEBB010000021.1 GCA_949286015.1 uncultured Succinivibrionaceae bacterium | reverse complement strand
TGCGCACCAGCTACAGCAGTCGCTAAGCTTAGAGCATGTGCCACAGATTGCGGAGGCAGAGACAGACAATCAGGGGAAAGTCAAAACTGCTGACGTTGTTAGTAGCACTAAGCGCTCACGTCTGAGCTTTGATAACTTTGCTAGCGCTGCTGATTGTGTGGCATATCTCTGTTACTACGCTAGTCTGGAGCCGATATGGCGCGCCCTAGCTAGCCAATACAACAACCCCGCACTTAATCAGGTTTACCAAGATCATGGTAAGGCATTACTCACGGCCGCAGAGAACATTAAGGCCAAGCATCTCGATTTGCTGCTTAATCCACCGGCCAAAGAAGATTTGCAGACGAAGCAATCAGCTCTGAAAGGTGACATTGACGCTTTCTACGAGAAGATCGGTGAGCTGCTCGTGAAAAGCTGTCAGGCTTTGGGGGTGAGTAGTAAGGACGAGGATAACAAGCTCTTTACGACCTTGCAGCAGATGCGCTTTAGCTTAGTGGTGGAGAAGGGCAATTTGCTGGTAAGTGCGGCGCAAGGCACGACCATGGTCAATGGTAAGAGCATCAACATCGCGGCTACGGAGGCGATTAACCTGAACGCCCCAAGTATTACCATTAACGCCGATAGCAAGGTCAATATTGCCGTAGCAGGCAATGCCATTGGCGTCACGCTCAATGGTATTTCCTTAGAGTCCCGCAAGTGGACGGGCACCAAAGGTATGCTCGACGCCTTTGTTTTTCTTGATGCCATTAATGGCGTCAACATCAGCGGCCTCGACATCATTATGAACGCTTGCTTTTCTGCACTGCTGCAAGATTCCTTTGGTGCTATGGTCAAGCTCAATAACGGCTCGGTGAACGTCAATGGTATTAACGTAGCCATGAGCACAACCACGAAGGCAGCCACGATCAAAAAAGTGAATGCTTTTACGGTGCAGTCTGTGATTGAACTTGCAGACATGATTACTACCTTGGCTGGCGGTAAAACTTACAACATCACCAAGTCGCTGAGCTATTTGCTGCCGAGTGCGGATAGTGCCACTGCCTTTGTGACCCAAAGCTATAACAGCTGGAAAACGAACGAGGTGATGCCAGCAGGTGCGCAGCGTGATACGTGGGTAATGGTAGCAGAGCTCATTAACGGCATAATTATGCAGCTCACTACCATTACGCAAACGGTGTTGCTGACAAACTACTCTGCCGTGCTCAGCATGCCGCTGCCGCAAACGCCAAAGTATACGGTGCGTGACCTGCTGCGTACCATTTTGTTGTTTAACAAGATCACCACTATGGTCTTGGCTCTGGTAGAGATCTTTGCGGTGCAATCTACCACTAAAGCGGCTTCTCTGGTGTTAAACAGCAAGGCCAACTTGAAGGCTGAAGCTGCTACTAACACTATTCTCATTGGCAATGCAGAGGTAGCGGCGGCGCCGACTGCGGCTGTAGACACGATGTCAGATAAGGCGGCTCAAGTCACTAAGGTGTTGCCACCGACTCTGGCTCTTGCTGGCAGTTTTTTGATGCCGCTGGCGCCTAAGGCTGATAGCCCTTACTCAACTGGGGACGGTGGTGGCAGTGGTAGTAGTACTGGACAAGGTGAGCAGCCTGATGATTCTCAAGATGAGCAGGCTGATGACCCTGAAGCGGAGCCGCAGAGTTAAGTGCAGAACTATTTAAGGTGCCACGCTCCCAGTAAAAGGCTGCTGTTAAGCCCATGTTTACCTTAAACATGGGGGTGCATTCCTGCGGTAGTGCTCTTGAGAGCATGCTGCGTTCAAGGTTGCGAGCGCTATCCTTTGCAGGTTGGCTGCTCTACTTTTGCTGTTGTTAGTCGGAACAAGAAATCATGTCGCAGTTAGCTGTTACCTCTCTTGCTGTCTTTGGTAATCCTATTGCGCACTCGCTCTCACCTCTGATTCATAAATACTTTGCTCAGGCTACTTGCTGTCAGATCGATTACCGCAAAATCCTTGTCGATCAGCCTTTTGCCACCTGCGCCCAAGAGTTCTTTGCTCACGGTGGTTATGGCTGCAATATCACCGTGCCTTGCAAGTTTGACGCATATTCCTTTGCCCAAGAGCGCTCCATACAAGCGCAAATCTCTAAGGCGGTAAATACGCTGGTAAAGCGTCAGCGTGACAATGGCTCTGTTTACTACTATGGTGATACCACTGATGGCCCAGGCTTAGTGCTGGCCTTAGAGAATCTGGACGTGGCTTTGCAAGGGTCCAATGTGTTGCTTATTGGGGCGGGGGGCGCGGCCGCTGGTGTGGTGCCAGCGCTCATTGATGCTAAGGTTGCAGGTATCACTGTGGTCAATCGCACCTTAAGTAAGGCGCATGACTTGGTGATGCAGATTATGACGTTTTACCTGAATCACAGCCCAGAGACGGAGTTGCCACAACTGCAAGCCTGCACCTATGAGGCGCTTAATGCATCTTATCAAGGAAAGAGTGAGGCGGTGGGCATACCGGCACGCTATGAGGTGGTACTCAATGCTACTTCACTGTCTATGCATCAAGAGTTGCCAGCGATTGACGATAGTATCGTAGCTGCGGCTGATGTTGCGTATGACCTCTACTACACCCCTGAGGGAAAGACGGTATTTACACAGCATGCGAGCAAGCTTGGCTGTAAGCATTGCTTTGATGGTCTTACCATGCTGGTAGGTCAGGCGGCTTTTTCCTATCAGCTGTGGTTTGGCAAGATGCCTCCAGTATTGGAGACCATGGAGTACCTGCGCGCGCATCTTAAGCGGTAGTAGCTGTAGCAGTGGCTGTGAGGCCATGCTGGTGCTAACGCGCACAGGCAGTGGCCAACACCATTATTTTGAGAGCAGGGCGGCTGTAATCCCCAACACTTAGATTGAGCGGCAGCGCCAGTAACTTTGAGCGGAGCGGGCGCTGGGCAGCTTGCCAACATCCCTTACATGTAGGATGGGCTGTAAGAGCGCTCTCAGTGTTACCTGCTGCGCCACCACGTGGTGTCACTACGCTTGCAGTGGCGGGCGCTGGCAAAGACAGCTACGCTCAAGCCTCAAGGAGAAGAAAATCTTGAGACTCCAACGCCATCTCTATTGGCATGTGCTCCCTAACGTCCCAGAGGACGTGCAGCTCTCCGTAGACCAGATTCGTCACAAGATGGTTGCCGGAGATTCCCTGATCTCTATGAGCGCAAGGCATTACACCATTGGCTCAGGTGTTGATACTTGGGAGGTATATCTCCTTGATGATGCCGCCTATGCACAGCTGCAAAAGCAGATAGAGGCCACCAAGAAAGCAGCATCAATACCTAGCAATGACATCGAGGGCGCATTGCGCTGGAGTGAGCATGATGCACTGGTAGTCTTTGCTGATGATGGTGCGTCCTTAGTGATCCCACAGATGGGGAACATGAAGCCCCTGCACCTTGATTTTACGCAGGTGTCCTATCGTCAGCGCTTACTGCGGGGCGGACGGGTTAAAGAGCCTGTCGCACGCGCGGTGCTGCATGGCGTTAAGGTGCGCTATCCTTTGGAGCAAGTACGCGTCTTTGATGCCACTGCGGGCTTAGGCCGTGAGTCGATGATTCTGGCGCATGCCGGAGCTCAGGTGGTGTCCTTTGAGCGCCAAATGCCGATTTGGGTGATTCTCGCTGATGCGCTGAATCGTGCCCAAGGCTCTCGCTTCTTCCCGTTTAAGCTGCCTAAGTTGTTCTCTCCTGGTGACATTCGCTTTGCCCAAGTAAAGGACGCGATTGATCCACCTGATGTGATCTACTACGACCCGATGTTCCCTGAGCGTGGTGGCTCGGCTCAGGTTAAAAAGGAAATGGCTATCTTCCAGCGCTTAGTCGGTGAGGATAGCGACACCTTAGAGTTCCTCAAGATCGCGGTCAATTACGCGGTGCAGCGTGTGGTGGTCAAGCGTCCTAAAGAAGCGCCACCATTACAGCTTGAGGACATCGAGCGCAGCCACTTTATCGATGCCGGTGTCTGTCGCTTTGATTGCTATGTCGGTCGTAACCCTGACACGGCGGTAGGGTCGCAGCGGGTGCGCTGGGAGAGTGAGTGGGATGATGAGGAGGATTATGAGGATGAAGAGGATGATGAGTATGATGATGAGTATTAGGGGCGTGCTGCTTTAAGCGCGCAGCACGGTGGCTCTAACAGCTAAAGCGGCGCTAATCGGGGTGCTTGTGTGTTATCTGCCCTATGGCGTGGCATTGGCCACGAAAAAGCACACAGACATCGCAGAATAGAAAAACAATGGCGCCTTACAAGCTGCAACGGGTGAGCAAGGACTACAATCAGGTAGTGATCATATGGCTCTTTCCTCTTTTGCCGCGTGTTAGGGATTGCGGCCAGCAGCGCTGCTTTGCTAAGCCTCCACATCTGTCTCCTGACATCGTATGCCCATGCTGCTGTTTACGCCCAGCCTATACTGACATCTGGCAGTTGGTGCGTATTTATTTTCCTGATAAATAAGATGTTTTTGCTGTGCGCCTCTAAACGATAGCCACCACACTGAAGCTTGAGATGGAGGGATGCTCAGCTTTAAGGCTAGCGCCTTACCCTTGAGTGGTAGTCGTAAGGAAAAAGTGAGCCAATAAGTGACGGATGTAATGGTGCGTGGTTGCAACGTCCCACCTCGAGATAAAAGGTGCAAGCGAGCCTGAGCCTATCTTGAGATGGGAATGCATGCGTGCCTAAATTGCGTCATTTATTAAGTCAGTCGTTCCCTAAAACGAACTGCGCAGCGGTGCAAAACCGTAGTCGTTTAAGAAGCGGTGGACGTCCTCATCTTCCACCAAGTAGCGTAAAAAGTCCTGTGCCAGCTTGTTGGCCACACTCGGACTTAAGAGCACACCGTAGTACTGGATATCAGGGTGGTAGCGTCGTGGCACTTCCCAGTACGAGCCTTGGAGCGCAGCGCCCTCTGCTAGCAGCAGAGGCTTGCTGATAAAGCCGCAATCGACATTGGCGTTTGCCACCATGGAATAGACCTGATACTCATGGTCGGCGCGATACAGGTGCTCGCGTAAAGAGCGCGTTCCACTAATCGCCAGAGGGCCTTTTAGCACCTGCTCGGTAGCAAAGCCCACTGGTGTGAGCTTAGGATTGGCCACTGCCATGGAGGTAATTGCACCTTGGCGCAGTAAATCCCGTGGATCGTGGCCTTGCAGCAGGTTAGGATTTGCTGACCACAGCACCAGCGGCACGCGGGCAAACGGTACTAAGGAACTGGCTAAGGCCTTTTGCGAGCGCACTAAGCTAATTGGCAAGCGCTCATCTGCCGATAGTACCATATCGCACAGCAGTGGCAGCTTACTGTTGTCTGTATTTGCGATCAGCGCATAGATTTCTGTAGCTGTAGCCACGCGCGGCACAAAAGGATAGCGACTTTTGCTGCTCAGCGCCTGCAGCGCCGAGTAGAGCTGTGGCACGGCACAGACATTGAGGACTTTATTGTGCGGCAGCTCTTGCTCTGGTGTAGCGTTATGCTCTAGTTGGCGGGCAATGACAGTGAGGTCAGTAATAGGGGACTTGCTCGCCGGAGCTGCTGAGGCAGCAGAGGCTGTGAGCACGGACATGGCGGCAAACAGCAGGGTCAGGGGCAAGAGCAAAATTGAGCGTAGCAGTAGTGGGCGAAGCAGTGGAAGCAGTGTCAGCATCAGCGCAAATCTCTTTTAGCCAAATTAGCCAAACTGCGCTTAGCCTGCTGTTGTGGTAGTGCCTAGCCTCTCACCTCATACTTGCTAACCGCAACCCCTCAGGGTACAAAGGTTCTCTGGTAGTCTCTGGTGGTAGTCTCTGGAGTTAGACTGCCGCGTGGTGGCTAACCTGAGTAAGCTTAAGTTAACACCCTAGAGATAAGGTTATGGCTCTCTATGTTTTGCCGTATAGCTGTGGCTCATGGGGAGGCAAGGAGTAAGAAGCTACCGTGACGGATAATGTGTGAGCACGGCGTTAGCGGACTAAGTGCTTCTCACATTGTACCAAACGCTCAAACATCTCCGTTGGGGAACCAGAAGTGCGGAGCTTGTCCGCAAAGTTTTGCTCATTGAGCAGTAATGACAGGCGGCCCAAGAGGTTTAAATGGGTGTAGCCGTCATCAGGGCTGGCCAGTAAAAAGACCAGATCGCATTTGCGCCCATCCAGCGCGCCCATATCAAGCGGCGTATCCAAGGTCGCGACTACCACGGTAGCACGGCGTACTGCTGAGGACTTGGCGTGCGGCAGGGCGATACCCTCGGCAATACCGCAAGGCCCCTTAGCAAGGCGGTTTTGCAGATCGAGCATGTAATCATGCTCCGAGGTAATGGCGTTAACTTCACTTAACTTCTGCACCATGGCCTTGACGACATCATTGACGCTCTTGGCCTTGAGCTTGATGATCATGGTGCTTTCATCAAGGGAGTAGCGCAGCATAAAGTTGCTTTGCGGTGTTGGGTTGCGACTCTGGTTCTGCTTTAAGTACTGCAGATTGTTGAGCACATTGCGATAAAAAGCGCCATTGAGCTTGTATTTGCTGTGGTAAATCAGCATGGTCAGCAACACAAGGGAGAAGACCAAGCCAACGGCAAAATGCAGATTAAGCGTTAAGCCCCATTCCTTTTGCGCGCCAAAGAAATAGGCCGTAGAAAAGGCACCGCCGTAGAAGAACAGCGAGATCAGCGAGGCTAAGTGGTGCGCCATAGCGCGTAAGGAGAAGATCAAACCGTCGGTGCGTAAGGACAACTTAAACTCACCATAGTCGACGATATCCACTGTCATGGAGGTGAGTGCTACCTTGCACAGGCCAACGCCGTAATTGCAGAGAATGATGCAGGCGGTAAAGAGCGGGAACAGCATCGACTCAAAGGTATTGATGGTGAGCATGAGGTTAAAGCCCATGAGCACCAGCAAAAGTGAGCTCTTAAAGACAAAAGGACGGGATGTGCGCCGTACCAGTGGCTCAAAAGTCGCCATGGCGCTTAACTGGACAAAGCTGCCAACAATGAGCACAGCGTAAAAGCTGATATCAAAGATAAGCTGCTTTTGCACGGCGACGGAGATAAAGCCACCTAAGATCAGACCAAAGACAATGTTGAGCAACACGGTGCAGAGGAAGATCACCATGAGCTGATCGTTTTTGACGAGCACTAAGCCAATGGTCTTGAGGGTAAGCGGATGCTGTGTCTGGTAGTGGCTATGAAAAGCGCTGTGGCTGTATGGCGAGGTGGTTGCCTGTGCCGCACCATCCACTCTAGCCATGGTGCCCATGGAGTAGGCCATAGAGGCGCTGCCGAGCGTCTTGAGGGTGGTACTGCCATTTGCACCACTTGCACGCTGTGCTGTCGCTGCTGTCGTTGCTGGCTGTTGCTGCGCTTGGTGTAAGGCGCGTTGCTGGGCTTGGGCCGCTTCTACTTGCGTGTGTTGCAGTTTGCCATTAAAGCCACTGGCGCCGCCAATATGCAGTAGTGGGGCGCTGTTTTTGTTGCCACGCAGCGTATTAAAGAAGTTGAGCAGTAATAACCAGAGCTTTTGCAGTTGCCAGCGCTGACGCGCGCTAGCGCTCTCGCGCTCGTGGCTGGCGCTAAGCTCTCTATCAGGTATAAGCGTAGCCGCCACCGCTACGGCTTGGTTCTCTTGCTCTGCCTGCTGTGGCGCTGCTTGATATGCTGCGGCTGTAGTGGTAGCTGTGGCGCTGTCACTTGAACTGTCGCTATCTGGGGCGGCAGTAGGTGTCTGTTGCTGGCCATGGGTAAAGGCAGCACTGGCATTAGTGCTATTACGCAGCCATGACTCTGTACTGGCTTCTGCGTTTTGCTCAAGACGGGACTCTAGGATGGCGCTTTGAGGCCAATCAGCGTTGTCCCCCATGATGCTCGGCAGTGCGTCTTTGCCACTGTGGTTTTTCCCCGCAGCACTCGCAGCAAAGGTGTAATTACGCGTGCGGTACTGCTCGGCGTTTACAGCTGAGCGTGTGGAGATATAGGCGGAGACAGCGGAGTTAGTGACCTCGGCAGCTTGTGCGGATTTAGGGGCGGAGACAGGTGGGGTAACGCGATGATGACTGTCAGGGGTATAGAGCACATCAATGTTAGTGCGCAGCAAGAACAAGAAGACGCTCTGGCTAATGAGCATAATGCCAAAGGCGCATAAGGTTGCTGCCGTGTACTTGTACACGTCCACCGTAAAGACAAAAGGCATCTGCTCTAATAGTGGTACTGTGCACAGCACTGCCAGTTGGCAGCCTAAGTGATTGGCAATGCATGGTACCGTGGCCATGGTGTCGCGCATGCTTAAGTTGGTGTTAAACATGGACAGCAGCGACCAGCTCGGGATATCGAGCATGAAAAAGCTCAATGACCACAGAAGGTAGATGCAGGCTATATACACCTGCGGTGCACTCTGTACTTGCGGGGTAAAGTAAAAGGCAATCAGGGCGCAGAGATTGATGAGGATGCCGCAGCCTGCTAAAGGCTTATATTTGCCAAAACGGCTGTGCGTATTGTCAAGCCAAATGCCAAAGAGAGGGGATAGTACTAATCCTAAGAGGTTCTGCACGATGTAGAGGAGGCATAAGGTCTTAACCTCCATGTGCAGTAATTGGATGCAGTATAAAAAGACACAGCCACTGACGATGCCGTGCACGATTTCCTTGCCCAGCGAACCTGTGCTGTAGGCGAGTTTATCGCGCCAATCTACTGTTGCTGCAGACAGACTTTTGATGCTAGCCAAGGCCATAACCCAACGACGAAGATTTGTACCAGCTTGCCTTTTGTTTTGCGGCTAAAAAGCAATGGGAGCACGAAAAAGCCAGCTTTTTCCCAATGGCTTGACATGGCAGCCACAGGGGATAACAGCGTGCTGAGCAACAGGGAAAAGCTTGAGGCTTTCTGGAGATGCTGGGCACGAGCACGCTATACACACGCCGTCGCGTGCGTCTATCAACAGACAATCCTGAGAATTAACCTGACCTTGGCAAGAGAGGTTGCCTGTAATGACATGTGCAAGTAAGAGGCAGGTTAAGCAAAGAGTGTGGACTGGTGGTGGCCAATCTCGGTGTTCACCATGATCGGGCCAAAATCACAGTTGCAGTGTGGCACTTGCTTTTTCTTTGTTATACGGCGGCTTGAATAATAGAGCGAGAGCAGCCGTGTACGACGAATTAACGGAATTGTAGCAAATTCGCGTGACAACGATTTACCTCAAGCGCTTTTAGTTACGATTTTCATCTCTAAAAAGGCTTGAAGCAGCGTAATTGCGTGCACTGTGCGCTGTGTTGTGCGGTGTGCACAATGTGCGCTGTGCCGCATGCTGTGCTTTTAGTGAAAAAGACACAAGTGCGATACTCAGTTTATGTCATGTGAGCGGCGCTGGAGGCTGTCGCACTGCCTTTGTGCGCAGATTGGCCCGAATTTGGTGGTGGTAGATTAGAAACAGAGTGTGTGTGCGCTGAGGGGAGAACCAGCCTGCTGTCGCAGTGGTGACTGAAGTTTGTGCTATTGCTTGCAAAAACTCTAGATTTTTCAAAGTTTTTGCAATTGAGAGCAAAAACTTGGTGATCCCGCCGTTGGCGTGGATTGCTCGTGAGCAGTATGCAGCAGTAGTCCTATCACCCGTAGGTAGGGCTCAAGACATCGCCTGCTAGCGGCATTACCCCAGTGGTTTCCCAGAGGATTGTAAGGGGTAAGAGCAAGTGCAGAGTGGCGCTGGGAAGCGTAGTGCAGCCCCAAGCTTTTTGTGCTTGAGCCTAAAAAACAAAAACGGCGCAGAGAGCTCAGGCACCATTGCGTGCCTGTACCCCTGCGCCGCTTGTGCCGCGCTGTGTCTTAACATCACATCACAGCACAGCTGTGAGGCCTTGATGCGGCCTTGATTGGCCTTGATTAGGCTTTCTTTTTCTTGGTTGGGCGCTTGTAATTTGGCAGCGTGCGTGGCTGGGCGCGCGTAATGTACAGGGCATTTGCTGGCACCGTGCGCGTGACGGTCGTACCTGCACCAATGGTGGCACCATCTTCCACAGTCACTGGCGCTACCAGCTGCGTATCCGAGCCAATAAAGACGTTCTTACCGATAGTCGTGCGGTGCTTGTTGGCGCCGTCGTAATTGCAGGTAATCGTACCCGCACCGATGTTGGTACCGCCGCCGATGTCACTGTCACCAATGTAAGTTAAGTGACCAGACTTCGTGCCCTCACCAATGTGGCTGTTCTTTACTTCCACAAAGTTGCCCACGTGCACCTCATTTTCCAGCACGTTACCTGGACGTAAGCGCGCAAATGGGCCAATGGTGGTGTGCTCCTTAAGCTCGGACTTCTCCATGATCGTGTATGGCGAAATCACCGAGCGGTCACCAATAGTCACGTCCTTTAAGACACAGCCCGTACCAATGCTCACATTGTTACCTAAGACCACCTTGCCCTCAATGATGACATTGGTGTCGATAAAGCAATCGTGGCCAAAAGTAAGCTCACCACGCAGATCAAAGCGCGCCGGATCAGCTAAGGTCAGACCATCCATCATGCAACGCTCAGCTTGCTGCTTTTGGTAAAGACGCTCTACTACCGATAGTTGCAGCTTGTTGTTGACGCCTGCAAGCAAGTCGGGGTTAGTAGCGTTAACGAGGCCCACCGCCCGGCCAGCCTTAACCAATAAGCCCACGAGGTCAGTAAGGTAGTACTCACCTTGGGCATTGTCGTTTTTGATCTGCACCAGAAACTCTTTGAGCACGTCACTGGTGGTAGCGATCATGCCGGTGTTGATTTCCTTAATGGCCTTTTGCTCTTGAGTGGCGTCTTTTTCTTCGACGATGCACTCAATGCGCCCCGCTTCGTTGCGAATGATGCGGCCATAGCCAAAAGGATTGTCCACTGTGGCGGTCAGCAGCGTCATGGTGTTGAATTTGAGGGCCTCTAAGAGGTGCTCTAAGTCTACCTTTGGCGTCAGTGGCGTATCGCCGTAGAGTACAATGACCTCATTGTTGGCGGTGACGTTAGGCAGGGCTTGCATAACGGCGTGGGCAGTACCTAATTGCTCGCTTTGGATGCTCAGGACGAGCTTTTGGCGTAAGCCCTCTGGCAGCTCCTCGATAGCGGCTGCGACCTTTTGGCTCTGGTGACCTAAGACCACGTGGATTTTGACAGGATTTAAGCTGTTGGCAGTGCGCAGCACATGAAAGAGCATAGGCTCGTTGGCAACAGGATGCAGCACCTTTGGCAGGTCGGAGTGCATGCGCTTACCCATTCCGGCTGCGAGCACAATTATTTCTAAGGCCATCAACTTCTCCTTTTTCGCGAGCGAATCCGAGACACTGTACAGTAGTGAGCACGTTCAATCCACAAACAAGCCACGGAGGTGGAGTAGAGCGAGGAATTTACAGTGCCACAGGAAATAGCAATCTGGGGTAGTGGGCTCAATCATAGTCCCCGTATGGAGCTAATACAAGCTTTGTGGGCAGTATTGGCGCAGCAGCATTGCCATGGTGGCTATAGGCTGGTTCACATGTGGAGATAGCGTGGTGAGGGGTGTGGGGCAGAGATTAGCGCCAGCAGAGGCAGGGTGGGAGAGCAGTGTTTACTGACTGTTTATAGCGCCCGATGTAACCTTACAGGTGTTAGCCGTAAACTAGGAAAGAGTGAGCTAATAAGTGACGGATGTAGTGGTGCGCGGTTGCAACGTTCCACCTCGAGATAAAAGGTGCAAGCGAGCCTGAACCTATCTAGAGATTGGCATGTATGCTTGCCCTAAATTCCGTCATTCATTAAGTCAGTCGTTCCCTACTATCACCACCACAACAACCTGCAACATTATGAGGTAGCTGGCGGTTATGCAGCCTCTATGAAGATGTGGCGTCGGCTGACGCCACTGTTGCTTTGGTAGAACTTACCGCACTATGGCGTGTAGAAACCGCCAAAGCCATCAGAGGTGACGTGTCCGTCAGGAGTGTAGTACCCACCAAAGCCGTCAGATGAGATGTGACCATCTGGGGTGTAATACCCACCAAAACCATCAGAGGTGATGTGACCGTCTGGGGTGTAATAACCACCAAAGCCATCAGAGGTGATGTGGCCGTCAGGAGTGTAGTATCCACCAAAGCCATCAGAGGTGATGTGACCATCAGGAGTGTAGTACCCGCCAAAGCCATCAGACATAATATGGTCAGCACTCACAGTGGCACTGTAGCCTAAGCTTAGAGCCATGATCATGGCCGTAGCCACACGCACCAAGCGCTTTGCTAAGCGTGTTGCGCTTGGTGTTTTACGTTGCTTCATGTTTTAGCTCTCCGTTTTGCCTTGCGCTGCGGGTGGCTGGCTACTGCTTGGCGTTGGTGTCGTTGGCCTTGTTAAGGCGTTGCTCACGGCGGTGTAAGTAGGTCACAAACACCATTAGAGCCACCGAGCCTAAGATAAATGGAATGCTCAAGAGCTGTCCCACATTGAGCACCATATTGGTCGAGTAGTCCGCCTGCTCCTCTTTAAACGGCTCGATAAAGAAGCGCGAGGTGTAAATACAAAAGAGCAGGATGCTAAGCAGCATGCCCTGCGGCCGCTTCTGCCACGTAAAGTACAGCACCGCCAAGATGATAAAGGTAATAAAGTACGATCCTGCCTCAAAAAGCTGTGCCGGATAGCGTGGGAAGTCCTCTCCTAAGCGCGCAAAGACCACTCCAAAGTCACCATTGGTTGGCTTACCTAGGATTTCCGAGTTCATAAAGTTGCCAATGCGGATAAAGGTGCATACCAGCGCAATCGGGACGCTGATCATGTCCGCAATCTCAAAGAAGCGGTATTTGTGCGAGCGCTTGATAAAGATAAAGAACGCCAGCACCACACCAATAGTGCCACCGTGGCTAGCAAGGCCGCCTTTCCAGATTTGCAGGATCTCCAGAGGGTGGCTTAAGTAATAGTCTGGCTCGTAGATCAGGCAGTGGCCTAAACGGGCACCAATGATCGTGCCTAAAAAGACATAGACCAGCATACGGTCTAAGTCGTCAGTGTTATAGCGCGCCCGCTTAAACATGGCGTACATCATAAAGTAGCCGATGACAAAGCCACCGGCAAAGAGCAAGCCGTACCAGCGCATAACCACGGGGCCAAGCGTAAAGGCAATCGGATCGCCGAACCAAACAAACATGGAAAAGTCTACCCTATGGATCTTTCCTCAGCCTTGAGCTCAGAGCAAGGACTGTGGAGGGACTGTGGAGGTGGTGCACGCTTCTGCGTCACTTAGAGGCTCTATTGTACCCAAGTGCAGCCCCCAAGCGCGGGAAAAGGCTTTTGCTATAATGATCCCAGTGCCTTATTTGACAGTTTTTGCGGCGTTGCGTGGTATGTTCTGTGCTCAGATAAACACCCTGCTTTGCCATGTTTTGCGGCACAGTCTAATGACACTATCACCATGCCCTAGGCTTTAGCGTAGAAGCCAAAGCTAAGCGCATCTCCACAGCTTTCCTGTACCTTTAAGCCCCCATATCATTTGGCTCGATTTCCCTGCTGCAAATTGTGGCAGTTAGGTCTACGGTGCCCCTCTTTATGCCCTGAGCGCTGGATAACACAACACAGGCCAGATCAGCGCTACAGGTTGTAACGCTAGCAGCTGTGCTGACGTAATCGCAGCTGGTACTAAGCGCGGTAAGAGGAGCATTACAGCCGCATGCTGCCTGTATTAATCCATGATTGATCACATAGCTTCGGTAGCTGCCTTTAGTACTTACTTTGGCGCTGCTTTCTTTGTCTTGGGTTTGCTTGCCTGCCTCTATCGTCGCACCTTTAAGTTCGGTGTGGCGATCATGCTGCTAGCCAATATCCCTTTAGTCCTCGGTCTAGCTTTTCCACAGACGTTAGTCTCGTTGTTAAGCCTGACTGGCTTTGATATGGGATTATTGCCGCCAGCGACCCTGTGCCATGTGATCGGTATCGGCGCAGCTGTCGGCGCCTTTGTCCTGCTTATTATTCTCTATGCCTTACTGATGCGCCTCTTTAGAAGAAAACCTGCCGCCACTGACGCCCGTGACGCCTCTTACTCGGTAGATGCTGCCAATCCAGCTGCATCTTTAGGCGCTGTTGTCCCTAATAATGCTCGCAATAATGCCCGTTATGGTGCTAAGCGCCATGGCGCACGCTATCAGCAAGACCCAAAGATCAGCACCAGTGGCGGTGTCAGTAACATCGATATCAGCGTCGATGATAAAGAGCCTTTACTTTCTGCTGCTTCTACCGCTGCTACCGTAGCTGCCGCCCGTGCCGCCGCTGTCGCCGCTGCTGATGACCGCCCGATTTTCCCTGACGATGAAGATCTCTATCAGACTTATAGTGGCGCTAACCGTAAGGGCAAAGGCAGCAAGGCCGCGTCACGTTCACGGGCGCGCTCGTTACATCTCAACTCTTACGATAACCCGATCAACTTAAGAGCAGCGCGTGCGCATGCGCGCAGAGAGGATCTTACCCGTGAGACAGGAGCCAATTTAAATTGGCAGGAGATCGCTCAAGCCGGTAAGAATGAGGCTGCTTTTGATTTAGTCGGTGGTGCCAATGCCCAACGTGAGCCGACCTTAAGCTCGGATCTGTTTACGGGTCAGCGCTCTCAAGGCGCAGCTGCTAAAGGCGCATCGCTGTTGCGTGATGCTGCAGTAAATGGCAGTAACAACGGCCCTTATGGCCTTGATGCCGAGAATGCGCGGGGTGAGAGTTTAACGCTGAATGAGCGCGTGGCTAAGCGCAATCAGGCAGTGCATGGTATTCATGACCTCGCTTCGGAGCCAGAGCCTGATTTAGACTCGCTGGAGATTGCAGGCAATAAGGTCAGTGATCTCTTAAATGCCTTAGATGGCGATAGCTCGAAGATTAAGAGCTTAAACGATAAGAAGCCAGTCACACTGCCACCTGTAGCGGAGAATGAGAACAGCTCCTTTGCAGCGCTGTTTAACTCGGCGCAGCAAGAGCAGCAAGGTCTCAGTGGCAGTAAGGCCCAGCCACAGACACAGCCAAAATCACAGACAACTTCCTCAGCTGCTAAAAGCAAAGGCGCGACAACGTCAAACGCGCAGGCAGCGCGCGCTGCTTCTGGTGCCTCTGGCGCCTCTGGTGCGGCGCCAGCATCTGGTAGTGCCGCAAAATCCGGTGGCCAGTCGCTGGCCGAGCGCATGCGGGCACGACAGCAAGCTATGCGTCGTCAGGGGGCGCAGGCTATGGCTGCTAAATATGCGGCCATGGCAGCTGATGCTGCTGATGATGAGGATGAGAATACTGCTGCGGCAGAGGCAGGCTCTAAGACTACGCAGAAGCAAAGCCGCCAGCAGCCATCTCATGGTGTAGCTGCTAAAGACGTAGTTGACACAGATGATGTGGCGGCAACTGCTGCTCAAGATGTCGCGACGGATGAGCTTGAGTCTGCTGATGTTGCTGGGGCTGATGATACTGATGTCGCTGCGGACAATGTAACAGCTACGGCCGCAGAGCAGTCAGCAGCAGAGCAGGAAGCGGCAGAGCAAGCCCAATTAGTTGCCGAAAAAGAAGCCCGTGATGCTATCTGGGAGCAGGTCAAGTGGTTTGTCCCCATCACCGCACGGGTTAAAGAGCCTTTTGATGCCCTTGAAGTCGATAACGGCTATGGCCGCGACCTCATTTCCTATAGCTTTGTGTTAGAGACTGAGCCTCCTTTGCAAGGTCGTCCGCTCTTCTCCGTCGAGGGCTTTATGGACAACAGCTCTTACGTGGATCAAACACACTTTACGGCGACCTTCCATGAGGGCAACCTCCAAAGCTTACTTACCGGTAAGCCACAATCAGGGGCCGCCGTGTCGCAAGAGATTAAACCGGCAGCCGCCGCTGCCAGAGAGGCCGCTGCACGCCAGAGTGTGCAGATGTCAGCGCAACAGTTGCAAATGGTGCAGGATCCCGTACAAATGGCTGCAACCCAAGGCATGTCCCCAGAGAGTATGGTACGTAATGCCGGTACTGCTACCTCTGGAGCTACCGCCCCTTATCCGCAGAATACACCTCAGGGCTGGGCGCCAAATATTAGCGCTCAAGGCGCTATGGCGCATCCGCAAGCCGCTGCCGCTGCCACAGCCAACGCAGCAGCAACCGCTGCAAGCCGCTCTTCCTTGCAAACGCCACTGTCGGCTAAATTACAAGCCCAGCATCGCGCACCTTTACCACTGCCAGCCCACCTCGCTGTGGCGCAAGAGGAGCAGGCTGCAGCCGCCGCTGCCGCTGCGCAGGCTCAAGCTGCTGGTGCTGTCCAAGGCGCTGCTGCTAACTCCTATGCCTTAGGCTCCAATCAAACTGATGCCGCGCAGGATGAGGCGCGCGCTTTGGCTGCTATCTTACAAGGCGGTGGTGAGTCTGTAGGTGTGCCACCAGCGACGCAGGGTAGTGCCTCCAACGCCTTAACAGACAGCATGCTGCCAAATGCCCAATCGCTAGCGCGATTGGAGCAAAACGGCTTTATTGGCTCAGGTATGAGCGTAGCTGAGGCCTTAGCGCAATTAGGCTCGGATGTGATTGCCACCGCCAATGCCATTGAAGCTAAGAGCAAGCAACGCCTGCAACAAGAGCAAGCGCAAAGAGCACCTACTGCCGCTGCTGGGGCACAAAACGCTAAGCAGAACGCGCCGCATAAGGTACATCTGGTGCCAAGCGCGGCGGCCGCTTTAGCCAAAAAGGCTATCTCTAAGGGCGATAAGACCGAGCAGTCAGCAACTGCCGCTGCTACTAACACCGCTGCAGCTAGCGCCACGCCTGCAGCCGAGGCAGAAGCTGCCAAGCCACGTATGGGTATGTTTACCGCACCTGGCTCCATGGTCTCTGCCGCTGCCGCAAAGGCTCTTGATGAGCAACAAAACAAGAGCAAAAAGGCTCCACGCCAGCAAGCTGTGCCTACAGTATCGAGTGTGGGTACGACCTCGCTGTTGGGGACTGGCAGCAGTGCTGATCAGGGTTATGTGCCTTTAGCTACCTTCCAGACTACGTCCTACGATACGGATTTAGCGCGCACTAACAGCTATCTTTATCAAAGTGCGCCACTTAGCATCAACATCCCAGTGGCGGAGCTCAATGCCTCGGCCAATAACGTCTTAGGTGGTGGCTTAGTGTTAACGCCTGCGACGCCGATGCCGGTCGATAGTCCTGAGACTACTACTGCGCAGAACCATGTACATAGCCAGAGCCAGCCACAGGGGAGTGCACCTGAGGTGCCAGCGGCGGCTAACCTGCCAAAGACTATTGGTGTGGGCCAGACGTGGAATCACAGCGTAGTGCTGCAATTACAGCCTGTAGTGGCATCAGTGGGTACGGGCTTGAACCTGACCCCAGCGGTGGTGCCAGGTGAGGCTACGCCAGCTACTGCTAATGCTGCTAGAGCTCCTCAGACCGCCACCACGGCAGCGCCACAAACGGCGGGGACGACGCGCCCTGCAATTGCGGCATCTCTCTCGGTAGAGCCGGTGACGGTGCCTGCGCCTGCTAAAGCGCCAGCGTCTACTTCAGCGCCCGCCCCTGCTCCAGCAGCCACCACTGCTACTACCCCTGTATCTCCTACTAATCCTGCCGCAGCTGCTAAAGCAGCACCGGCTCAGCCAGCCACAGTACAGGCGCAAACTGCGACCCCACAGACCACAGTCGTCAGCCAAGGTAACCATGGTATAGGCGTGTTACATGTGGTTAACCCACAACCACAGCAGCTGACTATTACCCCAGCGACGGCAGTACAAACACTGCCACCAGTATCAGCGCAAGTGCCGCCAACCGCCCTTACGATTACGCCTGCGATTACTGGTTCAGGTACAGCTCCAGCACCCGTCCCAGCAGCAATTGCTGCTAGTGCAGCTGCTAATGCCGCTCCTGTGGCGCAGACGCAAGCCTCTGCTGATGCTGCAGCTGTTGCCAACACGGCAAAGACCGCTGTTGTTGCAGATACTAAGACTGTTACCCAGCAGAATCCTGCACTGCCTGCTGCCAACCAAGCAGGCCAGCGCACTATTGCAGTACCGCAAGCCAATCCACATGGTAAGCAGCAGGATGTGGTTACGGTGCAGGTGGCTACTGATGGCGTGGATATGGATGCGGTGCCAGAGACTCCTGTACAGCGTCAAGCTCCAGTGGCACCAACCAAGAGCGCAGCGGCTGCTACTGCTCCGACCAACAAGGTTGCTACCAAGACAGCGCCCGCCCCTACTACTACTACTACTACTACTACACCTACTGCTGCTACCGCTAGCGGTACGAAGCAAGGAGCCGCTGGTACTAAGGCTAACACGCCAGCGGCTGCGGCCAAGCAAGGGACTAAGCGCACCAATGCTACGCGACAGCCGGAGGCTCCAGTTCTGCGCTCGGTAACGCGCACGCCTGTTACCTCTGCCTCTGAGGTCATTGATAACAAGGCGAAGATCCTCAGCTCTCTGAAGAACAGACGGCGTATGCTAAAGGAGAGTGAGCAGGCTCAGGCTGTCGAGCGTGCCCAGCAAGCGGCGCAGCCAAGAGCAAAGCGTGCGACCCAAGACCAGAGCCAATCGGTGGCAGCTACTACTACTACTAAGAAACCTAAGGTGGCAGCGCAGAGTGCAGCTGTACAGGCCCCAACAGCGCAGGTTGCTCCTAAAGATAAGGTAGCTGCTAAGGCAGCACAAATGCCAGCGCCTGTTACCCCAGAGGGGCGTAATGAAAAGCCTGCTCTCAAGGTAACTGTTCCAGAGCCTGCTGTGCAGTCGCAACCTAAAGCAGCTCCAGCGGGTGCAGAGGCTGATACGGCACGGGTTACTAAGAGGAGTAAGGCTGCAGATACGGTGGCGCCTCTCACTAAGAGTGACGCAGCGGATACTGTAAGCGCTGCTACCACTGAGAGGGACGTGCCTACACCACAGGCTGCTCCAGAGGTCGCAACTGCTGCTCCTAAAGAAAAGGCTGCTCCTGCGCAGACGTCGGTGGCTTCTGCAAGTGTTGTGGCTCAAGCTGAGGCTGCTACCGCGCAGCGTGCGGCCCCGTCTGTTACCACTACTACCAACAACACTACCAGCTCAAAGCAGTCTGCTTCCGTTACCGCTCCAGAAGAGCAAGCCGCTGCTCCTACTGCGGCCAAGGTTGCGACTTCACAGCGCTCGCCTCTTAAGGTTAAGCCTGAGGCCACGCATCACAAGAGCTTACGCACTACTGTAAGTGAGCGTAAAGCTCGTGCCGAGCAAGAGCGCCAAGAGCGTGAAGCCCAAAGACAACAGCTGGAAGCACAAGAGCGCGCCGAAGCCGCAGCTTTAGCGACAGCGCAAGCTGAAACCCAAGCGGCAGTAGCCAAGATGGAGGAGCTTGCGGCGAAGGCACAACAGCGTCTGCGCGCTAAGAGTCAGACTATTCAACAACAGCAGCAAGGTACTGCACCTGCTCCACAGACAGTGCAGATGCCGTCGTTACACCCTACGGAGCCAGAGCTGACTGCAGCTGCTGCCTCTGACGCTGTTGTTGCTTCTTCTTCTTCTTCTTCTTCTGAGCAGACTGTAGCGCCTGCGACGCCAAAGCGCTCGCTGAAGACCAACATTAAGAGCAGAGTGCGCTTAGCCCATGAGCAGGAGGCGCAAGGCTCGGTGGTAGAGACTGCACCTACAGCGGCACCAGCTGCTGCCACGGCTGCCCCTATGCCACCGGCACAACCGGCCCAGCCAACACAGCCACCAACGCTGTTAAGTCGCAAGCTGCCACAGAGCCTCAAAAAGCGCATGCGAGTCAATAAAGCCTAAGGCTGAGCAAGCCTCAGTATGAGCAAGGGCGCTGCTTTAGTGGCGCCTGCCGTTTGAGGCAGCTGTTAATCTCTACTCTGCAGAGAAAGCCGCCTCTTCAAGGTAAGTAGCGGGCAAAGGGCTAACTGGTTTGGATTAGGGTTACTACAGCCTTGCGCCCCATAATCAGCAAGGAAGAGACTGCTCACGCCTCACCACGGCGCGTAAACCCTACATGCGAACTTAAACCCACCATGGCTTGAGGCTGCTCTTTGGTGTCATTGTCCCCGTGGAGATTAGTACTGTAGGTGGCTACAATAGAGCTTACAGCTGCTTGAGCGCACCTTAATCCATCACCTGAGAGAGGTTTTTATGCCGCTCTGCGTGGTGCTGGCCACTCTTAGTTTCGTGAGCAGGGGCGTAAAACCTTAGAGGCAAAGCAACCTTAATAACGCAGGGTAGGGGCTGCTGATGCAGCGCAGCACCCTCGGGGATAGGTGCTTCTGGGTAGCCAGTGCGGGACGCTTGGTTTTTCTTTAATATTTCACGTGAAATGTAGTGTGCCTTGGTAACAACACGAGCTCGCGGTGCTGTAGGTGGCAGCTACTTTCTTGTTAGGGGGCAGTGATTACGGAGGGCGTGGCGCCTTTGCCTTACAGCAAAAGCTGGCGCCCATCCCGCACAATAGCCCGTCTTAGCGGCGGCTCTGTTGCTCGCGCAGCTTTTCTTCGTTGCGACGGTACATCTCTAATTCGGCGTGCTTGCGCGCTCTCTCCTCAGCATTGGCCTTCTCCAGCTTAATGCACAGTAAGCCACATAAAATGAGGTAGCCTGCGCTTAAGATGGCCAGTACCATCCACATGCCCATGGAGAATGGAATGAGATAGAACGGCTGCACTAACACCGCAAAAATCACACAAACAGCGCCGTAGAGAGTCTCATTCTCTCGCAGCATGAAGTAGAAACCACCCCACATCAGGGCAATGGCACCAATAGCACGGGAGAAAAAGGAAATACTATCTGCCCATGGCGCAACTGCTACTAATAAGGCAGCGGCACCAATAAAGGAGATAAACCGAAATAAGACCACCAAAAACTCCTTGCAACAAGGCTGCGGTGTAACCAATGAGGCGGGTTGGGTTAAGTGCTGGCACTTAGACAGGTTGCTTCCCCCGCGCCAGCGACATCCACCGCCATTAACTTACGCTGTCAGTGAGGCCGCTTACACCAAAGATGAAAAGCAACAAAGGAAAAATGCGCCTGTATTTTACCGCAAAGCAAGGGGTCTTGAAACTTACTTGTGCAATTGCCGCCAAGCCGCAGCAGAGGCAGCTGTGAGTGCGCCTTAAAGCGCTTATGCGTGCTGCCTGTTATAGACGCGCTTATGCTTGCAGCACGACCTGATAGGAGGTCGCTTGCAGCTGTGTTTGCAGCGCCGCAAACTTATCTGACGGCAGCTCGTAAGTGGTGCACCCTTGCGTGGTGTTAAAACTTAAGAACAAGCTCTCCTTAAGCGTAGGTTGCAGCCAAGTCAGCACCGCATCGCTATAGGTTGGAGATGTCCATGGTACAGCGCAGAGCTCCATGCAGGCGCGTAAGGACAGGCTGCGAATCTGTGCCTCAGCAGAAATCGAGCTAAGTCTAGACTGAGCCTCAAGCCAAGCTTGTGCCGTCTCGTCTCTAGAGTCTGATGCAGTGCTCGCTGCAGCAGCGGCCAGAGGGCGTAAGTCGAGACTGATACGCTGCTCTTGCGGATGGCAGTAGAGGTAGCTGTTAAAGACGCTTAAGCCGAGGCTTTTGACGAGACACTCGCGCATTGACCAGAATTTGGTTGCTAGTACCGCCCATGCTGGCGAAAGTGTGCTGTCTGTATTGGTGGTCGCATCCACCGTGGCACGCAGCTTATCAATAGCCTCAAGCTCTGCTGCCGTGTAGACGCGCTCTAGCAGCGCTGGGCGCCAGCGCTTAGGATTTACCACCTCCACATCCACGCTAACGCAGCTGCTGCCAAAACACAGCGCTAAGAGCTGGTGGCTGTGACTAAGATTAAAGTCCCATGTATGCTCGCCTTGCAGTGACGGTGGTAAGTAAGGACGCCCTAAAGCCCCCAGCTGTAGTGGGGGTAAAGGCGCATTAGGCGGCAGTAAGCCGTGCTCGTGTAAGGCGTGCTTTAAGAGACCACGGCCTGCTAAAAAGGTGTCCTGCCTTGCAGGAGCCATTTTCTCCGCCTGCGCTAAGAGCTCGCTATCAACCGCAAGCAGAGGGGCGTAGCGCTCACGTAATAGCTGGCACTCTCCAAGGTAAAGATGCATGCTCTCGCTCCCGCTAGTGATGAAAGCTAAAAGGAGTCAGTTAGTCGGTCGTTCAGTCTGTAGTTAAGTCTGTCTGTCTCAAAGGCGTCCGCTAGCGGGCTGCAACCAAGACAAGACAAGAGAAGGGCAAGCGCGCAATCTACCCTGAAGATAGGACGCAGCGCGCCGCTGAGCTTAGTGTAACGTAGCTGCGCTGATCTTACTTAGAGAGGAGCGGCTTAAGCGCGAGGTTGCGATCTGTGGAGGTTCAGTCGGGTTCTGAGCTATCCAGCGGATGCAGCTTAAGCTGTGGCAGCGCCTGCACTATAGCCATGGTCTCCAGTGAGACCGTAATCACCCGCAAAATGAGATGGAGAATGTAGTCCTCATCTCCCATCGCTTGGGCAAAGGCATTGTAGTCATCAACAATCTGAGAGTCGCGATCGACGCTGACGCCACAGCGCTCTACCACCCAATCAAGCGCCGACTTGCGATTGACCACGAACTCCTGCACCTGAAGCGGGATACACCTAATGGTGAGGCTGTCGTTGTACTTGATGACGCTCTTGTCCTTAGCTGCACTGCCTTGCTTGCCCGCAATCTTGCCATATTCCAGCCTGCCTACCAGCTTTGAGACTTGCTCACCGTGAGTCTCAAGCACACAGCCCTGATAAGGCGTAACGTGCTCGTAATCTACGTGCAGCTGAGCCAGCTTGCGTCCGGCCGTAGTAAAGGCCTTAAAGTCAGACCATGTGGCTACACGCGGAATGCGCGGAAGCTCCTTTTGGAGATTCAGCGCGTAGGCTGCCCGATAGTCTTTGCTGTGTAGCAGGCCGTAGATGTAGTAGAACACAGCATCGGCGTCGATTTCCGCTTCATGACCGGCGTAAGCCGCTTGGAAATGAGCGATAGCCTCAGGGGTAATGGCGTCATCACGTACATAGCCATTAACAATGACCAAGGGCGTGGCGCTCTCTTGTTCTACCAGATCTAAGAGGGAGAGAGCCTGCGGTTCCTGTAGCTCATGTAGAGCCAGTGGCGCTGCTGGCGCTGTTGCTGTCTCTGCTGCTTGCAGCTCCGCTGGCGTTGCTTTACGGTAGAGGTAACGAGGAAAGCACTGCACCTTCTCGATGTGCTCCAGCGAGCTAATGCAGTCGCTCATCACGCAGCTAAACTCTTGCGCCCCTACGCCACTGACATTAATAGTGAGGTTCTCCGCTCCCGCAAAAGGAAAGAGCTGGGGCATCTGGTACACGCAGTTTAGCCACGCGCTGTCGTTATACAGCCACTCTTTGCAAAAAGGCCGGTAGAGGGATAAGACCACCTTCTCCGGCGCAAAAGCAGGGTAGGTACGCCCTATGGTGACGTGCTTGCGCTGCGCCCGATCCCACTTGATCTTGGTCGGATCGCTATCCGGCACAAAAGCCGCGCCCATTTCTTGAGCTTTGGCCACCTGCTCATTGTAAAAAGCAATGCAGCGGCTCATGTTGGCAGCTAAAGCTTGTGCTGAGGCGTTATAAGACCACGCGCCCCGCCCTGTAAACACGCCCAGCGAGTAATTTTTAAACAGCGCTACGCCCGATTGGTTCTTACCTGCCATGGTAATGAAGTGCTCAAAGTCACTGCGTCGTTGTTGCAGCCAGTCACCATAGGCATCAGGGGTAAGCCGCTGTAAGCCCACCGCTGGATTTAAGATGGACTTGAAGTCGTGCAGCTGCTTGAGCTTTTGCTCGCGGGTGAGGTAGTCAGCCGCCGCTGCAAAGTATATCTGTCCTTGCTCGGCAGCTTGTGGATTCTTTACCAGAATGGTGATGGCAATCGGTGCACGGCTGCCCACACCAAAGATGTTGGCGCTCTCTTTGCGGCGTTGCTCACCTGAGGTACGGGCATTACCTTTGAGGTGGTAGATGTAGATCGCGCTAAATGCTTGCGTCAAGCACGTGCGCATGCCAGCCGTGACAGCAGAGTCCAACCAGCCAGCATTGGTGATAAAAGCGACGATGCCGTGCTTACCGATCTTGTCCGAGGCCCAGCGCCAAGCGCGAATATAGGAGTCATACAGCTTGCTCTTTAGCTGAATCTTCTGCTGTGACTGAGACGCATAGGTGCGCGCAATGCGCTCGTCTAAGGCGGGGTACTTCTCATTGGGGTTGTCGTCGTTTTGCCGTTTCTGCCCTGCCGAGTAAGGAGGATTACCGATAATGACCTGCACGGGCAGGTTTTCTACCTTGCGCCGCAGCTCACTATTGGGGACAAAAGGATTAGTGGGGTCTAAGCGCCCCTGTTTCTCCTCGTAGTTAAAGGTGTCCGTGAGTACCACAATGGAGTTGCTCTGGTAGTCAGCTATAGGGACAGCTTCACCATGCTGCAGCTCATAGCGCTGGTTATACACCGACTCAATGTTGATCGCAGCTATGTAGTAAGCAAGGGGAAGAATCTCAAAGGCGTGCAGCTCATGGCGGTATTTGCGCTCTAAGGATTCAGCGGAGATCAGCTCGCTGTGCAACAGCTGCGTGATAAAGGTGCCAGTACCGGTAAAAGGATCGAGTACGTGCAGGTCGGAGCTGGAAAAGCTCTGGCCAAATTCGCGTTGCAGCAGGTCGTTTACGGAGTGCAGCATAAAGTCTACGACCTCGACGGGGGTGTAGACGATGCCCAGCTTTTCTTGCAGCTTAGGAAAAGCGACTTTAAAGAACTGGTCAAAGAGCTCAATGATGACTTGCTGGCGATCGCTGACGCTCTTTATCGTGCTGATACGGCCTTGCACGCTCTCGTAGAAAGGCTGCAGCTTGTCATTGGCGCGGCTTAAACCATCCTGATCTAAGATCTCGAGCATGCGCGTCATACTGCTGGCGATGACGTTGCGCTCGGTAAAGGGGTAGTGAGGAAAGAGCGCATCCAGCACCGGCTTGATGACGATGTGCTGGGAGAGCATGGCCACGACCTCGTCAGAGTGGAGCTTGACGTTGGTGGCGGCGCTCAGCTCATCTTTGAAGTGCGCAAAAGACTCAAGGGTGTGCGCAGAGGTGGCAGCGCTTAAGAGAATATTTTTGATGTGGGCTTCTTGCTGGGCGCAGATAGCACCGACGTCGTGAGCCCAGTCGAGCCACGATTTGTAGTGGGGGATGGTGGTTGACTCTGCTTGGGGGCCGTGGTCGTGAGGTGGAATGGTGTTAGTCATGACACAGAGTGGCTCGCTACAGAGTCGAAGAACAGAAATGAAAAGCAAAGAGCAAGAGGAGGCTGCTGGCGGAGCTCAGCGGTAGGGAGCAGAGGCGTGCTCACTGGATTCTTTAGGCCGAGCCTTAAGCGGGGGCTGTGTTAGGGGGCAGAGCCCCATAACAACGCGTAAGCGCCAAAATACACAACCACAACCACAACAGCATTACCCAAAGTGAGGCTAGGCGTGAAGACGCCTGCTACTCTTAGGAGTTGTTGCTGCTGTGTGGCGGTTCTCGCTTGCTAAATGGTATAGCCAATCGCCACCGCGTTATACCCCGCCAAGTCGCGCAGGCCCTCAATGAGATCATCCGTAGGCACAATACGGTAGTCATTGCCCTGCAACGAGCACTTGATGTTATCAATCATCAAGCTCAAGGTGCAGCCCTCATCTACCGTGACATCAGCAACCGAGCGCTCAAAGCGGTTTTGCGCAATGCGCTGGCTAGCCGTGTTGCTTGGCGGTGGCAAGCCAGGAATGTACGAGCGTGCCGGAACGCCCGCCATTTCCAGCTCACGTCTGATCTCATCAACTCTGCGCATATTGCGTTGCAGTAAGCGCTGAATGTACTCGTGGTTTTGCTCAAACATGCTCCGCGAGAGGTTAATCGTCAGCGTGCGCGCCTGTTTGCGTCTGATACTCTCCATGGTGTCAATGCTACGCACTCTGGTGCGCTCCGCACCATCCTGCCCCTCAAAGACCGCAATCGTCGCAATAATGATCAAAGGAGTAGGGCAGAGCAAGCTGTCGTCCGTATCCGGCGGCGCCGACTGTCTAACCCGCTCCAGCTCCTCATTGCGCTGCTCAAGCAGCATGCCGTAGGTATCAGCTTGCGCGCCATAAAGCGGCAGCGTCACCTGCGTGGTGGAGTCATCCACCGTGAGCATGTAAAACTTCTTGCCATCGCGCTTGGACAGCTTTTCCGTGCTCTGGATCACCACACCCGCCACCGTCTCTACCGTAGGCTTAGCATAAGTGCCAGGGCTCACTCGGTCTAAGGTCGAAGTGCAGTAGCGCTCCAGCTCTTGGCGGTAGGCGTTAATCGGGTGACCCGATACATAGAGGCCCAGCATGATCTTTTCTTGGCTGAGCACATACTTCGCAGGCCACTTGTGGCAAGGCTCAAATTGGGGCTCATCTTGCGTTTCCGCCTCATCAAAGCCCGCAAAGAGACCAACCTGACCAGCGTCCTGATCATCCTTAACCTGCACGGCATAGGTGGTAGCCTTACCAATATTGGCGTGCATGGTGGCGCGGTCAGGGCCTAAGCTATCTAAAGCTCCGCTGTAAATGAGCGACTCAAGGCTCTTCTTGTTCAGGCGGCTGGTGCCGACCTTGGCCACAAAGTCAAAGAAGCTCTTGAACTGGTGGTTTTGCTCTTTTTCGCGGATCTCCACGATCTGTGCGACCAGATCCTCACCAATGCCCTTAATCGCGCCTAAGCCGTAGATAATGGCGCCGTTCTTATCTACGGTAAAGTCAAAGCGACCGACATTGACATCAGGTGGATTGACCTGAATGCCTAAGCGCTTGCACTCGGCAATGTACGACACCAGCTTCTCCGTGCGCTGGCGGTCAGCAGTCATCATGGCCGCAAGGAATTCCGCAGGGTAGTGCACCTTTAAGTACAAAGTCCACCACGCCACTAAGGCGTAAGCCGCCGAGTGCGATTTGTTAAAGCCGTACTCTGCGAACATTTCCACCTGATCGAAGATCTTCATGGCAATGTCAGGGTCTTTGTGCTTTTTAATGGCACCATCTTTAAAGACACTGCGCTGGCTGGCCATCTCCGCTGGGTTTTTCTTACCCATAGCACGACGTAAGATGTCAGCACCACCTAAGGAGTAACCGGCCAGAGTCTGGGCAATCTGCATGACCTGCTCTTGGTATACGATAACGCCGTAGGTCGAATCGAGGATCGGCTTTAAATCGAGATCTTGGAAGTCAGGGGATGGATAGCAGACCTCTTCCTCACCGTGCTTACGCTTGACGAAGTGGTCGACCATGCCGGATTTAATAGGGCCTGGGCGGTAGAGTGCCACCAAAGCGATCATGTCATCAAAGCGGTCAGGCTGCATCTGGCTGATGAGCTTACGCATACCATCAGATTCAAGCTGGAAGACGGCCGTGGTCTCACCTTGCTGCAGTACCTTAAAGGATTCCTCATCGTAGTAAGGAATGGAGTGCACATCAACAGGGGGCAAGCCTAAGTCTTCATGACGCTGATTGATCATATCCAAGGCATCTTGGATGATGGTCAGCGTGGTCAGACCTAAGAAGTCGAACTTCACCAAGCCCGCGTGCTCGACGTCCTTTTTGTCAAACTGCGTAATTGGGTTGCCATCGGAGTCCAGCATCAGCGGCGTAAACTCCGCTGTGCGTGTAGGGGAGATCACCACACCAGCCGCGTGCTTAGTGATGGTCTTAACTACACCCTCAAGGCGCATAGCGTAGTGAATGAGCTCAATACGCGCCTTGTCGTCGTTGTTGATGGCTTGATTGTAAAGAGCAAGGAAATCAGGAGCGACCGAATCACAAGGGTTGCCCTTTTTATCAAAGCCCATTGCCGCTTTAAAGGTCAGGCCAGGCTGCGTTGGCAGCATTTTGGCCACATAGTCGACCGAGCCGTAGCTCATGCCTAAGGCACGGCCCACGTCCTTAATGGCGGCTTTTGGCGCCATGGTACCGAAGGCAGCAATCTGTGAGACAGCGGTGCGGCCGTAGTGGGTTTTCACGTAGCCTAAGGTCTTTTCACGATTGCGCTGGCAGAAGTCCACGTCAAAGTCAGGCATGGACACACGCTCTGGGTTTAAGAAACGCTCAAAGAGCAGGTCAAACGCCATCGGATCAAAGTCAGTAATGCGCAGCGCGTAAGCCACCAGCGAGCCACCACCGGAGCCACGGCCTGGGCCTACAGGCACGTGGTTGTCCTTGGACCACTGAATAAAGTCCATCACGATGAGGAAGTAGCCAGGGAAGCCCATGGAGATGATCACATCAAGCTCGGTCTCAAGGCGCTCGACGTAACGTGGGCGCTGCTTATCGCGCTCGGCCTCATCGGGGTAGAGGAAAGCTAAGCGCTCTTCAAGGCCTTTGTGGGCTGCATTGCGCAGATAGTCATCCGTGGAGAGGCCTTCGGTATTAAAGTGTGGCAGACGTGGCTTATCCAGCTCCAGCTCTACATTGCAGCGCTCGGCAATAAGACGTGTGTTTAAAATGGCCTCAGGGATATCAGAGAATAGCTGGTACATCTCTTGGGGCGTGCGCAGGTACTGCTCTTTGGAGTAGCGCCTAGCCATTTGCTCACTGCCACGCATGCAGCTAGCTTGAATGGAAACACGCACGTCGTGTACTTGATAGTCAGACAAGCCGTCCTTGCCGATGTCTTGCTCGCCATAGAGGAAGCAGGTGTCGTTAGTGGCGACAGGGGCAATGCCATAGCGCTGGCACAGATCTAAAGCGAGGTTCTCAAAGGCTTGTTCGCCCTCACGATTGGTGCGGGTGAGCTCAAAGCAGAAGCGGTCGCCGTAGTAGTGCAGGTAGAAGTTTAAGCGCTCTTCGGCCCGCTTAATGTTGTTATCGGCGACGAGCTTGGCGATGTCACCACGAAAGCCATTGAGCAGAATCAGGCCGCGATTGTAGTAGGCCAGCTCCGACAGCTGCGTGTGCGCATTAAAGGCACCGGCATCAGAGCGCAGCCATGCATTGGAGAGCAGGTCATAGAGGTTTTGCTTGCCAAAGTGATCCATGGCCAGCACCGTGACTCTAAAGACCTCAGGCTCGACGCCTGGTGTGGTGCTAGGCTCTTCGACCATGAGGTCGGCACCCATAATCGGCTTGATGCCATTGGCGCGGCAGGCGTTATAGAACTTGATAAAGCCGCAGATATTGGTGAGGTCGGTCAGAGCTAGAGCAGGGATGCCTAATTTGGCAGCGCGCTTGGCGATAGCCTCGACGCTCTCAAGGCCATCGCGGATAGAGTAGTCCGAGTGGACGTGCAGCGGGATATAGTTTTGCGGCTGGTTGATAAAGCCTTGGGAACTGATTTGCTCCGCCCATGCTTGCGTCTCGTTTAAGAGCGACTCGGCAGCGCACTGGTAGTTTTTCTGCGCGACTTCTTGCTGCAAGGCAGGGTTTTGGTACACCTCTTCACCTGGTGGGGTGATGTGCAGCAGGTCGGCGTTCATCGCCACAAAGTCCAGCACGGTCTCGTTGTCGGGAGCTAAGATGGTGGAGCGCTCTTTTTTCTCTTGGGCAGCTGCGAGCGCGGCGGCGGTGGAGGCTGCTTTTGGCGCTTGCAGACGGCGGGTAAAAGCGGTAGCGGCAGCGGAATAAGGTAAAGACCAGATATGACTCATGGCGTCCCCGAGAAAAAGAACCAGATGGGCCTCATTATAGCTGACGATTCTTAGGGAGTGGCTATAAGTACGGCGGTGGGGATCTTACCAAAAGAGGTACATACTTTTCAGGCTTTATCTCGGTCGATGGCAATAAAAGCGGCCGTGCCATAGGCCTTGCTCACGATTTAGCTTGAATAAGCCTTGGGGGATAACTCTGAGGAGGGGAAGAGGCAGGTGAATAGGCAGGTAAAGCCAAAGCGCCCTTACGGGCGCTTTAAGGCAGGCTCGCAGCGCAAGCTTGCGGGTAGACTCAAAGAGGTAGTGGCCAAAGGTAGCTGTGGGGAGTGACTAAAGCACAGCTATTGGCTGTAATAGCCGAGCTTTTAGCGCTGCACTGGGTCATTACCAACTTTAGTCACGGTAATGCTGTTAGGCATACCAGTGCTATCTACACCCTTGCTCAAATCGATCGCCACCTCTGCACTCAATCTCTCGTGGCCAAAGACGGTATTGTCGACGGTAGAGAGAGCACCAAGCAGCTCCATATCCAGCTGGGCGCTAAAGTAGAGCATATTGCCCTCGGTACGAACCTGTGTGGCGAAATTGTTGTTAGGGCGCATGGGCGTTAAGTTAGCGAGTTTAGCTATGGGGATGAATTTAATGCAGCCAGCATAACCAGCATATAAGTGTGCTGTGCATCGTTATAATCTGGTAC
>CASEBB010000020.1 GCA_949286015.1 uncultured Succinivibrionaceae bacterium | reverse complement strand
GTCATAGCATGGTTGGTCAGTAGGTTTACCGGCTCGTTAGCTAGCAATGCCTCCAAGAAGCCGTTGCGATCAAGAGCCTCTAAAGTAGCCAAAGCTAAACTACCGTGCTTCGTCCATGAGGCGCTGTTGTCCAGCTTCTGGCGAGAAGAAACCAGTACGTTATTGGTCATCTCGCCAAGGCAGCTGGAGACTGGCAGACCTAGAAAGGCTCGTGCTGCGTAGTGGGTCATGTAGCGGCTCTTATTGATGATGTAAGTGATGATCCGCTCAAGTGCCTGACTGTTCTTAATACAGGCCTTATCGACCTGCTTAAGACGAATCAGAGCCAAATCAGGATTTCCGTACCATAAGTTATCAAGCACCGATCGAATGAACTCCTTCTTGTTGCTGTCTTCTCTATCGCCTTTCAGCGCTTGCTTAAGGAGGGTTATCACATTGTTAAAAGGAGGCACTGTCTAGCATGGAAGCACCAGTATCCTGTAATTTACACTCACCGTCTGTAAAGAGCGTTAGAGTTACTGTTTGGTCTTGATGACCATACTGAGCCAATATGTGAGCCCGCCCAATGTCAAACATTTGCTCCATGTTTTCGGCAGCAATCATGTATGAGTGACCGTTGCTGCGCACTAGGCCTGTGTATAGGGTAAACCGCTTGCTGTCACGTACTACCTTGGAGTGAGGAAGGTGTCCTGACTTCTGCTGGCGAACGCTTACTCCGTCTGCTGGGTAGTACACAGACGTAGTTGCACGCATCTCTTTTAGGCATTGCTCAACCACCTCATAGGGAACCTCCAACTCCAACTCCAACTCCAACTCCAACTCCAACTCCAACTCCAACTCCTGCTTATGCAGAACCCTCTTTAAGTCTAGCGTATCTAGAGGGTCTACAGGAACTTCTCTTATATTCCATGGAATTGCACGCGTAATAGCAGGCAAGGTTGTAGTAGCAGCAGCAACAGGAGGAGATGCTAATACAGCCGTGGTGGCTGTAGACGTGGCAGAATCGATCGCAGTAGCAGCAGGCGGGGCTGCGACAGCCATGGTGGCTATAGGCGTGGCAGAATCGATCGCAGTAGCGGCAGGCATGGCTGCGACAGCCATGGTGGCTGTAGACGTGGCAGAATCGATCGCAATAGCGGCCGGCAGAATCGGCCTCAGGAGTGGCAGAGGCTGCCGTAGTAGCAGTAGTCAACGCTGACCCCTCGGCAGAGAGTACATGCTCAGCTATTGCGGCATAGTCTTCAGCCTGACAAGCGTTAAGGACGTGCTGCGCCAAAAAGGCATCTTTTTGCGCAATTAACTTATGGTACAGCTCCAGTCCCATGCGGTGAACAGTATCCTCAAGAGTGCTCTTAGCGAACTGCTTATCACTTGGGCGCCGATAAATCTGGTTCAAGAGAAGAGTGGCTTTGTCGAAAGAGATAGCCTCCAATGCCACTTTGACAAGATCAAGCCGCATAGAGTGAGGGGTAATTAAGGTTCTTGGGCTTTGCAAATTGCGCAAGCTGTTATGTACAGACAGCTCTAGGCGCCCTTCAGGAAACTCTATTTGCACGTTGCCTTCTTGAGGACGAGAGGAGCGAGTTTTCACCTTCATCAAAGCATCTGCGCTGATATTGTGGAGAGCGACTCTCTCCTTAAGCAGTTGCTCATAAACACCGAGCTTGGCTACCTGAAAAAGCTGGGTCACAGACACATCAGCTTGAGATACCAGCTGCTCGAGATCAGCGTTAGAGGCTAGCTGCTGATTCTTGAGCAGGAAGCCGCTACTCAGATCGACAGGAACCGCAAAATTTAACACCAGTGGCTTGCCATTATCATCCTGTCCAATCTTGTCCCCAAAACCCACGGCCATTGTGACCCAAGCAAGTTTTTGCTTGGTGTTATCTATGTTGGAATTTGCGGTAGTATCACTCATATGAGCCGTCTCCTTAATCTGTTTGGATGGCTCATCTTAGCACGTTATTGCCAGGATCCGTTCAGCTCCGCGCCAGCACAAACGCAAAACTAAGCACAACTAAGCTCAGCTCAACCAAGCAGAGCTGAGCTCTTAGCAGCTACGCTTAACAGCTAACAGCTGGGAAGCCTCCCTGAAGGCAAATCAGGCTTGAAAGCCTCGCTCTTGAGGGGGACTTCCACAACAACACAGGGCTATGCCCGCACAGCACAGGGTCGCAAATGCTTTGCAGACAAGGCCCGCGCAGCGACGCTGTGTTTTTTCCGAATTGATCCTCATAGCCTCACAGGTGGCTCTAGCAAGACCGCGCCATGTGAGGAGTACACCACGCCACAGTCCCCTGCCTCAGTGGCGTGATATGGGGATCAAAGCTCACGTCAGTGTCCTCAAACACTGGCGGTGAGTGTCTCCACCCTAACACAACGACAAAAGGCGCATTCTAGGTTCACTGGAAGGCGCCTTTTTATTGGGAGCATTGACGGTGTAAAGCAGCCCACGCTCTAACGTGAAAGTAACTTAAAGGCCAGCGCTCAAAGCTTAAAATCGTAGTCCCCAGAGCGCTGCATGGCGCAAACCACACAGGACACACGAGCATGGCTACCAACAACACTTAGCGCAGAGGCATTCTCACCTGAAGCCACGCTAATACCATGGTGCCCATTACGCTCATGCCCTGCCCTCTCTTGCGCTCTCTATGGCGCCCTCTGTTGCTGCTTAAAGATCCTTTCCCGTCCGCACAGATTCTACTGTCCCGCAACTCTACAGGACAGCCCAACGCGCCATGCCTTGGCACTCTCCTGCTACCTCACCTGTCCAGAGGCCACTCTTGTCGAGTATCCCCACTTGCCCCTGCTGCCACCATGTCACGCCATAGCTTTACAGCAACCTCTGGGCTGCCACTTTTCTCTAAATGAGGCCTTAAGGCCACAACCACGGCCAAGGCCAAGACCAGAGACTGACAAGAGCCTTACCGATGCTTCCCCCATGTAGTGGTGCTCACCGCCACAACGTAGCAGCCGTAATGATCACGCCCCCTTACCCCAAGCTACGAAGAAAAGGTCTTACGGTAGTTTGATGGCGAGGTCGCATACACCTGCTTAAAGCACATGCGATAGGCATTGGTGCTCTTAAAGCCACAGCGCAGCGCAATCTCGTCAATGCTCAGATCGGTATCCTCTAACAGTGCACAGCTGCGATCTAAGCGCTTTTGTGTCAGCCATGCATTGAAGCTGCACCCCGTAGCCTCGGCAAAGTGACGGCTAAAGGAGCGACGGCTCATATAGGCCATCTTGGCACAGCCATCTAACGAGTAGTCATCTTCCAAGTGCTCCATGATGTGGTTGAGCACCTTGTTAAGACGGGCAATAGAGGACGAAACCGGCAGCGAGTGAATGATGAATTGAGCCTGCCCCCCATCACGATATGGTGGTAATACCAGCACACGCGCAAGGTTATTGGCTACCTTCACGCCGTAAATTTTGCGCACGATAAACAGACAGCAATCAAAGCCCGCCGCTAAGCCAGCGGAGGTCACCAAAATGCCCTCAGACATCTCGCTGCTGTCAGCGCTTTCAGCGTCAGCGCTCTCATTGCTTGTCGCAGCGGTCACTGGCGCTACCGTCGCAGGAGCCAGCGTAGCCTCAGTAGAAGCGGCAGCTCTCCTTTCTGCCCCATCTGCCCCCTCTGCTAAGGCCGTGTTCTGAGCAAGGGCGCTCGCCTTATTACGCTCCTCAGCAAGAGGAAACTTCCAACGCGAAGCTTTAGTACCCTCGACCACGTAGAGCTCATTGGTGTTGAGCTGTACCTTAGGAAAGCGCTGCTTAAAGTCGTGTTCACCCATCCAGTGAGTCACTGCGCGCTTGCCATCAAGTAAGCCACTGTAAGCGAGCACATATGCACCATAGCACAGGCCAACCAGCATGGCACCACGCTGATAGGCTTGGCGTAACTCCTCTTGCACGGCAGGCTGTGGCGGCGTATCTAAGTCGCTCCAGCCAGGCACAATGATGATATCCGCCGTGCGTAAATACTCCAATCCCTTGTGTGGCTCCAGCTGTAACTTGCCTAATTTTGTTGGCACCACACCCTGCGGATCGGTCGAGACCACATGAAGATCAAATAGCTTTTCCCCGTTAACCTCAGTGGTAAAGACGGTATAAGGAATACTGAAGATGAGGGGCTCGGCTTGGTCATAAGCGAGCAAAGCGATCTGGGGCATAGGAGTTAACATTAAGGATCCTCTGAAAACCACAAAGCTCTAGTGTTTCGACCAAGTAAGCAGAGGCGTACTGCATCTTCGTCCTGAGCCCAACCTTGTGACCTATCGATTCTCAACACCCTAAGTGATCAGACTATCACAGGGGCGGCCCCGCGTGATAAAGATCCCGTTTTTTGGCCCAATGTTGTAGATCACCTCTATTTGTAGAGTCATGAGAGCAAGTAGACAAAGCCCATAAAATGGCCATTTTTGCGCTTCAGGTGCGCAAAGCTCTCTCTTGATCCAAAATATCATGGCCAAAACTAAGGGCAAGAATCCTACTTTTAAGGGCCGGAACCGACTGTAGATCTAAGTGCTGTATACAGCATATGCACCTACATATGGTTAGCGGCATAGGTTACGTTTTCTCCCCTCCCCTGAGCACAAAGAAAGTGCACTTTGGCCCGATCCTGTTGATCATTGGCATTGGGCCAGTGGTCAAAAAAGGGGCAAAAGCGGATAGTAGGACACGGAAATAACTCGTCTCGCGCGGTTCATCTCCCGCCGCGCTTATTTGCCACCACAGCCCAAAGAGCTGTCACTCACCCTTAGTACGTTCTCTGCTGCCTCTTTGTCTATCCACTTCAGCTCAGAGCCCACAACGGAGACAGCCATGCACAGCGCAGATGTGTTTTTATGGCCCCCATATTGGCGCTGGTATCGGCTTTACCCCACCAGACAGCAAGACTACCCGCGAGCGACATGCTTCACCAAGTGCTCACCATGAGATCTGCGTCGTACCACGAATCACTTCCCGCGTGCAGTCAGCGCCATTCACTTGCAAGCACTGAGACAAGCACTTAGAGCAGTCTGCTGCTAGCAACAGAAACCAGCCCACAAGCTCAGTAGCAGCGCCCGCCCCATACAGTGGAGCTACTTACTGCTACTTTAACCAGCCTTCACGCTTGCTCCTGCCGCTCCCCATATCCCCTACCCGCGAACCTAAAGTGGGTCGACAAAGCGCTGCACCCTATACCCCCTCGCTAAGGGTGGTCTGAAGATGCGCATATCCATGGTGCTTAGCAGGGGTGTCGCCACTTACAGCAAACCCCCTGAGCTCCTTGACACCTGAGGTGCTTAAGCTCACGGGTATACCCACATCTCCGCTCTTAACGCTTGTGGTCTTTAGCGCTGCCTAAGTACTGCGCATTAATCTGCCGTGCGCTGCTGCGACTGGCAGCAACATACTCACTTACATCCTGATTGAGATTGGCCTTATCCGCCTGCTGGCGCAGCATCGACCCCACTGGAGCCAGCTCCTGTGGCTGACACTGGAGCGCTGCATCAGCGTTACCTTGCTCTTTGAGGTGATCTGCAGCCTTGGCCTTAAGCTCATGGCAGACAGCGTAATTGAGCTCATAGAACTGCTCACGTGTCATCTTGCCTGCAACTTTACTCTCGTAGAGGCGGTCTATGTTACACACGTCTGGACGGTGGTCGTAGATGCTGCAAAGGTTATCGGCAGTGAGGTAGCGGCAGACCCCATCGCCGCGATTGAGAAACTCATAACCTGGCAGCAAATGCACGTTACGGCAGCACAAGCCGCACTTGTCACACTCAAAGCCCATTACAGCACAGCTCCTGTTGTCGAAATAACTTTTGAGGCAGCTTTTGCTAACAGCCACACTACCTACAAGTATAACGAAAAGCGCCGGTAGCAAAGCAGTATGTGCTGGTACTGAGCATCAGTAGGAACTGACATCACCACTCACCCACGCTCCACTACCGGCGCTTTAGAGCTTATCTATTGCTGCTGCAGAGCTTGCCACGCACTAAACTCGGGGCAGAGACGTAAGCACTTACCACAGAGATTACAGCGCTGCATGTCCACTACAGGCTGCTCCCTGTCATTGACCTCGATCAGGGTAATGGCCTGCCGTCGCTTACAGGAATCGAGGCACTTGCCACAGCCCGTACACAGCCCCGCTGCTACAATCTCTGCTACCGAATGCCCCAGCGTTACGACTTTAGGCTTGCTCGCAACATCACCTGAAGCAGGTGCCGCTGTGCGTTGCTCTGTCTGCACAGCTACCCCTATTGCAGGTGGTGTTAGTGCAGTAGGAGCGTGCGAGGCGGTATTACCCCCACGTGGTACAAACTGGAGGCCTTGAGCGGCGTCATAAGGGCGCAAAGCACGAATCTGTGGCGTGCTGACTACAGTTGGTGCCGCAGTTGATGCAGTCGTGGTAGCGTCGACGCTGCAAGGCTTTGCGCCTTGAGCGCCGCGACCATAACCGCGACCACGGCCCAGACCACGTCCTAAGCCGCGACCATGGCCCTGACCACAGCCACGCCCGTGGCCCCTGCCATAGCCACGCAGCTGCCCGTCCCGCGCGCTCATACCGAACGCACAGTCAGAGGTAAGGCCAACCTCTGGCCCCTGAGTCTCAGGGCGGTCACAATTGCAGGTCACAGTAGCCGCAGCAGACGAAACGGCGTTTGCCCCACACTGACTATAACGGTGTTGCTGACCAGTGGAGGAGGCATGGCGCTGACGCCAGCCAGAGCCACGTCCATGGTACTCACCATGTTCAGAAGTAGCAGCGTGCACAGCACCCCAGCCATGTCCTTGTACGTAGCCACAGCCAGCAGCAGAAGCCACAGACAGTGGATGTATCGCTGTCACCACCACTGGGTTTACCTGCTTGCCTTGCTGCTGACAGTCACAGTAAGCGTTAGCATCATGACGCCAGCCATTGCCATGGCCATAGCCACGTTCTTGGCCCTGCCCTGAGTCCTGCTGCCAGCCACTATCATCGTAGGCTGCATCAGCGCCGTAGCGCCCTTGCCACCCACGTCCCTCACCGAGGCCACGCCCTCTGCGTGCCCCCCATCCATATTCACCACGCATATATGCTCTCCTTAGTTTGTTGTGGTCTTGGGGAGTGGTTATGCCCAGCCCCTGCTGGTCATTTGTATCCATTTTCGTCCCGTTAAGCTCCCATGCAAGGTGATTTGGGGCCAAAACGCGTGAAATGTGAGCCAATTCTCCTCAAATGCTGAGTAAGCGGGCAACGGGAAAGCAATCACTGTTGATGCTCTCTATCCACCGTAATCTTCGCCCGCCATTGAGCACAGCTTTTACCAAAAGTAACCCCCCATGCTCAAGACCATCAGCTTCACCATCCTCATCCTTACCCCCACTCATCCTCTGTACCCTGAAAGGAGCTCCTACAGCTAGCTGCTAGCGGTTGCATTGCTGCTCAGGATTGAAGCTGGCTCCGCTTACCAGAGGTAAGCTTCTCCACCTCTGTACTCCCGTGCTCCTCCTCATTGCCTATTTCTCTTTTTTACCCCGCTATTCTTGCTCAATCCTATCGTTTTTGCCGACTACGCATTGACAGCTACCAGCACCCTGCGGCTTAATAAGGGCATAGCATTGCAGCCTTATACGCCAAGTGTAGTCCTGTCTCTCCCGCTGTTGCTTGCTACGCTTTGCCCTGAGAACAGGCTGTCTATGAGGAGCCAAAGATGACGCAACTCGACAAGATTTTCTCCACGGCTCAAGCTGGTGGCGGTGCTGCTATAGACCTGAACACCTTAAAGCACCGTACTACCGATGCCGCTGCCCCTAAGGTCTACTTTACCCGCGCCATTAACCCAACCGGCCTTATGAAGGCCTATGAGGCGTTAGGCCGCGTGCCTACTGGTAAAGTTGCCGCAAAGCTCTCCTCAGGTGAGGCTGGCAACAACCACTATCTGCAACCTGCCCTGATCAAGGATCTGGTGCAGAAGTTCAGCTCCACCATCGTCGAGTGCAATACAGCTTATGGTGGCTCACGCTTCACCTCTGACGTGCACTGGAAGACCATTAAGGATCACGGCTTCCCAACCATTGCCTCTGTCGACATCATGGACGAAGAGGGCGATATGGAGATCCCTGTTACCGGTGGCAAGTACTTAAAGAACGACCTCGTGGGTAACCACTTAGCCAACTACGATTTCATGATGGTGCTGACTCACTTTAAGGGCCATGCCATGGGTGGCTTTGGTGGTGCGCTCAAGAACATCTCCATTGGTGTGGCTTCCTCAAGAGGTAAGAACCGCATTCACACGGCGGGCATCTCTGATGTGCCAAACACCTTTGGTGAGGTCAAAAACGGCGCTTTCTTGCTCAATGATTCGCCAGAGCACGATGAGTTTATTCTCTCGATGGCAGAGGCAGCTTCTGCGGTGGCCAATTACTTTGACCACGGCAACAAGATGCTCTACATCAATGTCATGAACAACCTCTCGGTTGACTGTGACTGCGATGGCAATGCCGCTCCACCATGCATGAAGGACATCGGCATCCTCTCCTCGTTAGACCCAGTTGCTGTCGATCAGGCCTGCGTGGACTTAGTCTATGCAGCCAAGGACAGCGCTGCGCTGATTGAGCGTATGGAGAGCCGTCACGGCTCACTCATTCTCGATCACGCCGAGGAGCTGGGTATGGGTAAAAAGGCCTATCAGCTCATCGATCTGGACGCCTAAGGCCTACCACAACAGCAAACGCCTCTTGAGCGTCAGATACTCAATTACGCCAAGTTAAGCTAAAACAGCATAAGCAAAAGCCACTGGTTACGTACCACATGGTGCGGGATCGGTGGCTTTTTTTGTCGGTAAGACCAAAGTACACCCGCGCCTCACGATACTCTGTCCCAAAGAGCAGCATGGCAGCGCAGCCACCCTGCGCTCACGCCTTGTGCAGCCATGAGAAATGCATGGTCTGGAGCGCACTTTATCTGATTTGCTTTGCCTTGCTCAAAGGAGTTTCAGCTTATGCGGCGCCCCCTGCTATCTTTGGTGACTGGTTCCAGTCTCTTTGCTGTCAGCTTGCTGAGCAGCAGCGTGGCTGCTCCTGTGTCTGCCCTGCTCTCTGCACCACAGGCTGTGCAGGAGTCCGCTGCTGTCACACTCTCTACCGCCACTACCTCTCATGCCCCCATCATCACCGCTGGTGGGCAGCACATCGACCTTTCGCAGCTTAAACATCTGACAAGCGACAGCTCTGCCCCTGTAGTCTACTTCACCTCCAGCATCACTCCTGAGGGCTTACAGCAGGCCTTTAGTGCCTTAGGTCGCCAACCTACAGGCAAGGTCGCAGTAAAGATTTCCACCGGCGAAGCAGGTAACCCGCACTACCTGCAACCTAACCTCATCAAAAACCTCGTGCAAAGTCTTAGTGGCACCATTGTCGAGTGCAACACTGCTTACATGGGCAAGCGCTTTAGCACGGCTATGCATCGGCAGGTGATTGCTGATCATGGCTTTAATGCCATTGCTCCGGTCGATCTCTTAGATGAGGACGGTGAGATCTCCCTTACAGTACCACTAAGTGCTACCCCCTCCCACCTCAGTATCACTAAGGTAGGCTCACACCTCACCGCTTATGACTTTATGGTGGTGCTCTCGCACTTCAAGGGACATCCCATGGGCGGTTTTGGTGGTGCTCTGAAAAACCTCTCAATTGGTACCGCCTCGGCGGCAGGCAAAAACCTCATTCACACCGCCGGTTACAGCGATAAGCCACTGTCTTTCTTAACAGCCAAGATGGGTGCCTACTTCTCTAATCGTACCCCCGAGCATGTGGCCTTTATTGAGAGCATGGCCGAGGCTGCAACGGCAGTGTCCGCGCACTTTAACCACGGGCAAAACATGGTCTACATCAGTGTGCTCAATAATCTCTCGGTGGACTGCGATTGCATGAGCAAGCCACAGCAGCCAGATATGCACGATCTGGGTATCATGGCCTCTACTGATCCGGTCGCCTTAGACCAAGCCTGTATTGATCTTGTTTATGCCGCGCCGCAGAGTCAAGCACTGCAAAAGCGCATTGAGAGCAGACAGGGGCAGGTGGTGTTGCAACATGCAGCGGAGATTGGCTTAGGCTCACGTGAGTACCAGCTGAGGGTGCTGCCTGCTGACTAAGGAGAGAGTTAGCTCATAAGTGACGGATGTAGTGGTACGCGGTTGCAATGTCCCACCTCGAGATAAAAGGTGCAAGCGAGCCTGAGCCTATCTTGAGATTGGCATGCATACATGCGTGCCCTAACTTCCGTCATTTGTTAAGTTAGTCGTTCCTTGACTGCATGTATGCCCACCATGCGCGCTCCCCCTTAAGGCAGGATTTGTCTCACCTGCCCTCTTTATCTCGAGGTGTTGGACGTTACCCAAACTTCCCCTGCATGCGTCGACGCTGTTTGCCACACCGCCACGCCACTATCGCCTCCGCCGCAACCGCAGCCTCCTACCGATCATCTCCTCTTCATCTCCACAAGCCCACTGCGCCGCTCAGCGGCGTAGCGGCATAGCCTCTCCCCTACCTTGAAGAGGGGGCTGGCGTCTCTACCGGCGTGCTTTTTTGGGGGCGTCCTTTTGGCCCTGCGGCTGATTCTTTCTGAGCGCACGTTTGCGTACTTGCTTACATGCTTGCTTGTTATTTTCGCTATGCCTCAATGTAGCGCATAAACGCCACCAAAGCTGATAAGAAAGCCGCTTGCTTGGTGCAATCTTGCTCAATAATCGCTAATCCTTGCTCAATTCTCTTTATCCGCCCGCAAAGCCTTGTTCTTGCTCCCGCAGCCTCTTAGGATAAAGCTCATACCAGTCTATAAGTGAGGTTCTCTCTCGCTCTCTCGGCTACAGCCTCATGTGCGCACACCTGTCTCCGCTGCTACCACACAGCAGCTATCGGCAGTGTCTGCCATGAGAAAGCAGGCTCCTGCGTGCAGACCTTCCCTGTGATCTGCGCGTCAAGACCAAAGCTTAGTCTGAACCTTGGGAGCGACCTCACTTAACTGGTAGCAATCCGTAAGAAAAACGAAAATCCAAGGTTGCTGCTTGAGCATTGGCTCAATGCCTACCTACTACGAGCTAATCTCAAGCACTGCCTTTTTCGTACTTAACTCTTTGGAGTATTGCTGTTGAAGAAGCTGACTGCCCTTGCTGCCGCCGTGGGTCTTGCCCTGAGCTGTGGCTTTACCGCTCACGCCGCTGACATCAATTTTGACGCCCTGAAAAACCGCACTACTGACACCTCTGCACCTGTAGTGTACTTCACCTCTGATATTAGCCCAGCTGGTCTGCAGGCGGCTTTTGACGCCTTAGGCCGTGAGCCAACCGGTAAGGTGGCCTTTAAGCTTTCCACTGGTGAAGCGGGCAACAACAACTACCTGCAACCTGCCCTGATCAAGGATCTGGTGCAGAAGTACGACGGCACCATTGTCGAGTGCAACACCTCTTATGGTGGCTCGCGTGCCTCTACTGCTGCCCACCGCCAAGTGATTGAGGATCACGGCTTTAATGATATCGCCACCGTCGACATCATGGACGAAGATGGCAGCATGGAAATCCCTGTTACCGATGGCAAGTTCTTAAAGGGCGACCTTGTTGGTAAGAACCTCGCCAACTATGACTCTATGGTGGTGCTCTCGCACTTTAAGGGACACCCTATGGGTGGCTTTGGTGGTGCCTTAAAGAACATCTCCATTGGTGTGGCTTCCTCTGCCGGTAAGAACCGCATTCACACTGCGGGCAACTCCGACGAGCCAAACACCTTTATGACCTTTGCCGGTGGTGCTTACATGAGCAACACCTCACAGGAGCACATGAACTTCATCGACTCCATGGCCGAAGCAGCTGATGCAGTGTCTGACTACTTCGATCATGGTGAGAAGATGATGTACGTCTCCGTGATTAACAACCTCTCGGTTGATTGTGATTGCGTCTCTAATCCAACTGCCCCTGACATGCACGACATTGGCATCGTCGCTTCGCTCGATCCAGTCGCGTTAGATCAGGCCTGTGTTGATTTCATGTACGCCGCTCCAGATGGCAAATCCATGGTTGAGCGTATTGAGAGCCGCAGCGGCCCCCGTATTCTTGACCATGCTGTGGAAATGGGCTTAGGACAAAAGAGCTACCAGCTGGTGTCCTTAGACCAAGATCAGCAGTAGTGGCTCCAGTGCTGACGTAATGCTCTTCAGCACTTAGTACAGTGACCACTGTGAGTATGCCAAAAAGCAAATCTCAAAGGAGGTAACTGCCTACAATAAGGTGTTTTACCTTGAGAGTAGGAGTTTGCTGCGGCACTACTCTCGAGATAAGGCGCCATCAGGCGCTTTTAGGTTACCTACACCCACTTGCAGTGGTACTTTGCGGCCGTCTCTTTGTAGGTAAGGCGGCCGCAGATAACAGCGCTCAACCACTGTATGGTGTGTCACCGCGCCTTAACTCAAGGTGCTAACACCACTGCAAACAAGCGTTACACCACTATAAGCACACACGCACTCCTACCTTTTCCCATTTTTATCGCATTAGCGTAAGCCTAAGCAGCTGGAGCACATGCCAGCAAAGACTTACTTATCACCGGAGCATCCCATGCGTCATCAGCATTTGTTAGCTGCAGTTTTGGGCACAGCTTTAAGCTTTGGTACCTGTGCTCACGCTGCCGACATTGACTTTGAATCCCTAAAGCACCGCACCACTGACACCTCTGCTCCTGTGGTGTACTACACCTCGGACTTAAGCCCTGAGGGCCTTATGAAAGCCTACACGGCCTTAGGTCGTGAGCCCCAAGGCAAGGTGGCGGTCAAGCTCTCCTCAGGTGAGGCCGGTAACAACCACTACCTGCAACCTGCCCTCATCAAAGATTTGGTGCAGAAGTACAACGGCACCATTGTCGAATGCAACACCGCCTATGGTGGCTCCCGTAATTCGACTGCCGCGCACCGTCAGGTCATGATCGACCATGGCTTTGCGGCCATTGCCCCAACAGACATTATGGATGCTGAGGGCGAAATGGAAATTCCAGTCACGGGTGGCTCGTATCTCACCAATGACATCGTGGGTGCCAACCTCAAGAATTATGACTCAATGATGGTGCTGAGCCACTTCAAGGGCCATGCTATGGGTGGCTTTGGTGGCGCCTTAAAAAACATCTCCATTGGTGTGGCCTCGTCTCATGGCAAGGGCCTCATTCACTCCGGTGGTGATATCACGCCACGTCCTGAGGGTGCTGACCGCCAGCAAGCCTTTATCGAGTGCATGGCCGAAGCTGCTGATGCGGTCTCGGATTACTTTGACAACGGTCAGGGCATGACCTACGTGAACGTCATGAATAACCTCTCGGTGGACTGTGACTGCGATTCTCATCCGGCTGCACCTGACATGCATGATGTGGGTATCTTAGCCTCACTCGATCCTGTGGCTTTAGACCAAGCGTGCGTCGATATCGTCTATGCAGCTCCTGATGGTCATTCTTTGATTGAGCGTATGGAGAGCCGTCGTGGTGCGCTGATCTTAGATCACGCCGAGAAGATGGGCTTAGGCCATAAGAACTACCAGTTTGTGTCGCTGGACGAGAAATAGCAGCGCAGATACAGAGCAAGTGCTGCCTTCTTAAGGTATCACGCTAAGGCGCACAGGTGGCTGCTGCCACTACTGCCCACGCTAAGGAACGACTTACTTAATAGATGACGGACTTTAGGGTAATCATGGTGCACTTTCCTAAAGTAGGCTTAGACGCACCCGCCCCCTTCATCTTGAGGCGTGTGACTTTGCCCTCACACCTCCCATCTGCCGTCATTTATTAGATCACTCATTCCTAAGTTAGTGACCTCTTAGTAGTGGACGCCACTGGGGATAGTAAGCGGCGCCCTTGGTGAATTTATCTCGAGGGTAGCAGTATCGCTGGCGGCCATGCTTACAGGGAAGTAAGGATCTGTAACGAAATAAGGTTTACAAAACGGCAGGTACAGAATCACCAACAGTGTTGGTAGCCTGCATGGGTGCTGACAGCGCTCTGTAAACTTTATTGTTTTACAGATCCTAAGTGGCGCTCCAGCTGCGTTGCTACTCCACTCGTGGTGACCTTAAATGGTACCCCTGAGGCGCCAGCGGCGCCTTACCCCAAAGTAGAAAGCAAGCTCTGACGCGGCTCGTTAATATGCTCTCTGGCAGCGCACTTTTGCTCATTTCTCGCTATTGTTTGCCACATTATCGCTCCCTGCCCGTTGTAGCTTGCACTAGCCTGCTACGCGCTCTATTCTTACAACTACCGCCACCGGTGACCACCTTTAGCGGTAGGCACCTCACGGTGCCATGCGTTGTCAGCCCAAGACAACCTCCTTTGGTCACCACCATCCTGCACCACGCACCAGCGGTGCAGGCGCAATGAGTTTTATCAGTGTGAACTAAGCGGCCATGGCTGCATTTGCTGCTCTGCCGTAACAGCTGCGGGGCGTGTATCCACAGCAGAACTGTGCTTACAACCACAGCCGTACTGTACCCAGAAAATACTGGGAGCAGTGCCGCGCTTAGAGTCTACACTGATCTTTTCCGCCCACGGTGTCGCAGCATGCTTGACCTCATCGAGCGCGAGCTCATCTATCTGGCGTATTACATGGAGCTGCAATTGCGTCAGCTCTTTTGGTTCTACGTACTCGGTACCCTGCTGGGCTCGTTTATCTCTGTCTTTGCCAAAGACAAGATCCACAAGCTCCTCACCACCAGCACGTGGTCAGCATGGGGCTTCTTAGGATTCTTTGTCGCCGCCCTCTTAGGCTTTGCCTCCCCAATCTGCATGTATGGCACCTTGCCTATCGTCGCTGCCCTCTACCACAAAGGCATCAAACAAGATGTCCTTGCTTGCTTTATGGTAGCCTCGGTGCTCTTAAATCCACAGCTCATAGCCTATTCTCTGGCCTTAGGCCCCACCGTCTTTACGCTGCGTATCGTCACCTGCCTCCTCATGGCTCTGTGTGCAGGGGTGATCATTAAGGTCTTTTTCCGCAATACACCGTTTTTTAACTTCCAGAGCTTTGGTGGCGGCCATAACCACGATACCGACCCCAACTTACTGCTGCGTTACCTGAAAAACGTCGGCCGTAACCTCAAGGCCACCCTGCCTTACTTCATCGGCGGTATGCTCATCGCGGCCTTGTTTAGCATCCATCTACCACGTGATGAGTTTGCCGAGCTCTTTGGCCGTGATAACGGCTTAGGCGTGCTCTACGCTGCTACCTTAGGCGTGCCGCTGTACCTGTGCGGTGGTGGCACCGTCCCTATCCTCATTTCGTGGCTGGCAGCCGGCATGTCCAAAGGCGCGGCAGTGGCCTTTATGCTCTCAGGCCCCGCCACCAAGATTAACAATCTGGCCGCCTTAAAGGCCGTATTAGGCCTGCGTAACTTTGTGCTCTACCTTGTCTTTGTGCTGGTCTTTGCCTTAGTGGCGGGCCTTATTACTAACGCACTGGAGTTTTTACAGGTACTGCCTACCGATAGCTTCTACTGAGGTTAGATGCTGTCCACAATTTAACCGAGCCATAAGCTCTGCTACGCCACCGCCACTGCCTCAGCCTCAGCTTGCACACAATGCCTTATTTTGAGGTAGGTCATGGGTAAACCGACCTACGCCAAAGCAGTAAAGACTCAGGTGCACAGCACTCTATTTAAGGTTAAGCACTCCCCAAAGAAACAGGATAAAGCTCATGACCGTGCTCCATAACAGCATCAGCGCCTATTGGGATCAGCGCGCCGCCTCCTACAGTCGTGAGATCGCGGCTGAGCTTCACAGCGATCAGCGCGGCACCTTAGCCTTTTTGCGCTACCTGCTTTCCACCTTTGCTCCGCACTTGGCCTTAAAAGATGACTCCGCACTGGGACAGGGACAGGCACAGGTACAAGGACAGGCCTTAGACTTAGGTTGTGGTCCAGGCCTTTTTAGCGTCTTTTTAGCAAGCCACGGCTTTAGCGTTACCGCTCTTGATGGCAGTGAGGGCATGCTGGCGCAAGCCCGCCTTAACTGTGAGCACTTCTTAAGCGCAGAGCAGCAAGAACGCGTCACACTCGTAAGTGGTGATGTCGCTCACCCACCGGTAGCTGAGGGTAGCTGTGACCTCATTGTCGCCCGCGACGTGTGGTGGAATTTACCCAAGCCGCAAGTGGCTTACGCCCATGCCTTAAAAGCGCTTAAAAGTCAGGGTTTGCTCATCATTTTCGACGGCAATTACTATTACTCCTACCAAAATCCCGCGTACTATCAGGACTACACCAAGACCCATCAGAACTTAGATGGCGTTAATGTCGCGGAAATGGAGCGGATTGCTCAGACGCTCCCTCTGTCCTATCAGCTACGCCCTGCGTATGACCTCAAGGTCATAAGTGATCTTGCCGGAGACAGCGTCAGCGCCCATGCATGGGTTGAACTAAAAGCCCCCGATGACAGCGCAGCTGCCTCTACTGCCACAAACACCGTAGTTCCAGCTACCAGCTCTGCTGATGTGGTCTTAGGCAGCCACCGCTGGCGGCCGTTTACTCCCGATAACAGCATCGCGCTCCCTGAGATCATCGATAAGTTTGTGGTGTGCGTACAAAAGCACTAAGCACCAACGTTAAGCCGCACCGCTAACCATCAACACCAGTAGCCGCGAGATGGAGGTATTTGCTGCGCTGCTGCTCTCGAGATAAACCGACGTCAGACGCTTTTGCGGTTAACTACAAACACCACCATGTCCCACAGGTAGCTCTAAGCCTTGCTGCCAGCTGCCTAAAGAGTTTTCCCTTTGGCCATAATGGAGCGTACCCTATGACCAGCTCCTCTGCTCGCACTATGCCCCTCACGGCATCAGCTCCAGCTGCCGTGACCGCTGCGCCGCAGTCTGGCGCCGTATCTGCCACCGGCTGCCGCTGTCAGCATCAGCAACAACGTGCTGCTAGCGCCGCCGCTGTGTCGCCACGCGCCCGTAACACGGTCGCGGTAGTGCAGGCGGCGCTCGCGCTGCGTGCTCTGCTACCGGTGCTGCGGAAAACTCTGGGGGCCTTGCTCTTTTTGCTGGTAATAAGTGGCGCCTCTTTTGTGTTGGTCTCTTTTAGCTCCGGTGATGCCGCCTTAAACAGCTTACAGCCCATGGGGGTGACCTCACAGGAGGTTATCAATCGCTTACGCCAAAGCCTTAATTTGGACTTACCCGTCCTTGAGCAGTACATCATTTGGTTAGAGGGTGTCGTCACGCAAGCTGATTTAGGGCAGTCCACGCATTATGGCCGCGCCGTGACTACAGTCTTAGGTGAGGGGCTGACTGTGAGCTTACAGCTCTGTGTGCTCGCCTGTGGCTGGTTGCTGCTCTTAAGCCTGCCTCTGGGTATTTACTCGGCACTACATCCACGCTCCTTACTTGAGCGGGGCTTGCATGTGCTGAGCATTCTGCTCCTGTCGGTGCCAAGCTTTATTATCTGCCTTGTCTGTCTCTACTTCGCTGGCGTCAAAATGGGACTGATTACCACCCGTAGTGCGCAGGGCTTTAGTGATTACATTGCGCCTGCCTTGTGCTTAGCGCTGCCACTTAGTGCCTACTACATTCGGCAAATCAGCACCGCCTTACGCCATGAGCTGCAAGCACCGTATTTACTGGCCTTTACCGCACGTGGCCTCAGCACCCGCACCATTCTCCTCAAGCATGTCTTGCCACGATCAATGATTGCGCTGTTGCCGCTGCTGGCGATCAGTGTGGGTCACTTGCTGTGTGGCACCGTGATTGTTGAGACCATCTTTTCTTTACAGGGCTTAGGGGCCATGGCCTTACAGGCTATTACCTACCGTGACCTCTACCTCATTCAAGCTTATGTGCTCTACAGCGCAGCGATATTTATGGCGTTAAATGCGCTGGTGAATGTGCTGACTACTAAGCTCTCACGACATGCCTTAGCGGAGGTGGCCACATGCTAAAAGAAGCTGCTCTCTCTGTTGCTGCTCCTGCAACTACCGCTGCCGCTACCTCTTGCCATACCGCAACTGACGTCTCTGTTACCCGTACCCGTCAGGGTGGACAGCAGTGGGCTCTGCGCATCTTAACCGTACTGACCATTTTCTGGCTGGCCTTGCTGCTTACAGGCAGTTACTGGTACCCGCTTGATCCTTTAAAAATGGACGTGGCGCAGTCCTTAGCAGCCCCCTCTTCTGAGCACCTCTTAGGCTGTGACCGCTTAGGCCGTGACGTCTTAGCCCGCATCTTTGGCGGCGCGTGGCATAGCCTCATGCTGGCCTTGCTCATTATTGCCCAAGCGGCCCTTATTGGCTGCACTTTAGGCTTACTGGCGGCCTTACAGCAGGGCGTTATTGCCCGTATGGTCGCCACGCTCATCAATGCCTTACTGGCTCTACCACAGCAGCTTATGGTGATTCTGGTGGTAGGTGTCTTAGGCGTGGGCTTATGGCATAGCGTGCTGGCACTGAGCCTCTTTTGGTGGATTCACTTTGCCCGCATTTGCTATTGCCGTGTGGTCAGCATGCAAAAAGAAGCTTATATGGTGCAGGCGGTGATCTCCGGTGAGAGCAAGTGGTCACTGCTGCGCTTTTACCTCTGGCCGCAGTTAAAGTCCCAGCTCATACTCACCGCCCTCTTGGATGTGGGTGCCGCGATCTTAGCTTTAGCGACGCTGTCCTTTTTGGGCTTAGCGACGCAACCGCCGCAACCGGAGTGGGGATCGATGCTCTTTGAGAACCGCGCTTACTTACAGCAAGCACCACATTTGCTGGTGTTTCCTGCACTGGCGATCTTTATCAGTGCCTTGCTGTGTAACCTCTTAGGGCACGCCTATATGCGCGCCCACAAGCCACAGCAACACGCACCGGAGCAGTAAGTACAGCTGCTCCCCTGAATCAGAGGCAACGACACACATCGCGTCTTATCTCGAGATGAACCTGAGATCACACAGACTAACCTCCAAGGTAATGGTGGTGTCACGCTTTTGGTAGCAGCACCCAGCCCAGCCCATACCTATCCTGCCCTGCTATGCCCTGCCCACATTGGCCCTAATTGCATGAGGTGATAATGACCGCCGCACTCTCTCCACTTACGCCACAGTCATTACTGCTCCCTGCCACAAAAGCAAAAGCACGCTGGCAACGTCTGCTCTTAAGCTGTGGCGTGGGTGCACTGATGCTGCTCCTTACCGCCTGCTCTCCAGAGGACAGCTCTACGGCTGCCAACAGCACCACAGCGCAGCATGCAGCGGCAGCTGCTACGACTACACAGAGCCCTGCTGCTGGGGATATGGTCGATGCTCTGGGCACTGCTGACGATACCGTCAACGTCGCCCTGTATTTCTTAAACTACTCCCTCGACCCCAAAGATTACTTTAATGGCTGGATCCTAGTGCGTATTGGCGCCGGTGAGACTCTGCTGCGCTTAGATGATCAGGGGCAGGTGCAGCCGCTGCTGGCACGTGACTTTACGGTACTCAACCCTACCACCTATCAGCTGCGCTTAGATACTGAGGTACGCTTTGCCGATGGCTCGCCGCTTACCGCTACGGACGTAAAGCACTCCTTGGAGCGCGCATGGACGCTCAGTCCCCGTGGGCAGCAGTATTTTGCGTTAGAGAGCATTGAGTGCCCTGATGCGCACACGGTAGTGATTCACACACAAAAGCCGGTACCGGAGCTGTTTTATAACCTCTGTGAGCCGCTATTTACTATTGTGAAGCTGCCACCTGAAGCCTTGCCACAGGCAAGCGCTGCTATCGATAGTGCTACCACAGCAGTCACTGATGCAGCTACCGCTGCCCCTGCTGCTAACCACTTCCAGTGGCCACAGCAGACGCTGACCATGCCGATTACTACAGGCCCTTATAAGGTCACAGCCTTTGTGCCCAATAACAGCATTGAGGTGCAACCTAATCCTTACTACCAGCGTCAGGGCGGCGCGGTGGCCAGCGCGGCAGGGAATGGTGCTACTACTGACACTGCTGCCACTACAGCAAGTGCTGATACCGCCAAGCAACCAGCCCGCATTCGCTACTTTTACATGGCCGATGCGCAGAGCCGTGTAATGGCACTGCAAGCAGGTGAAGTCGACCTCATTCCTACCGTCGACTACGCGGCGCTCTCCTTGTTTACCTCCGATCCCAACTATCAGGTACTGCGCCGCATTAGCCCTCGTACTAACGTCGTTTACCTCAACCACGACAATGAGCTCTTAGCGCTGCCAGCGGTACGACAGGCCATTGATATGGCAATCAATCGTGAGCAAATCACGCAATTGATTGGTGGCAGTGCTGCCAGTGGCCTTATTGCCCCTGAGTTTGTCCATGGTTTTCAACTGCCAATAACCTACGATCCCCTGATGGCTGCTGCCATCTTAGATGAGGCCGGTATTGTCGATAGCAACGGTAATGGCACCCGTGATATCGCGGGCAAAGAGCTAAGCTTCCGCTACTGCTTAAAGGCCGATCATGGCTCAGCTGACAGCACGCTGATTGCGCAGAGCCTGCAGCAAGACCTCGAGCCTCTGGGTATTGAGCTCAAGCTTTTACCAAGCGAGAACCTCGCGGCGGTGGTCAGTGCCGGTGACTTTGATTTCTACAGCGCCAATGACAGCACCGTACCTACGGGTGATCCTTACTACTTTATCTCCAGTCGCTTCCACACACAGGGCGATGCCAATTACGTCCACTACGATAATGCGCAGGTCGATGCGCTCTTAGATGAGCTCGGCAATACCTTTGAGCCAGAGCGACGGCAGGAGCTGACTATGAGCTTACTGCGCATCCTAAGTGAGAGTCATGCGGCACTCTTTATTAACCACATTGAGATTAACGAGGTGGCCAGCGCCCGCTTAGAGAACCTGCATTTGTATGCCTTTGATTACTACTTTGTCGATGACAAGCTGCGGGTCAAAGCGAAGGAATGAGTGATCACATAACTGCCGAATGCAGAGTGAGTGCTGGCAACAGCCTCACCTCGAGATGAATGGTGAGTGAGCCTGAGCCCACCTTTAGGATAACGCCGCGCCGTAAGGCGTGAGATGCGCAGACACTGAGGCGCTAACGCGTTTTATCTCGAGATGGGACAGCTGTAGTAGCAGCAGCAGCTGCTGCTGCTGCCAGCCTTGCTGGCCACAAGTGGTGAGAGTACTGGTAGCGTGGCGTGGTACCCAAGGCACATGTGCCTCAGTGCACAAAAAGCACAGCGCTTACTTTGCTCTCACCCCAGCGTCACTCACAATAGAGAGCAGACCACAGGCCCTAACACTCCTCAATCTGCATCTTTAGTGACTTTCTTATGGTTGCCACAACGCTTGATGCCCTCAAGGCAGCTGCCGCGCCGCTCCTCCAGCTGCGCCACGTGACGATTAAACTCAATGACACGGTGCTCTTAAATGACATCAATCTGCATGTCGCCGAAAAAGAGACAGTGGCCCTCATGGGCGTCTCGGGCTGCGGTAAGAGCACGCTCTTAAAAGCCATTATGCAACTGCTGCCAACAGATAAGAGCCAAACACTGCTCACCGCCGCTACTGCTGTCATGCCGCAATTCCACATTGCGGGCAGCATGCGCTTTTATGGCCAAGAGCTCACGGCTTTAAGTGACCAAGCGTGGCAAGAGATAAGAGGCAAGCAAATCGGCATGGTGATCCAAAATGCTCCCGATAACTTTGATGAGCGCAAGGTGATCATGCAGCACTTTTACGAGGCCGTGGCTGCCCATAAAAAGAAACTCTTTCACCACCTCAGCAGGTACGAAAAGCAGGAAGTCGCTGACGAGGCTTACCGCATCCTCTATAGCTTGCGCATGCCTTATCCCGAGCGCATTCGCCACATGTACAGCTATGAGTTCTCGGTGGGCACCTTACAGCGCATTGCATTAGCCCTGTGCCTCATTTTGCAGCCGCAGCTGATTTTAGCCGATGAGTTCACCTCAGCTTTAGACCTGTACACCCGTCTTGAGGTGCTGCAACAGCTCAAGCAGTTGCAAGAAGAGATGGGCTTTGGTCTGCTCTTTATCACCCACTACCCAGACGAGGCCTCATTTATGGCCGAGCGTACTTACATCATTGAAAAAGGCACCATATCCTAATGCCCCTGCTGCAAGTTTGCGATCTGTCTGTTTCCTTTGCGCCGACGCAGGCGCATCATGCCCCTTTGCATGCGCTGCGGCATTGCTCCTTGCAAGTGGAAGCAGGGCAGATGGTGGGCTTAATCGGTGAAAGTGGCTGTGGTAAGACCACCTTAAACCACGTGCTTGAGGGCATGCTCCCTTACAGCCAAGGGCAGGTTTTGTTTAACGGTAAAGAGCTGCGCTCGCTACTACCTCAGACCAGCAAAGGCAGCGTTACAGCCACGACACCCACGACACACACGACAGCGCCGCTGCAGCGCAAGCTCAGCTCCCTTTTGCCCCAGTGGCTGCGACCACAGCCACCACAAGCACCACCACAGCACAGTGCACCCAGTGAGCATACGTCTCTGTTGCAAGCAAGGCCTTATTACGCGCTGGTGCAGAGCATTCCTCAGGATCCCCGTGCTGCCAGTGCTGGTTGCTCACTGGAGCGCTTAGCTCTGGCACCGCTCTTAAACTTTCAGCACTACAGCTCTAAGCAGGCACGCGCGGTCATTACAGAGGAACTGGCGGCCATGGAGCTGCCAGAGGACATGCTCTCCCGTGCACCTACAGAGGTGAGTAATGGCCAATTGCAACGGCTCTTTATCTTAAAGAGCCTTGCGATTAAGCCCCAATTGCTGCTGTGCGATGAGATCACCTCGGCGCTTGATCCGCACTCGGCACAGCTGTGCTTAGAGCGCTTACGCCATGAGGTGACCAGCTCCGGCCTGAGTGTGCTCTACATTACGCACGACTTAGGATTGGCCTTGCAGTATTGCGACGTCATCTACGTGATGTTTAAGGGCACGGTGGTTGAGCGCTTTGTTCCGCAGGCGCGATTGCAGCAAAAGCCGCAACCGCCGCTGCACAGCACAGCAGGTACAGCTACCGTTACAGCGCCCGCCCCTGTAGTGCACCACCCTTACACTCAGCAATTGCGCCAAGCGCAGCTGACAATGGCAGGAGAGCTTAGCCTCGATCAGTGGCAGGCACCACAGGCTCTGTCCTGCCCGCGCAGTAGCGATGAGCTCTGTCCTTTTGTCTTACGCTGCCCTCTGGGTACGGAGATGTGCTTACAGCAAAAGCCACCATGTCAAAAGCTCAGTGCGGAGCAAATGGTGTTTTGCCATTTGCCTCCTGCGCAATTGGCCGTAGCGACAGCGGCGCTGGAGCAGAGCAAGGCACAAGCTGAGGCGGCAACTGACGGTAAGGACGTGACTTGACAGCAATAGCCCCAGCGGGCTCTTACCTGTACAGAGGCACCAACGCCAGCACACGCGCGCTCTTAAGGTGGCTAAGCCCACACACAGAAGCGCGACACAGCCACTAACCTACCTTAGAGGTACGTCGCGGTAGTAGAGCTTGCTGCTACCTGTCAGGTGCTGCCTCAAGGGGCTTAAATCCACATAAAAGGACGCTTTTACGCCCCTAACCTCGGGGTAAAACGCTCTTGATGCTACTGCTTGCTGGCTACTCTTACTCCCGCAGCTCCTACAGTCCCCTATCTATACCCACACACGCTCACTAAAGGTCAATCTTTGAGGTAAGCCATGGATGTCGAGTCCCTCTTACAAGGCGTAAAAGACGGAACCGTTTCCGTAGCTGACGCCAAAGCCCAATTACAAGCAGCTCCCTACTTAGACTTAGGCTATGCCAAGTTAGACACCCACCGCCGTCTGCGTACCGGCATGGCCGAAGTGGTCTTTTGCCAAGGCAAAGCAGACCAGCACCTGCTCTCGATCTTTACGACGCTGCTGCAAACCGAAGGTGAGATCTTAGGCACACGCTGCTCCCCTGAGCAAGCGAAGCTCTTACAAGAGCACATGCAGGTATCGCTGTACTACGATCCTCTCAGCCGTACTATTGCCACCAAGTACCTGCCACGCGTCAAGCTCAAGTATGCAACAAGTGAGAGTGACGCGGCGGCCGCCGCTGCAACCGAGCCGGAGCCAGAGTTTCAGGGTATCGGCTCCATTTGTGTGGTCACAGCGGGTACTGCTGATTTACCCGTAGCAGAAGAAGCGGCGCTTACTTGCGAGTACTTTGGTGGGCATGTGGAGCGCGTCTACGATGCTGGTGTAGCTGGTATCCACCGCTTACTGTCTAACCTGCAACCAATTCAAGCAGCCAATTGCGTCATTGCCGTAGCCGGTATGGAGGGCGCCTTAGGCTCTGTCATTGGTGGCTTAGTGAGCAATCCTGTGATTGCGGTGCCTACCTCGGTAGGCTATGGTGCCAACTTCCATGGTCTGTCGGCACTTTTGACCATGCTCAATTCCTGCTCTAATGGTGTCAGCACCGTTAATATCGATAATGGCTTTGGTGCGGGCTTTATTGCCACGCAGATTAACCGCTTAGCCTGCCATCATAGCGCTTAACTTCAAGCGCCCGCCCCTGCCGCTTAGAGCAGAGGGCTGAAGCACAGATTCAATCAGAGATAGCCGTGCCTTGCACTCTCCTGCAAGAGGCCACGGCGTTTGGTAGTGTAGTGTCCATGTCCGTTTTACACTTAGATCTCCAACGGGGAGCCAGTGGTGACATGCTGGTTGCTGCCCTCTTAGATGCGGGCGCCAACCTCGACTTAGTCACGGCGGCTTTACAGAGCTTAGGCTTAAGTGGCTTTAACATTGAAGTCAAGCGTGTTACTAAAGCCGCTCTTGATATGTGCGACTTTGATGTCAAGCTGGATGTGGACAACCACGACCATGACATGGCCTATCTCTACCCGCATCTGCTGCAGCCTCAAGCAGAGCAGGCTACTGGGGGCATACGCATTAGAGGGCCGGTCTCGGCGCAAGCACAGGCGTCCTATCAGGCTACAGGGCATGTGCATCCACATGAGCATGATCATGTGCACCCTCATGACCATGTACACCCACATGAGCACGATCATGAGCACTCTCATGACCATGTACATCCGCATGAGCACGATCATGACCATGCCCACCACCACCATCATGTGCAATTGCAGGATGTGGTCAACCTCATTAACAAGAGCTCGGCCTCTGCTGAGGCTAAAGCCTTAGCAATCAAGGTCTTTACCATCATTGCCCATGCTGAGGCCAAAGCCCACGGCACCAGCGTGCATGAGGTACACTTCCATGAAGTAGGTGGCCTCGACTCTATTGCTGATATCTTAGCCTTTGCGGTCTGTGTGACCTCTTTAGGTATCACCAAGACCTACGCTACACCTTTGGGTGAGGGCTATGGTGAGGTGGTCTGCCAACACGGTCTCTTACCGATTCCGGTACCTGCGGTAGAAAACATTAGTCGTGAGCACCACCTGCCACTGCAAACTGGTCGCTGCTATGGTGAGCTGGTCACCCCAACCGGTGCCGCCTGCATTGCCGCCTTAGAGCCAGACTTTGGCCCCGTACCAACACATACAGTGCTCCAAAGCGGCTATGGTGCGGGTAAGCGCGCTTATGAAAAGCCAAGCTTTGTGCGGGCACGCCTCATTGAAATCGTGACTTCCGCAGCAGGCTCGATTACAAACAACACTACAGCAGTGACCAGCGCTAATGGTGTAACGCCAGATCAAGATGCTGCCGTCTGCTACCGTGATGACATTTGCGAGCTTAAGACCAACATCGACGACTTAAGCGGTGAGCTCTTAGGGCACCTCATGGATAAGCTCCTTGCGGCCGGTGCGGCCGATGTGGCTTACCACCCTATCATGATGAAAAAGAACCGCCCAGCGGTGGAACTGTGCGTCATGTGCCATGAGGCACAAATCAGCAAGCTCGCGGCGGTAATCTTTACCGAGAGCACGGCGATTGGCCTGCGTATTTGTCGGCAGGAGCGCTTACTCTTAGGACGGCAGGCGGAGGAGTTTCAGAGCTCCTTAGGTGTGGTCAAAGTAAAGCACTGTCAGCTTGATCCTGAGCTGCAAGCTACTGGTGATATCGCTGTAGCCTACCCTGAGTACGAGAGCCTCAAGGCCCTCGCTGAGGCAAAGCAGCTACCGCTTAAGGTGGTAGAAGCCATTGTTCGTGGTGAGCTCTATCAACAGGCACTGACTAAGAGTGAGGGTAAGGTCTAATGAGTCCTGAATTGCAAGCGGCTCTGACCCGCTTACAAGAGCAGTTACAGCCTCTGCGTGGGCACAAGGTAGCACTGGCCTTTTCAGCGGGCTCGGATAGCACGCTCTTACTAGCGCTGCTAGCTGCACTGTATGGGACAGCCGCTGCTGGTAATGACCACATTGCGGGTAATGACCACGCTGAGGGTGGGGTATACGCCTTTTTGGTGAGCTCTCAGCTGCATCCGCTTGCGGATGTCGCCGAAGCCCAAGCGCTGTGCCAGCAATTTAAGGTGCCGCTTGAGGTGCTGACCTTAAATGAGCTCCCAGCTATTGCCAACAATCCACCGGAGCGCTGCTACCTGTGCAAAAAGGAGCTGATGAGCCTGTTGTGGCGGCAGGCCAAAGCAAAGCAATGCACGCACCTTATTGATGGTACCAATGCCTCGGACTTACTGGTGTACAGACCAGGCCTGCAGGCCATTAAGGAGCTACAGGTCTTTAGTCCCTTAGCAGCGGCCAATATCACCAAGGCGCAGGTGCGTGGACTCTTAGCAGAGCTCAAGCTACCAGCGGCGGCCCAAAAGCCGTCGGCTCCGTGCTTAGCGACACGCTTTGCGTACAACAGTACGCTCAATGTTGAGACAATGCGACAGATTGAGGAAGTGGAGACGAAGCTGCACGCGCAGGGTCTCTACAACGTCCGTGTGCGCGTCTATCCCCAAGAGCACATCGTGCGCTTAGAGGTCGATCCTGAGGCTATATCACAGGTGATAGCACAGCGTAAAGAGATTGTGGCGCTACTGCGCTCAATTACTGGCTACCTCTATTTCTGCCTTGATTTGGAGGGCTTTACCTCAGGAAGCATGGATAAGGCACTCAAGCTGGAGGGGCTGGAGTTTAAGTGCCAATAGATATGCTCAGGCTAACCCGCACCATTGATCTCGTGAGTATCTCAAAAAGCAAATCTCAAAGGGGGTAAGTGCCTACAATCAGGTGTTTTACCCTGAGAGTAGGTATTTGCTAAGGCACTACTCTCGAGATAAGGCGCCGTCAGGCGCTTTTAGGTTACCTACTTGATCTCAAGGTGTAAGTCGTTACCAGCTTCTCCTCTGCTGCCATCACTGATGAGATCGCGAGCATTTGCCCCTCTTATTCCAGCAGAGTGTTTTCCCCTCTGTTATGGGCTTAAAATCGGCCTTTGAGGCTCTTCTCAGATGTTGGTAGATAGAGCCCCACACTACTTTTAGGTGGCTAACATGAAACGCCATAACCACGGCTCACGTGCTTGCCTAAAGATGTGAGGTTACGTTGTGGTATCCACCAAACTCTGAGTAGAGCCGGTTAATGGCAAGGAGCTGTGCTCACACAAGGGTAACACGCCCTCAGGAGATCACTCCCTACGTGGTGCTACCGCCATGGCGCTACCTCCGCTGCAAAACGATAAGAGAGGTGCCGACGCAAGTAGGCTCCTCTCTTGGCTGTATGCCGTGTAGAGCACCTCACACAATAGCAGGCCGCTTCTTACCGAATACAGCCAACCTGACTAAGCGTGCGCACACTCCTGCTCGGCAGCCTCATTACCAATTGGCGCCCAGAGCTTATTGCTGTTTGAGAGCACCACATTACGCGCGGCATTGCGATCAGCTTTGTGCTCTGCAGTCAGTGGTAAACGCTCTGTCTCCAGCACAAAGTGCGGTCGCCACGGCTCTGGTATCTTCTGCAAGAGCTCGCGTACCATTTCCCCTTTCTGCTCACAATCAAAGATGCTACCCAGCACATCCCAGCTGTAGAGCAAGACAACATCATCAGTGCTCATGCCACTGATCTCACCGGCATCAATCGGCACCAGCTGCGCCGTTAAGCCGAGAGGCAGTAGCGGCTTCACCTGCGCCTCCAGCTCATCAAGCTTAAAGTCCTGACCATGGAGCAGCACAAAGTCCTCAAGCGCCGCGACGTACTTAAACTGCCCTTGAGGATTGACCTTAAGCTGCGCTTCCACAGGAGCCTGCTCGGCAAAAAGCAGCGGATACGACAGCAGCATGCGCTGGTGCTGCGCCTTGCAGGTCACGCCCTTTACCGGCGTAAACCACTCCTCACTCTCTGGCTGGCAGCGTCTGTAGGCTACCGGCATGTGGCTCTCAGGAATGCGCAAGCCCTGCACGTAGGTGATACCAACATCCGTTGGCAGCACGTCTGCAATCAGCTGATTGACGTCATCATGCAGGCCCTTTTGCGTGGTCAGGAGCAGCACCGTCTCTGGGCGCGCCTTATAAAGCCACTCCTTGAGCGCTACAGGCAAGCGGCCGTTGTCACGCCACAGACCTAAGCGGCCCGTGTCGAAGCTGGCAATCTTTACTCCCTGCTGAAGCAGCTCTTGCACGAGGGACTGCTGCGCCATCTGGAAGATCATGCCCGAGAACTCGTAGCGGATCTTGCGCGAAAAACGCACATCACGCTCTAAAAAGCGCATGGCCACCATGTCCCCATTGCGATCCCCCTTAAAGGGATTAGCACTCAGCATGTGGTCAAAAAATTTGTCCGCATGCTGCACAATGCGCCGATGGTGGCGGTGCACAAAGTTTGTCACCTCGGCCTCATTGTGGTAGAGGTCACGTGGGATGTACATCGAGCGCGAGCTTAAGCAAAAAGCCACGCGATGGCCCACAAAGTTCAGCGCCTGCTTAAAGCGTTGCTCAGTAGCCGTCTCCGTAAAGGTGTACTGGCGAAACTTTGAGGAGACGTCCACACCGATTAAGTGTATACCACCTAAGAGCGCCATCACCAGCGTCAGTTCAATGCCCAGCGACCCCATGAGTAAGCGGTCACCGCACTTTAAGTTGAAGTGCTTTAACATGTACCCCGCCTGAATCATGAGCAAGTGCTTGCTCACCGGTGGGTGCCCATCATTAAAGAAGATGACGTCACAGTCGTCGTACCATTGCTGTAAAAACAGCGCCAGCCGCACCATAAAGGAGAACTCGCCGTAGCGGCGCTTGTAGAGCTCACTTAAGATACTGTCCCCACGCATCAAGAGCGAGTTGTGGTGATAGTAGCTCTGGTAGACATGCAGCTGCTCTTTGGTCACGACGCGGCAGTCAGATGCGGAAAAGATCTCGCCATTAATGCAGATCACCTGCTGCTTGCGATCCCACAAAAGCTGCGCACAAAAGTCCTCACCTAAGTAGGCATAGGCCTCTTGCATCTGCTCTTTGCTTGGCAGCGCTACCGTTTGCCCATCGTAAAAGTGCTGCTCAGTAAGCTTCTCTTTGTCCTTCTCGATAGGCATAAAGAGCGTAATGTCCTCAGGGGCCGGTACCTTATTGGCAATATTAGCAAAGAGCGAGTTGCGCAGATTTTGGGTGTAGTTAGAGAGCCACGACTTAACGTTGGGGGAGAGATGCTCCGCCTCGGCAAGCTTAGCAACGTTGTCCTTTTTATTACCAAAGAAGCGTTGCTGCTGCTTCTTGCGTCTGTTGTCACGCCCATAGCCTCGCTCGGCGCCTCTTTCTGCTCCTCGCGGGGCAAAGCCTGAGCGACTATTAGCATCGCGATTAGCAGTGCCCGCTCCTACAGCAGTGTTGCTGCTGTGCTCAGTATATTGCGGCTCATTGTAAGAGCTATCTGCTACGCTCCCCGCATCACGCTCAGAATGACGCTCACGGTACTTACTAAAATGCTGGCCAGTGAGCTCCGTTCCCGTGGCCTCCATCTCTGGCGCCTTGGCTTCTACTACCAGCGCCCGCCCCGTGTACACGCTCTCCGGTGCTGCCGCATCCACCGTTACGGAGCTCTCTGCACTTAGGGTACGCTCTGCACTCTGGGTACTGCTCTGCGAAGCCAGATTAGTCGCAGAGGTAGCGTCCTGCTCCAGCGTACTCTGTTGCTCCCCCGTGCCCTCTATCTTAGTAATGGTTTCCTCTGGGGTAGCAGCAGTAGCAGCCGTGTCTCCTGCCTCGGCGGTGCTGTTCTCGCTGGCACTCTGCTCCAGCGTGGCAGCTGCTGTCTGCTGCTGTTCCTCATGGCTGTGCTTAAGCACCTTGTTCAGAGGAATAGCCTCTACCAGCTGAAATTCGCTGTTCTCCCCACCCAGAGCTTGGCTGGCCATGATCAGCATTTCTGCCGCATTAGTATCGAGCAGATTGTCCTCACCTGCTGGCTTAGGATGCAACACATCCACAATGGCACCACAGCCAGTTACCACTAACAAGGCCCCAGCGGGGTCAGCCGCCACTAATGACTCTATGATCGTAGCCGCAGTATAGCCATGAGCAATGGTCTCTTGGTAGAGCTGCTCTTTGCGCAAAAACACCTGCAATTGCTGCGCAGCGCGTGCTTGGCGCTGGGCATAGAGCTCTTCTAAAGAGTTAACCTCACGGATTGATCGAATGATAAAGGTCGTTTCGACGAGCACATAGCGAGTGTAAGCGCCGACCACGCGATCAAAGAAAGAGGAGACTAAGGAGCGATCAAGATGGGAGAGCTCGTCAGTGCAAGAGGAGAAATCGTATGACGTCAGCTGTTGCCATACGTTCTCTCGTAGCTCTTTACTAAGATGCTCTTGCGCAGACTTTAAGATCCACATGAAGCTAGCTCCTGAGGTTACAAAACGTGGTGATCACTTACGGGAGGATTATCTGAGCGACAGCGACGAGGAATGGTGATGTTGACAACGTGCGTCAAACAAATGGCATCAGCTCTGCCCTGCTAATAAAGGCGTGCTAATAGGAAGTGCTTAGAAAGAGCCATAGCTCCCGCTAGAAAGGCCATACAATAGCGCTTTTGGATCGTGCACTCTGGGCACGAGATTTAGACTCAAGGATGTCCGTCGAAACAAGTGACGTGCTAGTGATGCGTCGATTGCGCCAAGTTGGTGATTGATCAAGAGGGAAATGCATACATCATCACAATTTTGGACAATGGTATGAGCCCACCCCGCCTCTCAGCATGCTTACGTTAAGTTTGACACCCCCTCTTACTACAGACACTGGCTGCTTCATGGCGTCACAGAGCACCACGCATAGGGGGTATGTCAGTAAGCGTAATCTTGCACTGCAAAGCATGGCTGTGCAAAGCTCAGCAGAGCAGCTGAGTCCCACCACTAAGAGAGAAGACAGCAAGGTGTGCTAAAGCAGCTTTGCCCGCATGGAGGCGGAGCCGCTCACAGCTCGTGGTAGTAATCTTTTCTAAAGTTTGCTCCCCTGTGGTAGGTCTTAGTGCTGGGGGCTGGGGGTGAGTAAGAGGCTGCAGGTACCTCCCTTTTCTGTGCACATTAACACCCTGACGTTAACTTCAGGTTAGGCGTTACAAAGTAGAGCAAGAATGCCCGCTGGGCGCGCTTGGATGTTGTGGTAGTGGTGGTAGTTAGTGCTACAAGTGGCAGCTATAGCGCTGATAAGCTGGTTAGGCGCATATTAATCACCATGAGGAGTTAGGTTTCTGCTGCTCGGAGTTGCGTTGTCACTCTTAGATTCGCGGGTCTGACGTCGTGGAGTTGAGCCTGATTTTCCAAAAACCGCTAATATACGGCCTTTACCTAAGCAGACGTCGGGGAGTTGAGCAGGATTATTTGTACTGCTAGGGCAACTTGCTGGTAAACTGCGCTAGCACCTCCTACATATAAACTGCTTCTAAAAACCG